>NZ_JBKIWN010000005.1:0-333339 GCF_058146165.1 Streptomyces sp. AM25 | reverse complement strand
ACGATCAACGAACTTTGCAATCGCCCTGGGGCAGAACCTCCTCCGGTGTACGAACGACGCGAACGAACTGAGCGGCATCTTCCCGCGCAATGCCGGCCGGGTGAAGCAGGTGATGGACGACAACACGGACTGTTCGCTGCTGGTCTACCACCCCTGGTTCAAGGGCCGCGGGCGCGCGGCCGTTGCCGTCGGCGACATGGAAACGGCCGAGTACGTGGCGGTCCTGGTGCCGGGCATGGGAAGTTCGCTGGAATCCCTCGGGGAACTGGTCGGCCACGCACGTCGGCTGCGCGAGCAGTGCCTGAGCACCCGGCCCCGGTCCAGGGTCGCCGTCGTGGCCTGGGTCGGCTACAAGGCTCCGGGGCTGAAGAAGGTGGCCTTCGAGGGGCCGGCCGGGGAAGGCAGCGAACTCCTCCTGCAGGACCTGGAGAAATGGCGCCTGTACTGGCGCCAGAGTGCAGTCCGCACGGGTCTGGGAATGGGCCCCTACCCCTTGCTGACCGTCAGCGGGCTGAGCTACGGGAGCGTGGTCACCGGGCATGCCGCCGCGAACGCCGGGAACGACACCGCGGGCAGACCCGTCATCGACAACCTGGTCTTCCTCGGCAGCCCCGGAACCGGGCTGCGTGCCCAGCACCTCGGTCGGTCCGACATCTTCGTCGCCGCCACCGCTTCCGACCCCGTCAGCTGGTTCAACTGGTTCAGCATCGACCCGGCGCACAAGAACTACGACAAGAACCATCCGGTCACCCGTATGAAGGTCGACTACAAGTGGACTGCGGCGAAGGACCTCACCAACCCGTTCACGAGTCACCAGAGTTACTACAATGCCGGCACCGAATCCCTGGCCAACATCGCCCGTGCCGTCGTCCGTAAATCGGAGGACATATCCCGGACGGAACAGCGCACCACACCTGTCGTCGCAGGTCACCGGAGCCTGGCCGGTCGTCCCGTCACCAGCCCGCCGGCCAAGATGCAGACCAGGAAGAAGCGCGACACGCGCGGCATGGACTCGCCGCACGGTGCTCCGGAGCCGACCGGGGCGACCGCTTCGTCGCAGGAGGATTCGTTCGCCGTCATCGATCCACTGCTGCGGGAGATCACCATCTCTTCGGAGGACAGAGCGAAGTCCTCGGCAAAGATCGACGAGATGATCCGGGCCGCCCTGGAGGCGGCGAGCGGATCGGCCGAAGCACGGACGGTGAACCTCAACACCCGGATCACCGCCACCTACCACAAGACCCTGCAGCGCTACGACCTGCACGATCCGCGCGGCATCCCGAAGAAGGAGCGCACCTTCACCCTGCGCGAGGTGCTGCTCGGCGAGATGCATCGCGAGAACGACCTGACCAGCAGTGGCTGGTCCCGCAGCTACACCACCCCGCCCGGCCACCTGCCCAAGGATCTCTGACGGGCGGCCACCGGCGACTCCGCCCGCCAGCAGGTCGGCACCATGGTCCTGGAGGACGCGCTCAAGGTCGTCGACACCGCGGAGAACAGATCCTCCTACCTGACCTACGCACGGAACCGGGTCGCGGGCGCACTGGGGAGACTGTTCAGCGAACTGCCGGACAGCAGCCCGGTGTCCGACGTGGTCGGTGCAGCCATCGCCGGCGAGCAGCAGCCCCGGCTCGTGGTCTTCAACGGTGAGGTGGTCCCCAACCTGGTCACGTTCGGATCCGGCGACGACCACCTGATCGTCTCGGTCGCCACCGGCGAGGCCCGGTGGCTGCCGCAGATGTTCTACTCCACGGACTGGGAGCGCTTCGTGCGCGAGCACCTGTCCGCGTACGAGAGCGGTCGCGTCTCCTCCAGCGACTTCAAGCCGCTGCGCGCGCGGCTGCCCACGATGGCCGGGTCGCGGGAGATCAAGTACATTCCGTTCACCTTCCGCACGTCGCCCCAGGTGTACGAGAACCTGTGGGACGCGGGTCTGGCCAAGGTCCGCAAAGATGCGGACGCACTCGTCTACACACCCGAGGAGCAGCGGCGCGACGAGGGGCTGCGCTTCCGGCGCAATCTGATGACCGCGGTGAGCAACCTGGCCACCTTGGCGGCGGTCGGCCTGACAGGCGGCGCGGCGCTGGCGGTCAGCCTGGTGGCCGGAGCCGCAGGTATCGCCTCCTCCGTCTATCAGGGGCAGTTGGGCAAGGTCGCCGACCGCGGGGACGTGCGCCGCCACGCGGAGGACGACGCCGCCCTGGGCATGGTCTTCGCCATCGGCGGCACGGTGCTGGACGCAGCTGCCGCAGCGAAGTTCCTGCGCGCCGCGGCGCCAGGAGCCAAGGCCGCCGCGGCCAAGAACCTCCGATCGGTGATCGCCAGGGGCCAGGAGAAGATCCTGTCCCGCAGGATCATCGGACGCATCGAGGGCGGGGTGACGGGGAAGGCACCCCTGGAGCGCACGTCCGCGTACGCCTCGGCCATCGCTCACCACCAGGACCTGCCGACGGCCGCGTTCCGGCGCGGCGACGTGTGCTGGGACGCGGCGATCCGGGTGGACGAGCTCGCGGGGGTCATCACACCGGCGGAGGCGGCGAGGCTGCGCTCCACGACCCGGGCGAACTCCTTCGACGCATTCCTCGGTGGCAAAGAGATGAAGCCGGTCGCCAACCCGGAGAGCCTGGGCCGCATTCCGGCCGGCGAGCGGGTGGCGATCGTCCGGGGCACCGGCAGTGAGCAGACGATGCTGCACGCCATGACCTCGACGGGCAACGGCCGGGTGGCCGGACTCAACAACGCGGGCATCAACCCGCGACTGAGCCCCGGCTACAGCGAGTTCGACCTGGTGAACGATGCGGGCCTGCGGTTCCGCAGCGACGGGGTGTGGGAGCTCGCCGACGGGCAGCAGGTACGCGTGTACGTGCATGCGGACGCACCGGAATTCCGTATCGAGTCGATGCGTACGCAGAATGCGGCACGACAGCTGGACGCGGCGCAGCAGCTGTCCGAGGCCGACCGTGCGCTGTCGGACAAGCTGGTGAAGTCCGCCGGGAAGGACCGTGACATCGGCAAGCTGATGGCCAACCCGAGCGAGAACTGCGAAAAGCTGATGGAGCCGGTGGGCCGCTTCGCGAAGAGGAAGGGTTTCACCGACATCCGCTACGCGGGGATGGACATCTGGGCCAACGGCGGTCGCAAGACCCTCAACGACAACCACTTCGTGGTGATCGGCAGCAAGGGCGGGCGGGAGTGGGTGTTCGACCTCTCGGCCGGTCAGTTCGCCAACAAGGGGATGCAAGGGCTCGACGGTCCGCTCGTCCTCCCCATGGAGAACTGGCTGTCGACGTACCGGCAGAGCACGACCACCAAACTGATGAAGATGCGGGAGTTCGGCAACAGTGGCAGTGCCGCGACGGAGTTCAGCACGCATGCGCCGCGCTGGGCGCTGGACTACCGGGAGGGGACACAGCTGCTGACCCGCCCGGCCTGGTACGACAAGGGGATGGCTGCACGTCTCGCGGACCGTACGGTTCGGGTGTCCGTCAAGGCCAACACCGTCCCGAAGGCGACGGCGAGCGCAGTGGTCGGAGGCACCCCGACGGTGACCCCGGCGGTGGGGCAGCGAGCCGGCACCGTCGACGTGGTGTTCCCCGGCTTCCTGGGGGAGGTCGCCGAGCTCGTGCTGCACCCGCGTGTGCGTTTCCACCTCAAGTACGCCGGGCGCATCATCAAGTGCACCATCGCCCCGAAGCGGGGCACGGCGGCCGTCGTGCGCGGCGGTGACGTGCCGGCCACCGAGGTCGGGTCGGAAGAGACCCGGACCGTGGAGTTCCCGGCGGGGACCGCCATCTCGCTGGAGGTCTTCCCCACCTACACCGTGCAGCAGGGCGACAGCCTGTGGCGGGTCGCGGCGGCCGAACTCGGGGACGGGGACCGGTGGCGGGAGATCTACACACTCAACAAGTCCGTCATCGGGAACCTGCCTGCGGGGAGGGAGTACCAGGCCGCGACCGTGCGGCAGGTGTGGCGGATGCCCGAGTCGGACGTGGAGTCCAATCGCCTCAAGGTTCAGAACCACATCTCGAACCGCTGGTGGGACAAGGCCTTCCAGGAAGAGGTGAAGCAGGCGGGGGATTCCAGCTGGGCCGTGGTCGCCGCGATGCAGCGCAGCACCGGCGTCATCGACGACGCCGAGATGCACAGGCTCGTCAACGTCACCTCCGCTCACGACTTCACCGCATTCCTGGGCGGGGAGGGCAGGGAGATCACGGACGCGTCGAGCTTCAGCCGGTTGAAGATGGGGTACCGCGTTGCCTTCGTGCGGGTGGACGGCGGGCGCCAGGAGATGATCCACGCCATGCTCAGCCTCGGCCACGGAGAACTGGTCGGCGTACGCAACGGGGTGCTGAAGGCCGGGCTGCCGGACACGCTGTCAAGGGAGTACCCGCTCGGCGACGAGTGGGAGACCCTGGAGGGGGCGCTGAAGTTCACCCCCCAGGGGGCGCAGCTCTCCGACGGACGACAGGTGCTGGTGCTGGCGGAATCCGGAGCCGTCCTCGCCGGCTGATCACTTCGTCCAGTGATGGGCCGTCTCGCTGGTGACCTTGATGACGTGCCCGGCGTCGTGCGGCGCGGCCCATACCTGGATGAGGTACTCCTCCACCGGATCGTCGTCCCCGCGGGGATCGCCGTCGTCGCGGTGGCGTCCGTGCACCCGCAGCCGGTAGGCGCCCGGGCCGGGCAGACGGAGGCGGTATGCGGGGTCGTCCTTCTCGCCGCTCGTACCGAAGTCGACGAACGGCGACCGCCATACGATGGGGACCTCGGCGACGTCCTCCCAGGCGTCGATGTCGGTGGTCAACGGAGGCGTGGCGTCCCACAGTTGCGCGGTGACGGCGACGGGGCCGATCTCCTGCCCGCACAGGATGCGGGCGCCGTCCCCGGCCGGGTCGGGCTCGACCAGGCCGTTGCCCGTCCACTCCGGTTCGAACTCCACCACCAGTTCGTCCCCGGCCAGGTCGACCGTGGCGGCGTCCACGTGCACGGTTGCAGCGGCCTGGCGGATCAGGTTGGGCATGGGACCACCTTCTTGTGAACGAGGAGGGTCGCACGCACCTGTGGCGCGTGCGACCACTCCGACAGTGTGCCGGTTCAGTCGTGGCCGCAGCCGACCGGGCCGTACGGGCCCGGCTCGCCGAGGTCCGGCTTTGCCTTCGGCACATTGACGACCTGCACATAGAACGCGTCGTTCTCCAAGACGCGTTGTCCGTTCAGATCGGCCTTGCGCACTGCACCCTCACGCGAGTTGGCCTGTGCGTTCAGGAAGTGGCAGCTGTAGTCCGGGTTCCGGCTGGCCCCCTCGTACGTCTGGGCGAAGGGGTACTCGTCGCAGGACAGATCGGGACGGTTCGGCGGGCGGGGCACGTCGCGGCCGCAGGCCACGTCGCGGTTGTTCCCCTGCAGCGTCGTGTCGAAGGTACGGTGCAGCGGGTAACGGCTGTTCACCACACCCCACGGATGCTTGAGGTTCCGCTGCGCCCACAGCACGTGCCAGCCGACCGCGGCCACGCGCGCGTTGGTCACGTCGATCTTGTACAGCGCGGGCACGTCCGGGTAGACACAGCCGCCGGTGGTCTGCGGCGTGATCCGCGGGGTGTTGTCGCACCGCGGCCGGAAGACCGAGCCGATGACGGCCGAGCCCTTGTCGTGCCGGGGTGCCGACAGTGTGGCGTACGGACGGATGCTGTCGCTCACCAGGGCACGGCCCGGTGAGGTCACGGTGAACTGGTAGGTGACGGTGAGGCCCGGGAACAAGTAGCGCTCGCCGGATGCGGGTACTCGGCAGTGGCCGCAGTCGAAGCCCACCGAGCCGTTCGTGGCGAACCCGGCCCACGTGGTGGGGTCGGTCAGGCGCAGCGCGACCGTCTGGTGCCAGGTGTACCGGTTGCGCGGGTCCAGCGTCGCGGTGGACTTGGCCCACAGAGTGGCGGTGCCCTCCGGCACCTTGTTGACGGTGTACTCGACCGGGATCCTCCAGTACGAGCACGACTGGGTACGGGTGAGGACGGACTCGCCCGGCTGGCAGTTCAGGTCGCCGGCGGTAGCGGCGTCGGCCTTCGTCACGGTGCGCAGCGGCTCCGGCGCACCGAGCTCGATGGCCCTGTGGCCGTCACCGGAGCCGGCAGGTGCGGCGGAGGCGGAGCCGCTGACGCCGAGCGGTATCAGCAGCGCGGCGCCGACCACGGCAACCAACCGGCGCAGTCGGGTGGTTGTTGCTCTCTTGCCCATGCTGGTGTGAGGTCCTTTCGCTGGTTCCGCGAAATTGACCTGCTCATGCTCAAACTGTTCTGACGATGCGTCAACGCGAACGGGAGACCATGGTCGAGAACATCACGCGTCCCCCGCCGGTCGCCCACGACCGGAACGTACCCGGCCGGTGTGTGATCAGCCGTCGACCCCGAGCCGGTCCTTCCACGCGTGGATGTGCTCGGCAGGCGCGAACCGCCCTGCATACGCAGGGGTGTTGAGCACCCGCTCGTAGGCCGCATGGTCCGCCGCCAGGCCGGACGCCTGCTTGGCCAGGTCCCGCCCATGCTTGCGGAACGCCTCGAACTCGTCCTCCGGAACGCCCCCGCCGAAGCACGAAGTGAACAGACCCCCGCGGGTACGGGCCTTCTCCGCCTTCCGCACGGCCGCCGCGAACTCCTCCGCCTGCGCCAGGTACTTCGCCTGCTCCTCCCGGAACAGGGCGTTCGCCCCGTCCCGGCCAAGGCGCGGAATCATGTCCCGCACCGTGCGGATGCGCTTCTCGTCCTCCACCTGCGACAGCAACTCCTCCAGCCGCTCCGCCGGATGGAAGCCGTGCACGTCCGCGATCCGGGCCCGCAGGAAGTCCGGCAGTTCGGCGGCCAGCTTCTGCTGGGTCTCCAGCGCGTGCGGACCGGTGAACGGAAGCAGGTACTGCAGCGCGAAGACCGTGCGCAGGTTGTCCTTGCCGGTGAGGAACAGGGCCTCGGCCTCCAGCTGCTTCAGCTTCTCGCTCTCCCGGTCCCGGTGGAACAACCGCAGCGGCATCGCGGCCCGCTTGCGCGCCAACCGGTCCTGGTGGCGGACCAGGAACTCCTGGACGTCGCCGGAGCGTGCGGCGGCGTGCTGGGCCCGGCAGCCCACCGCCGTCTCCCACAGCCGCCGCGACAGCGGATCCCGCAAGCCCGCCAGCCGCTCCACGTGGGCGTCGAGCTCCTGCCCGGGCAGGCCGGTCAGGGACGCGGCGAAGGCCCGGGCCTCCCGCTCGTGCAGCCAACTCCGGACGGCCCCGTGCACGGCACCGGCCTGTGCCGCCTCCGTCTTCCCGGACGCGGCGCCCGCCGCCTTGGCCAGCAGGCGTTCGGCCGCACGGACGGCCTCGACGGAGTGGCCCGCCAGGTCGAGGGCCGTCCCCGCGCCCACCGTCTGCCGTGCGGCGGCCGCGACGGCCGAACCGGCCACGTAGTCCTTCTCGTCGTCCGTCAACGTGTCCAGCTGCGGCAGCGTCGCCGCCAACTGGTCGGCAAGACGGCCCAGCTGCTCCACGTCGGCCTTGCGGCGGCGGCGCGCGAGACGGGCCCGCCGCGGCTGCAGCCCCGGCGGAAGATACTCCAACAGCCCCTTGTCGTGGTCGCGTTCGCGGGCCTCGGTGCGCCAGCCGGCCACGCGTCCCTCGGCCGCCGTCCGGTAGGCCTCCACGCCGCCCCGGGCGGCCACGGCCTTGAGCAGCCCCAGCCGCACCGCGGCCGCCGGATCGGCTGCCTGCGCGTCGTCCAGCGCGAGCAACCGCCCGGCCTCCCCGCCGGGCAACGGGCCCGCCTCCCGGGCGGGTTCCGCCCTCCCCAGCCCCCGGCGTATCCGCTCCAGCAGCGCGTCCGCCCAGCGCCGCGGCGCCGACCGGGCCGCACGCCGGCGCTCCCGCGCCTCCTCGTGCCGCTCCTTCTTCACCGCGGCCCGCGCCAGCTGACGCAGCTGCAGGTCCGCCAGCGACGTCTCCGCAGGAGCCGCGGAAGCCGCGGGCACCGCACCGGCCGGCCGCCCGGCGGCCGCCTGCGACCGCGCCGCGGACGACTTCTTCGGCTTCGGCAGCAGCTCATGCGTCATGGACGGCAGTCCTTTCGCTAGCCCCTTCGACGGTCCCGTCTACGGGTGGCGACGACAGATTGCGGGCGAGAGCCGCCGGGTCGATGCCCGCCCGGCGGCACGCCCGTGCCAGGACGTGCGGCAGATCGGCGCCCATGGGCGCCGTCGCCAGTGCCTCCGCCACCACCTCCGCCCGGTGCCGGCCGAACTCCGGCCGGGGGCCCGCGGGTTCCCACGCCACCGCCACCCCCGCCCCGAGCGGCTCCGCGAACCGGGACACCGAGGTGCCGACCCCGGGCAGCCCCTGCACGGCCGCTGCGACGGCACCGGCGGCATGCCGGTGCACGGCGGCGAGCCGCACCGTCAACGCGTCCCGCCGCGGATACCGGGCGGGATCCGCGAGGACGCGGGCGACGAAGGGCACGCCCGCTCCGTCCTCCAGCGCCCGCAGGACGGAACCCCAGACCGCCGGCGCGAGCACGGGGTCCGCGAGGTGGACGTACACGTTCAGCGCTTCATCTGCCGGTTCCTGCGCCCGCGACCCGTATGCCGTTGCCCAGCCGGGCGAGGCGTCCGGCACGGTCCGGCAGCCGGCCGGCACGGCCCCGGCGAGGTCCGCCGCGTACCCGGAGTCGTGACATGGCTCCGGCGGCGGTACCGGCGCGGGGTGCCCGACATGCAGGAGCGCGAGGAGCGCGTCGGCGAGCCCGCGCCGGAGCTCCTCGGGCGAGCCGCCGGGGATCCGGTGGCCCAGGACGTAGGCGGCGTGCCGGTCCTCGGCGATCTCGACGCCGCTCAGCGCCGTGAGCAGGTGGGTGGGGGAGCGGTGCGGGGCGGAGACATCGACGGTCACGCGGAAGGCCTTCCGGTGTCGTAAACCAACGGCTGAACATAGGAGATGACGGGACGTCAGTCTCGTAAGCACACCTCTTTGACGAGCCGGCGCGCGGCGTCCCGCCGTTCGCGCGGCACCGCCGCGACCACGTGCGGCGTGGCGATGCGCAGGCCCGTGGCGGCCGTGCTGACGTACGGCGTCATCTCCAGCACGGCCGGTACCACGATCTTCTCCGCCGCCCAGCCGGCGGCCTCGCCCGGCGTGCGCAGACGCCGCTCGCGCATGTACGCGGGCGGCAGCCCGCCTGCGACGGCGGCCTGCGCGTCCTTGACGCCCCGCACCCCCTGCAGCAGCCGGTCGACCGAGGTGGTGTCGACGGCCTGCGCGTGCGCGTCGTAGCGGACAGGCAGGCGGTTGACCGCCTCCTCGGCGGCTTGCAGCGGCGCCTTGTCCACGACAGCAGGTTTCTCCGCTCCGGCGTAATGGGCCACCATGCGCCCGGCGTTGGCCAGCCGGTACAGGTTCTTCACCGGGTTCACCACGACGCTCGGAACGGCCCCGCCCGTGACGGCGTTCACCGCGGCCTTGACGGGGGAGAACAGGTAGTCGAGGTACATCGCACTCTCCCACCACCGCTCCCAGGAGTCCTTCAGCCCGGAGAACGCGTGCGGTGCGCCGACCTTGCCCTTCACCCACGCCGAGTACGGGCTGTCGACCAGGTTCTTGTCCGCCACCAGTTCCTTCGGTTCGACCAGCAGGGTGCGCTGGGAATAGTCCCGCTGCCCCGACTGCTCGTGGCTCTTGCGCGGCTTGTGGCCGAACTCCCGGGCGACCGCCGACTCGTTGAGGCGCCACACCGTGTTGCGGGTCACGGCTGTCTCGTCGTACGTCCTCGCCAGGCCGGCCGCCTCCGTCGGCAGGGCGTCGCGGAAGGCGCGGGCGGTGCGCGAGGCAGCCTCGAAGGCGGGCAGCTGCAGGAAGTTGTCCGCGTGCAGGAAGGAGACGCCCGAGGCGCCCAGCAGCGCGTGCCGCAGCGCCGTCTTGTCGCCGAGCGCGATGGCGGCGCTGCGCGTGGTCGCGTACGTGCCGAAGGCGCCCGGCGTCAGCGTCCGCGGCACCGTGACGGGGGACGTGTCGTACGCCCCGGCCAGCATGTGGGTGGCGTGGCACAGCAGGCTCGCCAGCATCACCACCGGGCTCCACAGGAACGCGTCGGTGAGTCCGCCGAGTTGGAGCACGGTGGCGTACGGCAGGCCGACGACCGCACAGCTGCCGCGGCCGTCCCGCGCCGCCTCCGCGTCCTGCGGCACCACGGCCGTCGAGCGCACGTCGCGGCCCGCGTTGGCGATCAGCACCCGGATGTCCGCGGCAGGCCGGGGCGGCCCGCCCGCGGGATCGAGCTCGCGGAATCCGCCGTCGTGCGTGCGCGCGTCCTGCGTGCGTGCGTCACGCGTGCCTGCTCCGTCGGCGAGCGCCGGTACGGGCAGCAGCTTGGGCACTGCGGCCGTCAGCGCCCTGCCGGTGGGCACCTGTCCCAGCTGGTCGACCAGTTGCGCCGCGTACCCGGTGAAGGACAGCCCGCCGGCGGGCTTGCGGTCCTTCTCCCGGCCCCGGGACCGGCGCAGCGCCTCGGCGACCGGCAGCACGGTCTTCTGCAGGGCCTTGGTCGTCAGCCACGTGTCGGGCGCACCGTCGTGCCGGCGCTGCCAGTACGGCTGCGCGGCGCCGCCAGTCACCGACTCCAACGGTTCCTCGGTGCAGGCGATGCCGGGCGCGAGCATGACCGCGTCCACGTAGTACGGCTCGGGACGGCCGCTGCCCTGCTGTCTGTCCCCCAAGCCGGCGCCGCCGACGCGCGGGGGCATGGCCGCGGTCGTCGGCCGGGGGCCGGGAGCGCCCGGGAGCGCGCGGGTGCATGGCTGACTTCACGTGGACCCCCCATGGATTCTCGTTACAGGTGATCACGACGATCGCAGTATCCGCGGCCCCGGCCGAAGGACCGAAGGATGACAGCTGTGCATCAGAAGTTGACCGTCCGGTGGTCGGCGGGCCGGTGTCACCCCCGCCCGGCGACGAAAGAACATCAACCATCGACTGACACGCAGTCAACTTTACGGACTCTTTAACTCTCGTGGATCCGGGCTAGTTTTCGACCCGGTGCGGGGAACCTGATGTCGGATCGAGACCAACGCGAGGCATACCCCCGTCCGCCTCGCCCGGAAGGACAATCCATGTTCCGTGCACACAGCCGGCAGGCTGGTGCGGGTGCCGCCATGCGCCGGAGCCTCGTCGCGACGGTGCTCGCGGCGGCAGGAGTGCTCGCCGCCGCGGCGCCGGGGGCGGCGGACGGCAACAACGGCCTGTCCGGCGAGGGCGCCGGGGCCACTGCGACCCTCAAGGGCCTCGCAGCGGCGGGCACGGTGGAGCTCAAGCGCAACGGACGCCCGGAGCAGGTGCAGGCCGGTCTGTTCAACCTGGACGTCGCGGGAACGGGCACGCTGCAGACGTACTGCATCGACGTCTTCAACCCCACCCAGCCGCAGGCCCGTTACCAGGAGACGCCCTGGAAGCAGAGCTCGCTGCACGACAACCGCGACGCCGGAAAGATCAACTGGATCCTGCAGAACTCCTACCCGCAGGTGAAGGACCTCGCGGCGCTCGGCAGGGCGGCGGGCACCGGGACGCTCACCAAGGAGCAGGCCGCCGCCGGCACCCAGGCCGCGATCTGGCGGTTCTCCGACCACATCGAGACCCGCGCCAAGGACCCGGCGGCCGACAAGCTCGCCAAGTACCTGGAGAAGGCGGCCGAGCCCCTGCAGGAACCGCGCGCCTCCCTCACCTTCGACAAGCCGGCCGTCTCCGGCAAGAGCGGCGAGAAGCTGGGGCCGTTGACCGTCACCACCTCCGCCTCCGGCGTCCGCGTGGGACTGGACTCCCAGGAGAAGGACGTCAAACTGGTCGACGCCGACGGAAAGCCGGTCACCACCGCCTCCAACGGCACGCGCCTGTACGTCGACGTGCCCAAGGGAACCGCCGCCGGAACCGCCAGGCTCCGCGCCGAAGCCACCGCCACCGTCCCCGTGGGGCGGGTGTTCACGGGCGTCGGGCAGAACAAGTCCAGCCAGACCATGATCCTGGCCGGTTCCACCAGCAGCACCGTCACCGCCGCGGCCTCCGTGAGCTGGTCGGCCGACGCCAAGGCCGCCGTCCCCTCCGTCGAAGCGCGACAGAACTGCGGCAAGGGCACCGTCGACATCACGGCCACCAATAAGGGCGGCACGGAGTACACCTTCTCGATCGCAGGCAAGCAGCACACCGTCAAGGCGGGCGGCACCGTGACCGTCCCGGTCCCGGTCGCCGACAAGCAGACCTACGACATCAAGGTGACGCTGCCGGGCGGCGAGGAGCGCCGTTTCCAGGGCGTCCTGGACTGCCGCACCGTCGCCGAGGGCACCACGGGCAGCACCGGCGGCAAGCCCTCCGCCCCGGCCACGCCCGCCACGTCGAGCCCTGACGCCTCGCCCTCCGCCGGCACCGCGGGCGGCGGCTCGGGCAAGGCCCCCGGCGGCGACCTCGCGAACACCGGGGCCAGTACGACCACCGTCGCAGCGGGCATCGGTGCGGCAGTCCTGCTGGCCGTCGGAGCCGGTGCGGTCGTGCTGAGCAACCGGCGGAAGGCCCGCGCGGGCAAGTGACCTGGGGCGTCGGCCCCGTATGCGCGGACGCACGTCCGACGGGGACGGCCCCGGCAGGCGAAACCCTGCCGGGGCCGTCTCCCATTGCCTGCAACATGTCAACTTTGGAGAGCACCGCTCTCACCATCCGCCGACACGATCCCGGCCACCGGCCGCCTACAGTCGGGCGCCGGGGGAGGAGCCGCCCCGTCCCCGACCCCGAATGAGGCCCCCGGTTGCTGCTGGACGACCTCGACGCCGTACGCCGCTTGGCCGGACTGCTCGATCCCGACCTGCCGTTCAAGCTGGCCCTGTTGGCCATCCTGGACGACCGCTTCCCCCGGGGCACCGACTTCCTCACCCTCTACCGGTGCGTCCAACAAGCCGCCTGGTCACCGGCGCAGCCGGCCACCGGCCCCGGGCGCCTCGACGCCCATGAGCTCCAGGCGCACCTCCAGGGCCCACTCGCCCCGCACCTCGCCCTCCGGGACAGCACACTTGCCCCCGTCCGTCACCTCGACGAACTCCGCCGTCAGGCCTGGGAGTTCATGCGCTCCGTGTCGACGAGCCCGGCAGTCCTGACGGCGGACTGGCCCGCCCACGTGCGCGCACCGGAAACCGTCCGCTGCCATGTCCAGGACCTGCGGGCCGCCCCCGACGGGCCGCGGCTGGTCCTCAACGGTCTCGCCGTCGGCCGCGGTACGGACTCTGCACGCCCCGACAACGGACGGGTCCACGCCGAGGTGGGCATCTCGCCCGGTTCCACGGCCGATTACGTCATCGACCACCCCACGGACACCACCCGCCGAGCCCCCGCACGCCGGATCCCGCTCACCGACCTGACCGTGGTGCCCGACCGGCGACGAGGCGTACCGGTGCTGCGCTCCGCCGGGCTGGACGCCGAGGTGACTCCGCTGCACGCGGACACCCTCCCCGTCGCCCTCCTCCCGTCGGTGCTGCGCTTCCTGGTCCGCGGCTTCACCGTCCGCGGCACCATCGGCCGCCCCTTGTGGGTCCATGCACTCACCGGGGCCGACCGCCATCCGCGCGAGGTCCATCACCTGCCGCGCGCCACCCTGGGGCGGGTCGTCCTCGGCCGGGCGACGTGGTTCGTCCCCGCCCGTACCCTCCCGTCCCGGCTCACGGACGGCCTGCACGAACTCGGCCTCCCGCAGCGCTTCTTCGCCCGCACCGTGCCGGGTTGCGCCTGGGGGAAGGGGCCGCACCGCCTCGGCAGGCCGAACGCACCGCTGTACGTGGACGTGACGGCGCCGCAGCTGCTGGAATCCTTCGCGCGGCTGCAGCGCGGTGCCGCTACCGACGACGTCATCCTCCTCCACGAGGCACTGGAGACCGATGGTGCCGAGTACGCCCTCGACGTCTCCGCGTCGGAGCTGCGCGAGCGAACTGCCGCTTGCGCCGGCCCCGGGTGAGGCACTTCAGTACACGGTCACCGTGCCTGGCCCTGCCGGGATCCGTACCCAGGACATCCCCACCGCGCCCGTCACCCGCCACTGCCCCGGCCGGCCCAGGGCCACGTTCTCGGCAGCCCAGATTCCGCCTTCCAGAGCGCGCAGTTCGGCTGTCACCGTGCGGCCGTTCGCGACGTGAGTGAAGGTCAGGCCCACGGCCTGCAGGTCCCGTACGGTTCCGGAGCGGTCGGTGGCCACCGCGCGGACCGGGGATCCGCCGGAGTCGGCGCGGTCGAGGGTGACGCTGAGAACGCCCTTGCCGTGCAGGCCGCACAGTGACCCGGCGGCCGGATCGTAGCCCAGCGTGCCGGTCACCGGAGCCGTGCGCAGCTCCCGCGGTGTCGCGGGTGTCGCGGCGAGGTATCCCGACGTGCAGGCGGCCACGGTCACCGACAGCAGTACGGCGGCGGTGAGCACCTGGTGCCGTCCCCCGCGAGCGCGGCGCCACAGTGCGGCTCCCAGCACTGCGGCCGAGGCGAGCGCCGCCACCCTCGCCACCGAGGCCGCGCCGTAGCCGGTGTGCCACAGGGCCCATGCCGACCCCGCCTCGCCCACCGCCAGTCCGCCGGCACAGGCCGCCGCGACGGCCAGGGCGGCCAGGGCCCCACGCACTGGAGCGGTACCCCGGGGCCGTAGGCAGGCCAGCAGCACGGCCCCCAGCCCGTGGGCCGATGCGGCCAACTGGACGGCGGCGACGGCCGGGACGAGCAGTCCTGTTTCATCGGGGTAGGGGGACCGGGCCGCCCAGAGTGAGCTCAGGGCGAGAACCAGCGCCGCACCGCCCGTCCCGACTCGCGCACCGGGCCCTCCCGTTCCGCGCACGAGGCCGGTGAAGAAGCCCTTCAGGCGTGGTACGCACACGCCGGCGAGGAGCACGGCGGCCGTGAAGACCACGGCGTACGGGACGGCGGAGAGCAGCAGCCTCATGGATCCTCGGTCGGTGGAAGAGGGGCAGGGGGCGCCCTCGAAAGGGGCACGCGGTGTCCGACCGTAGGGAAGGGAATCGCGGATCACACGTGCACAACGGTGACGGCGGTCCGCCGAAGGTTGATCAAACGGTCCGTCAACTGTCAGCTATCGATGGTGGTCCGGCGACTTTCTGCGGACGCCGACAGGCCTGCGCGGTGGATAACTTGCCCGTGAACTCTCCCGTGCCGCCCGCGTTCCCGAAGAAGGACTGCCCATGCCCCTCCACAAGCGCCGGACTCGGCGGAAGGTCCTGATCTGCGCCGCGGCTGCCGCCGCGGCAGGTGCTCTGCTGCCGTTGGCCTCACTCGCGACCGCGGGGGAGGACACGTTCCAGGCCGAGCTCGACATGGGCCAGGCGACCACCTGGTGGTCCAACGCCGCCTTCGCCCTGAAGAACGGCACCTCGTCCGCCCAGAAGGACTGGACCCTCGAGTTCGAGGTGTCGGCGGGCACGGTCCAGATGAACTCCTCCTGGACCACCTCCGCCGAACAGCGGGACCGCCATGTGGTCCTCAGACCGACCGAGCACGGCGCCGTCGCCGCCGGGGCGCGTCAGCGCATCGACCTGGGCATCCAGGGCGACGGCAAGGCCGTCCCGGAGATCAGCGGCTGCAAGCTCAACGGCGAGCCGTTCTCCTGCGGCGGCAAGGACGACAAGCCCGACACCGAGGCCCCGACGGCACCCGGCAACCTCACCGGCAAGGCCGAGAAGGACGGCACCATCGCGCTGAAGTGGGGACCTGCCAAGGACGACCGGAAGGTCGTCTTCTACGAGGTGTTCGACAAGGACAAGAAGATATTCGCCACCAGCGGCGACGTCACCGACGCCGTGCTGACCGCGCAGAACGCCGGCATCCGTCCCGAGCAGCGCTACGAGTTGACGGTCAGGGCCGTCGATGCGGCCGGCAATGTCTCCGTGCCGAGCAACCGCATCACGGTCACCACCCCGGCGGACACCGGCGGGGACACCCGGCCGCCCACCGCTCCCACCGCGCTGGAGGCCAAGGCCACCGGGGCCACCACCGCCCGGCTGACGTGGAAGAAGGCCACGGGCACGGCGTCCCCCGTCGCCGGATACCGCATCTACCGGAAGGGCGTTGCGGAGCCGGTGCGTACCACCGGTCCGGACATGCTGGAGGCGGACATCGCGGGGCTGAAGGCGTCGACGGCCTACGCCTTCACCGTCAAGGCCTTCGACGCCAAGGGCAACCTCTCGCCCGCCAGCAACGAAGCCACGGTCACCACCGGCCCCGCCGACGAGCCGGCCCCCGGCGGCAGCGCCCCGGCGAACCTGGAGGCGAAGACCTGGGCGGTCGAGGACGGCCCGGCCGTCGTGCACTACCTCGGGCTGACCTGGGACGTCCCCAAGGGCCAGGGCGACATCCTGCGCTACGAGGTGTACGTGGACGGCAAGTTCAGCACGACCGTGAGCTACTACGACCCGGCCACCGCCACCGGAGTGCCGCCGGGCCCCGCCAAGGGCGGCAAGGCGCTCGCGGAGATCACGCTCGGCGGGGAGCCCGGCGCGACCCACAAGGTGAAGGTGCGGGCCCAGCTCAAGAACGGCAGCTGGGGCGAGTTCTCGGCCGAGAAGTCCGTGACCACCAAGAAGAACCCGTCCTGACCCCGACCCGCCCCCGGCCCGCCCACCGGCCCCACCCGTGAAGGAACACGAGCCCGACCCATGCGCATCCCTCACCTGAACCCCCGCCGCACCGCGGCCGTCCTCGCCGCCCTGTGCACCGTCCCCGCACTCGTCCTCGGCCCCGGCGCACCGCAGGCCACCGCCCACGGCTCCAACCAGGGCCCGATGTCCCGCAACTGGTACTGCGTCAGCGGTGCGGGCGGCAGCATCTGGAACCCCGACTCCATCAGCGACCCGGCCTGCCGCGCCGCCGCCCGTGCCAGCAAGGACCTGACCGCGTACGGCACATGGCAGCAGCTCGCCCAGGGCAACGTCGCGGGAAAGCACCGCAGCATGATCCCGGACGGGAAGCTGGCCAGCGCCAACGTCAAGGGCTTCGAAGGAATGGACCTGGGCCGCGGCGACTGGAAGGTCACCGACCTGTCCGCCATCCGCAAGAACGGCGGCGACTTCGAGTTCGTGTGGCAGGCCACCGCCTCCCACACCGGGCACATCTCCTACTACATCACCAAGGACGGCACGGACACCTCCAAGCCGCTCAAGTGGTCCGACCTCGAACCCACCCCCTTCCTCGTCGGCTACACCCACGCCGGGCGCACCACCTCCGGCGGCACCGCCGGCATGAGCGCCACCTACCGGCATTCCACCCGCCTGCCCGAGGGCAAGAAGGGCCGCCACGTCATCTACGCCATCTGGCAGCGCCAACTGCCCGCCGGCCACGACGCCTCACCCAACCACCGGCTCGAAGAAGAAATCTTCGGCTCCAACAACAGCGACGAGTCCTTCTACGCCACCTTGGACGTCACCCTCTGAACCCTCTGAACCGTCTGAACAGGAACAGGAGCTCTGCGTGTTCGACGCCATGCCCACCAGCACGACCCGCACGCAACAGCGACCCCCGGCCCCTCGTCCCCGGCCCGGCACGCCCGCCGCCGACGACCCCACCGTGGCAGCGCGCCGGCACCTGGCGGAGGCCGGGGACGACTGGGCGGAGGCCAAGCACCGCTACTCCGGCAGCCCGGCGGGCAAGGAGACCATGTGGAGCCTGGTCCGCTTCCGCAAGTGGTACGTCGACGCCAAACTCCTGGAACTGCGCTTCAGGTTCCCGGGCCTGCGCATCCGGTCGGTCGGCAGCGTGACCCTCACCTCCGACTACGACATCACCGTCAGCGGCCCGGGCGACGTGGACGCGGTCGAGTGGTTCAACGACACCTTCCGCCGGGAGTGGGGGAAGGAGTCCGCGACCGTCTTCGACACCAACCTCTACGTCAAGGACTTCATGCCGGAGCGCAGCAACTTCGCCCTCCCGCCGGTCGATACACGCGGCCCGGCCGCGCCCTGGTGGGGTCCGTCCCACCACCCTCGCCCCTGGAACCGTGACGCGGCCACGGGCGCGTGGCAGCCCGCGGGAAAGCCCCGCATCGACCCGGAGGGGACGGACACCCCTATCGCCCAGCCGCTCGCCGAACCGGGCCTCGGCGAGGCGGAGTTCGACCAGGACGTGGCCGCGCTCACCAAGCAGCGCACGTACATGAGCCAGGAGGAGTGGGACGCGTACGCCACCGACCTCGTCCGACGCACCGCGCCCGCACAGCGCGCCGCGGTCGTCACCCGCTACCGGATGGCCGACAGCGTGCACACCCGTGCCGTCACCGACCTCGCAGCCCAGCTCGCCGAGGAAACCGGCGGAACGCCGCACGGCCTCACCGGCCGGCAGCTGATCGACTTCCACGAGCACCACCAGCCCGACGCGGTCGTCAGGGCCCGCAACAAGCTCTACGTCCGCACGGCCCGGCAGGTACGCGCCACCCAGGCCGCCCACGCGCTCGCCCCCACCGACGCGCTCGCCGTGCTCGCCAAGCAACAGACGAGCTACTCCCTCTGCCACGCGATGGAGGCCTACCACTCGGAGGGAGCCGTCCGCCACGTCGTCGGCGGCCAGGCGGGCTCCGGCATCAGCGTCTCGGCGGCGCAGTATCTCCAGTCCTTCAACGAGCAGTTGGGCGACTTCCTCAAGGACCTCCTGCACCACCCGGAATCCGGGGAGGCCTTCTACCAGAGCGCCAAGTACTTGATGCGGCTGGTCGACGCCGCACAACGGGCGGTCGCCGCCACCGGCGCCACCCTCCGCGACGAGGACCTCGTCCTGCTGGAGCAGCTGTCCGAACTGGGCCACGACGACTACGTGCTGCTGCGCATGCGCAAGAACAAGGACCGCTTCGACGGCATGCCCGTGGCCGACAAGTCGGCCACGGCGACCTACGCCTACGAGTACGCCCTCGGCATCACCGACAAGGAGGAGCTGCGCCGCCGCGTCCTCGCCCTCGCCGCCGAGATCAACGCCCGCGTCCGCGGCCGGCTCGGCTGACGCGCCGGTCTCCGGCCTGTCAGCCGGAGACCGGCCCCGGGACCTCCTGCTCCGCCCAGATGATCTTGCCGGTCGGTGTGTAGCGCGTCCCCCAGTGTGCGGTGAGCTGGGCGACGAGGAAGAGGCCGCGGCCGCCCTCGTCCTCCATGGCCGCGTACCGCAGATGCGGCGAGGTGCTGCTGGCGTCGTGGACCTCGCAGGTGAGGCGGCTGCCGTACAGCAGGCGTACGTGGATGGGGGCGCTCGCGTAGCGGATGGCGTTGGTGACCAGTTCGCTGAGGACGAGTTCGGTGGTGAACTCCAGCTCGTCCAGGGACCATTCGCGCAGCTTCTGCAGGGCCCGGTTGCGGGAGTCGGCGACGGCGGCGAGGTCCGGCGGCACGTCCCACTGGGCGATGCGGTCGGCAGGGAGGGTGCGGGTGCGGGCGACGAGCAGAGCGATGTCGTCGTCCTGCCGGTCGGGCACCAGGGCGTCGAGCACGGCGGTGCAGGTGTCCTCGGGAGCGCGGCCGGGGCCGGTCAGCGTGGTGCGCAGGAGGGCGATCCGGGCGTCGATGTCGTGGGCGGGATGCTTGAGGAGGCCGTCGGTGTACAGGACGAGGCTGCTGCCCTCGGGCACGGACAGCTCGGTGGCCTCGAAGGGGATGCCGCCCACGCCCAGCGGCGGGCCCGTGGTCAGGCCGGGGAACTCCGCGGTGCCGTCGGGCCGGACGAGGACGGGCGCCGGATGGCCGGCCGTGGCGACGGCGCAGGTGCCGGTGGTGGAGTCGTAGACGGCGTAGAGACAGGTGGCACCGGCGACCTTCGGCTGCCCGTCGGCGGCCGCGGCCTCCTGGTCGATGCGCGCGGCCAACTCGTCAAGGTGACCGAGGAGTTCGTCGGGAGGCATGTCGAGGGTGGCGAAGTTCTGCACGGCGGTGCGCAGCCGTCCCATGGTGGCGGCGGCGTGCAGGCCGTGCCCGACGACGTCGCCGACGACCAGCGCGACGCGCGCCCCGGACAGCGGGATGACGTCGAACCAGTCCCCGCTCACCCCACCGGGAGCAGGAAGGTAACGGTGGGCGACCTCCAGTGCACGCTGATCGGGCATGCCGCGCGGCAGCAGGCTGCGCTGCAGGGCGACGGCCATGGCGTGCTCGCGGGTGAAGCGGCGGGCGTTGTCGATGCAGACCGCGGCACGCGCCGACAACTCCTCCGCCAGGGACAGGTCGTCCTCGTCGAGCGGGGCACTGTCCCCGGTGCGCCAGAAGGTGGCCACGCCCATCAGGACCCCGCGCGCGGCCAGCGGAACGGTGATGACCGAATGGAATCCGTGATCGAGGACGCGCCGGGTCACCGATGCGTCGGAGGACAGCGTGTGGGAGCCGGCCCGTACGTCCGCGACCAGGACGGAGCGTCCGGTGGCGAAGCTCTCGGCCGTCGGCGTGGTGGCGGGGCAGACGTGGAGTTCGTCCAGCCGGTCCAGGGGCCGGCCGTGCTCCTGGCAACTGGCCGCCACCCGCAGCAGTTCCGGCGCCGTGCCTTCCGCTTCCTGCGTGCCGGGCTGTGGCTCGTCGCCGCTCAGCACGGGTTCGGCGAGGTCGACGGTGGCGCAGTCGGCGAACCGGCGGGCCACATCGGCCAGTTCCTGGGCGGTGCGGCGGACGTCCAGCGTGGTGCCGATGCCGGTGCTCGCCTCGTAGAGCAAGCGCAGCCGCTGCTGGGCGAGTTCGACCCGCTCGGAGAGCACGTGCAGTTCCGTAGAATCCCGCAGTGTCGCCACGCCGCCGGGAGGGCCGCCGGCGCGGTCCGTCCGCCGGCTGTTGACCACCGGCCTCCGACCTGTACCACCTCGTCGCTCGTCGTCTGGCGGAAGCGCAGGAGACAGGACAGCCGGGGCGAGAGACCGAGGTCGCCGACCAGCAGACCTTCCACCTTGCGCGGCAGGCCGAGCAGCCGGCGGGCTTCGTCGTTGGCCATCCGGACCCGGCCGTCGCCGTCGACGATGATCACGCCTTCGCGGACCGAGTGGAGCACGGCGTCGTGGTGCTCGTACATGCGCGTCATCTCGGCCGGGCCGAGGCCGTGGGTCTGCCGCCGCAGCCGCCTGCTCACCCAGGCCGTCCCCATCGTCGACAGGGCCAGCGCCACCGCCCCGGCGCCCAGCATGATCGGCACGTCCTGCAGGACGGTACTGCTCACATGCCGGACCGTCACCCCTGATGCCACCAGGCCGACGACGGCGCCGCCCGCATCCGTCACCGGGACGATGGCCTGCACTTCCTGGCCCAGCGGGGAGGTGTCGATCTCGGTGGTGGCACGCCCCTGCAGCGGCGGGCCGAGTTCACCGTGGAACCTCTTCCCGATCAGCTCGGTCTTCCGGCTCGTGTAGCGGATGCCGTCGCGGTTCATCACGGTGACGAAATCGACCGCGGCCCGTGTACGGATGGCCTCGGTCAACGGTTGGAGCACCGCTGTGGGGTCGGGCCCGTGCAGGGCGTCCACCAGACCGGGGCCGTGGGCGAAGGCCTGGGCCGTGGCGGTGGTGTGCTCGCGTGCCGCCTGGATCCTGTCCGCCCGCTCCTTGAACAGCAGCGTGGTCGCCACGGCCGCGATGAGCAGCAGGGCGATCAGGAACTGCAGCACGAACATCTGTCCGGCGACGCTGCGCAGCCAGGCCATCGGGTCCGGACGCCGCTTCCCCGTCCTGCGGGAACTCCGGGAACTCCGGGAACTCCGGGGATCCGGGTCCGGCAGATCGCGCCGGGAGCGGCGGGGGAATCGGGACATGGCCACCTGTGTACCGCGCACCTTGTGCGAACACCGCCGCACACCACGCCGATTCCCCCGGCTGCCGCAGCGCCGGCTATCCGCAGCCGCCGCCGAGCGCCTGCGCGGTGGCGTGGACGAAGGCCTCAGGGTTGTCGAGCATGATGTTGTGCCCGCAGTCCGGGACCGGTATCAGCGTCACCCCGGCGGCGGCCAGCGCATCGGCGCCGGGAAGCGGCCCGTCGGCCTCGGGGAACAGGAAGGTGCGGGGAACCTCCAGGCCCAGCAGGAGTTCACGCATCGTGGGAACGGTGCCCCTGACGAGGTGGGCCGCGCTGCGGTACAGCGCCTCCCGTCCGGCCAGCCGCATCGTGGACCACCAGTGCGGCCCGACCCGGTCGCGGACCTCCTGCCAGCCCCGCTCCACGAACTCCCGCTCGGAGTACGCCGCGATGCCGCTGCTGCCGCCGGCGCCCGGCGCCCGGCGTGCGGGGCAGCGGGTCGAGGTTGGCGTCGACGAGCACCAGCCGCGAGACCGACTGCGGGTGCCGCGCGGCCAGGACGACGGCCACCGAGCCGCCCATGCTGTGCGCGATCAGCTCGGCACCGGCCACCCCGGCGGCGCCCAGCGCCTCGGCGAGGGCGTCGGCGTGCGACTCCAGGGTGTAGGAGAAGTCCGTGGGCCGGTCGCTGATGCCGTGTCCGAGCAGGTCGACGAGCAGGGACCGGCGGCCGGCCAGGAGCGGATGGACGGCGACCTCGGTGAAGTAGGCGGGCGAGGTCGAGCCGAGCCCGTGGAGGTAGACGCGGGACGGTTCCTCGCCGGGCAGTTCGACCCAGCGGATCCGGTCGCCTCCGGGCGTCACGGTGGCGTGGTGCATGTGGTGATTCCCCCTGTGACGGTGCTGATGGTCATGCTGGTGCCGGCATTCAAGATCGAGACGAGCCGCCGGTGAGGCTACTGCACACAGAACTCGTTGCCCTCCGGGTCCGCCATGGTCACGTGGCTGCCCGCCGGATCGTCGACGACCTGCAGCACGCGGGCACCGAGCCGTTCCAGCCGCTTCACCTCGCCCTCCCGCTTCTCAGGGCCCACATGCAGGTCCATGTGGAGGCGGTTCTTGCCCGGCTTGGACTCGGGGACGGTCTGGAACAGGATGCGGCGGCCGAGGCCGATGCCGGTCGATGCGTCGACCGGTTCCTCCGGGTGGCGCACCGCGGCGGCATGGATCCAGGCCTTGCGGCCGTCGACCACGGTCAGCAGGTCGTCGCCGATCGTGCCCGTGCCGAGCAGCCGCTCGATGAGCACGCTGTGGTCCTCCACCTCGTAGCCGAGGGCCTCGGCCCAGAAGGCGGTCAGACGCAGGGGGTCGGCGCAGTCGACGACGAGTTTCCAGTGCACGGCCATGGGGTCCTCCGGCGTCCAGGGGGACCGTCCGGTGCGCGGGCCCCTCGATGAGGGGATCATCGCGCAGGCCTATGACAGTGCGTCCGGGGCGATGACCAGGATGGCCACGTCGTCCTGGAAGACGAGCGTGTGCCGCGGGAGGTCGGCGTCGAGGAAGTCGACGACCTCGACGGGCCCGGGCGCCGGCCGCCCGGCGAAGCGGGCGTCGAGCCGGTCCAGCAGCGGATAGAAGGCGCCGTCCGGATCGCGGGCCTCGATCAGCCCGTCGGTGCACAGCAGCAGGACGTCGCCGTGGGCGACGGGATGGGTGTAGGCGACGGGACGCTCGGACGAGAGCGCCGCCAGCCCCAGTGGGAGGGAGGGCGGCCCGCTCAGGACGCGGACCTCGCCGCCGGAGATCAGAACCGGCTCGATGTGCCCGCAGTTGACGATCGTCACCCGGCGCGCGAGATGGTCGTACTCGACCAGGGCCGCGGTGACGAACAGTTCGTCGTCGGGGATCTCGGCGGCCTCGCGGGCGATGCACCGCTGCATGCTGGTGGCGACCGCCAGCAGCCCGCCGGGTTCGTGGGCGGCCTGCCGGAAGCAGCCGAGCAGGTCGGCGACGGTCCGTACGGCCTGCAGGCCCTTGCCGCGCACGTCGCCGATGACGGCGCGCTCCCCGGCCTCGGTGGCGCGGATGTCGAAGAGGTCGCCGCCGACCAGCGCCTCCGCGGGGCGGTAGAGGCCGGCCGCCAGCACCCGCCCCACCCGCTGCGGCACGGGGCGCAGCAGCGTGCGCATCAGCGCCTCGGCGACCGAGTGGGAGTGCACCAGCCGGGCCTGCTGATGCCGCCGGTGGGCGGCCAGGGCGGTGCCGAGGACGCCGACCAGGCCGGTGGAGACGTACGCGCCCACATAGTGGCGCTCGAACGCGAAGTGCGCCGGGCGCCCCGCGCAGCACAGGGTGCCGGCCAGGACGCCCTCCAGCGCGGCGGCGAAGACGGTGATGGCGGCAACGGCGACGGGCCCGTAGGAGTAGGCCGCCACCACGGGCAGCGCGATGAGCAGGAAGCTCACCGGCCATTCCACGGGGGTGAGCGGTTCGAGCAGCAGGACGAACGCGACGTAGGCGGCGGGCATCCAGCGCATCCAGCCCGGCGTGGTGGGCTCCTCGAGGACGGAGTCGCTCAGTCTCACCGCGCGGTGCTCCCCGGCCGTGGCGCCGCCCCGGTGTTGCCGGTTCACCCAATGCCCCCAGCGGACTCGCAGCTCAGGGCCCACAGCGTGCCGCGGCCGGGCGGCCCGCACCGGCCATTAGGCCGTCAGCGGCATGTCACAGACCGTCCGGCACGGTGGCCGTCGGGCCGGATATCCCCTCTACTGAGGCTTGACGGAGCAGCATGAGGAGACGCCATGCAGAAGATCACGACGTTCCTGTGGTTCGACGACCGGGCGGAGGAGGCGGTGGAGCACTACATGTCCTGCTTCGGCGACTCCCGCATCGTGGACGTGCGGCACTACGGAGAGGCGGGACCGGGCCGGCCGGGCGCGGTCATGACGATCCTCTTCGAGCTCGCCGGACAGCGCTTCATCGCCCTGAACGGCGGTCCCCAGTTCACGTTCAACGAGGCCGTCTCGTTGTCGGTCGACTGCACCACGCAGCAGGAGGTCGACGAACTGTGGGCGAAGCTCTCCGACGGCGGTGAAGAGGGGCCGTGCGGTTGGCTGAAGGACAAGTTCGGCCTGTCGTGGCAGATCGTCCCGCGCAGGCTCATGGAGCTGCTCGGCGACCCCGACCCGGACAGGGCGGACCGGGTCATGAAGGCCATGCTCGGGATGAAGAAGATCGACATCCAGGGGCTCGAGGACGCCTGCAAGCAGTGAGCCGGACGCGGTCGCGAGGGACGCGCGAGTAGGGTCAACGGCCATGAGGATACTCGTGCTTGGCGGCACCTCGTTCGTGGGCCGTGCCATCGTGGAGGACGCCCTGCGTACCGGGGTCGAGGTGAGCCTGTTCCACCGCGGCAGGACCGGGACCGACCTGTTCCCCGGGCTGCCCCGGTTCATCGGCGACCGGGACACCGGCGACTACGCCGCCCTGCGCGAGGGCAGTTGGGACGCCGTCGTGGACGTCAGCGGCTTCCGTCCGCGGGACGTCCGGCAGGCGATGGACGCGCTGGGCGACCGCGTCGGCCGGTACCTGTTCATCTCCAGCCACGCGGTGTACGAGAGCGCAGGGCTCGCCCCCGGCTCGACTGAGGACACCCCGCGGCGTGAACCCCTGCAGGACGCCGAGGTGCTCGACAACGACACCTATGGCCGCCTCAAGGTGGCCTGCGAGGACGCCGTCCTGGCCCGCCACGGCTCGCGGGCGACGATCGTGCGGCCGGGAAAGGTGGCCGGCCCGTACGACCCGACGGACACGTTCACGTACTGGGTGCGCCGGGCCGCGCGCGGGGGACGCGTGGCGTTGCCCGCCGACCCCGAGCAGCCGGTGCAGGTCGTCGACTCGCGCGATGTGGCCCGCCTGGTGGTGCAGTTGCTCGCCGACGACCGGCCGGGCGCGTTCCACGCGGTGGGCCCGGCCGAGCCGGTCACGCTCGGCGGGCTGATCGAGACGTGCGCGCGGGTGGCGGGCACCGAGGTGGAGGTCGTGCAGGTGTCGGCCGGCGGCGTGCCGCCCATGTTCCCCCTCGTGCGCCCGCACTGGCCGTCGCAGCAGCGCAGCCCGGCACGCGCCAGGGCGGCCGGAATGCCCGCCACCCCGCTGGAGGTGACGGCGGCCGACGTCCTGGCCTGGGACCGCGGGCGCGGTGAGCCGCCCTTGCAACGGGGGTTCTCCCCGGAGGAGGAGCGGGCGTTGCTCGCGCGTGCCGACGGGCGCCGCCCGGTTTAGGGAGCGTCGGGTGGGCGGCGGACGATTTGCCGGACAGTCGGCACGTCGACCCCGGCCCCGGAACTAAGCGGGCTTGGTGAAGTGCAGTGTGTGATCGCGCCCCAAAGGGGCGCGGGGAACTGCGCGAACAGCCACGACGAGCCCGCAGTTGACGCACTGCACTTCCCGCGGAGCGCTTAGTGATCTGGCAGCCGCCGTTGCGGAGGCGGCACGCCGGGACGGCATCGCACGCCGCTGAGGCGTCAGAGGCAGGAGGGGCCAGCCACCCGGAGGGTTGTCCGGCCCCTTGCCCGTCAGGGCAGGCGGCGCAGGAAGACGTCGCCGGCCTCGTTGGTATCGCCGGGGACGAGGTTGTGCGCCCAGCTGTCGAAGACCACGCGGTGACCGGACCGGTCGACCGAGATGCTGCCCGAGCCGGCGTCGCCCTCGGCTCCCTCGGCGGAGACGTCGAGCCGCTCGATGACGCCGGTGCGCAGATCCCGCATGTAGATGCCCCGCCGGCCGGGGGAGCCCGGAACCATGCTGCCCGGGACCGAGGTGAAGAACACCCGGCGGCCGTCCGGGCTCATGACCGGGTCGTTGCAGTCGCCGTCGGTCGGGGAGCCGTCCCGGGCGAGGTTGACCCGCCGGGTGGAACCCGTGCGCAGGTCCGTGACGTAGCAGTCCCAGGTGTAGGTGCCATGGTCGCGGCCCGGCGCGATGCCGGGCGTCCCGGAGGAGAAGGCGGCGTACCGCCCGTCGGGGGTGAGGCTCGAATTGAGCACGGTGTCGGCCGCCTTGCCGTCCCGGGTCCGGGCCGCCGGCACGGTGCGTCCGGTGCGTACGTCGTGGACGTAGAAGCTGGCCTCGGGCCAGGAGTGGAGCCTTGCCGCCCCCAGGTTGTCGGCCAGTGAGTCGAAGCCGATTCTGCTGCCGTCGGCACTGATCACCGGAGAGTCGGACAGCTCGTTCGCCCGGCTGCCGTCGGAGGCGATGCTCACGCGCTCGATGCGCGGGTGGTGGTGCTGTGCCGGGGCGTCCGCCGCGGCGGCGGGTAGGGCCGTCGCACAGGCCCCTAATGCGGCGGCGAGTACAGCAATTCGTCTGAGGCGCATGTCTTCCCTCCACGATGCCGCTTCGGTACGAACCGGGGCAGCCAATCCCGCGGGGCACGGGCAGTCAACAGGGACGGAGCGCCTCCGGCCACGGATACGGCCGTTGAGGGAGTGGGAGGGGCCACGTTCTCGTTCGATTGATTCGATTAAAGTGCCGCCATGCCGCCCCTGATCATCTTCTGCAGCGACCCCCTCGCGTCCCGCCGCGTCGACCCGCACTTCGCCGACGAGGCGCAGGCCGCCCGCGGGCTGGGGCTGCGGGTGGGGCTCCTCGACCACGATGCGCTCCTCGCCGGGGACGTGCGCGGTGCGATCGCAGGGATACCGCGCGATGCCGGCGCGGCGTGGTACCGGGGCTGGATGGTGCCCGCCGGGCGGTGGGGCGATCTCGGTGCGGCGCTCGCCGGCCGTGGGGTCACGCTGCTCACGTCCGTCGAGCAGTACCGCCGGGCCCATGAACTGCCCTGCTGGTACGGCACGTTCACCGAGGTCACGCCGCGCAGCGCGTGGTGTGCGACGGCCCCCGGCCGGGTGCCCGCCGCAGCGGAGCTGGCCGAGTGTGCTGCGGTGCTCGGTCCCGGTCCCGGCATCGTGAAGGACTTCGTGAAGTCGCGGAAGCACGAGTGGGACGAGGCCTGTTACGTCCCCGACCTCGCGGACACCGGCCGACTCGCGGCGGTGGTCGCCCGGTTCGTCGAGCTGCAGGACGCGTTCCTGGCGGGCGGCGTCGTGCTGCGTGCCTTCGAGCGCTTCGCGGACTCCGGCGAGGCGCGGGTGTGGTGGGTGGACGGCGTCCCCGTCGCCACCACGGCCCACCCCGACACCCCGGGCCGGCTGCCCGAGCCGGAACAGGCGGACGTGGCACCCCTGGTCGCCGCCCTGGACTGCCGGTTCGTCACGACGGACCTCGCGCAGCGCGAGGACGGTGCGTGGCGGGTCGTCGAGGTCGGGGACGGGCAGGTGAGCGACTGGCCGGCGGGAGCCGACATGGAGCCCCTGCTACGGGCCCTGGCCGCGGCCGGTTGAACGGGCGTCTGCGGCGAACGAGTGAGCGTTCGGAACTTCCCCGCCTGAGATCGGTTACCCAGGTGACCTCCCCTCGGAGGACATCCCTCGCAGGCGAAAGGCAAGAACGTGCTCAGGAAGGTACTCGCGACGGCCGCCCTGACGGCCTCGGCCGCCGGTGTCGTGGCCGCGCCCGCCGTGGCATCGGACAGCACCTCGGGACACGACGCGAAGAGCGCATACGGCGGCACGAAGACCGGGGGCGAGGAAAGCCCCACGTTGACTGCCCTGCAGGGCACGCTCAACGATCCGTGCATCGGCATCAGCGGACTCGGTGTCCAGTCGGTCCTGTTGCTCCTCAACATCGGGATCCAGGACGTTCCTGTGCTCACCTCGCAGCAGCAGTCGCAGTGCACCCAGAACTCCACCATCCAGGACGGCGACGACGCGCTGTCGCACCTGCTGGACGGGATCCCGGTGGTGTCCGGAAACGGCGCCGGCAACGGCTGAGTTCGTCGCCAACGGCCGGAACCGGCCTTCGTGGACCGCGGGGGCCGGTGTTCCGGTCGGCGGGGCCGGCGGGCAGAACGCGAAGTCACCCTGCTGCAGCCAGCGGTACCGGCCGCCGGGTGCAGCGGGAGGCGGACAGCCGTCGGCGTACGGCAGAGCCCGTCCGGAGTCCGGACATGTGGCCGCCGGGCGCCCACCGGCGGCGCATACGACTACGACACATGCGGGCAACGCGGGGCCGGGCGTCGACGCACATCCCCGCCGGCGCGCATCCGCGGGGTGCACTGCGGCGGAAATTTGGCCTGAACAAAGGCTGGACATGCGGCTGTTCGCTGCCCGGCCGGTGCAGAGGGATGCCGGTGCGTCCAGCCGGGAACCGGCTGCGCAGCGTCCGGAAAGTGCTCCCGTGGCTGCGGAGGGCGCCGTCCCGCATGGCGGAGAATCGTGGGTGCGCGGCGGCGGCCCGTGGTCCGGCTGCGAACCGGGACGGAGTGTCCGGTTCATCTTCGACAAGGGAATGTGCCGGTCCGGGGGGTGCCGCGGCTCCTGTGCCTGTCGTGCCCGTCTCCGATCGCCGGCTGTCGCAAGGGCTGCTTCCGGCTGCCCCGTGAACGCCGGGTGCTCCGCGCCGGCGCCCGCCGACCGGCCGGAAACAGCACTGTCCGCCCCGCCGCAACCCCATGAGACTCGGGCCGCGTAAGCACGAAACGCGCGTCCGATCAAGTGAGGAGTGTGGCAATGTTCGGGAAGGTCACCGGGATGGGCAGCCGCGTACTCCGGCTGTTCGTGCCCGAGATCGATGCCGAGGCCATGGAGATTCTCTCCTGCGGCAACTGGCCGGCCTGCTGGCAGTGCAGCGGCAAGTGCGGCTACAACGCGCCGTGTTGGGCCTGCTGTAACGACAACGGATGCCCGACGATCGTCTGCCAGTGCTAGGCGCTCCGCGGGAATCCGGTACTGCGGCTGCGGGCCGTCTTCGGCCGGCCGCGCAGTTCCCCGCCGCGCCCCTTCGGGGCACGGAACCGCATCGCCGGGTGAGAACGGCTTTTTACGGATAGCCGGTTGAAACGCCCCGACCGGGAACGCTGCGACGACAGCCGGAGGAGACGTCATGGAGTATCTGGCACTCGGAATCCGCTGTCTGATCGGTGCGGTGTTCCTCGCCTCGTTCTCCGGAAAAGTGGCGGGGCGAGGCGCATTCGGCCGGTTCGCGGCGTCGTTGCGAGACATGCAGGTGGTGCCTTCCCGCTCGACCCGGTCGGTGGCGCGGTGCGTGGTGGCGGCCGAGTGCGCCGTGTGGCTCCTGCTCGCGGTGCCGGTGCGGGTCGCCACCGTGGCGGGGTTGGCGCTGGCGGGAGGCCTCCTGGCCGTGTTCGCGGCCGGCATCGCGCTCTCCCTGCGGCAGGGCGTGCACGCGCCCTGCCGGTGTTTCGGCGTGTCCGCGGCTCCGCTCGGCCCGCGGCACGTCGCCCGGAACCTCACGCTCACGGCCCTGGCCGCCGTCGGCGCGGCGACCGCGCCCGCAGCAGGCGCGACCGCGGCCGGCGGCGCGGTCGTGGCCGCGGCCGCCGGCCTGCTCCTGGGCGGGCTGGTGACCGTGCTCGACGACATTCTCGACCTGTTCCTGAAATCCCCGGAAATCCCCGGAACCCCTGGAATCCCCTAGGAGACGACTTCCATGCCCGTCCTGATCGCGGCTGTGGTGCTGGTGGGACTGCTCTGTGCACTGGATCTGATCCTCACCCTGGGGGTGATCAAGCGGCTGCGCGAACACACCACTCTGATAACCAAGTTCGCCGCCAACTCTCCCGGCAGACCACCCGTCATCGAAGTCGGCACGGAAATCGGCGAGTTCAGCGCCGTCACCGTCGACGGCGCCGCACTGACCCGTGAGTCCCTTTCCGGCGACACCCTCGTGGCGTTCTTCTCGCCCAACTGCGGCCCCTGCCACGAGATGATCCCCAAATTCGTGGAGTACGCACGGGCGACCGCCGGCGGACGGGACCAGGTGCTGGCCGTGGTGGTCGGCACCACCGAGCGCTCCCGCGACCAGGTCGCCGCACTGGCACCGGCGGCCCGCGTCGTGCTCGAGGCCGGCGAACCCGTCGTGAGCGAGGCCTTCAAGGTCAGAGGCTTCCCCACGCTCCTGAAGGTCACCCAGGACCGCGACGGCCGCCAGGTGGTCGCCGGCAACCGGCTGGATCTCGACGCACCGGCAGTCGCGGCATGAACCACCGCGGCCCGGACGAGGCCGACCGGGCCCCTGCAGCGGCCCGCGGCGCAGCGGCGACCCTGCGGCGGATCGCCGCCGCGGGCGCCCTGGTCGCCCGAGCGGCTCCCGGCGTGCTCACCGTCCACGCGCTGCTCAGCCTGGCTGTCGGCGTGCTCCCCGTGGCCACCGCCTGGCTCACCAAGCTCATGCTCGACGGGCTGAGCAGCGGGGCCTCGTCGGCCCGGCTGATCGGACTGGGCGCGGGACTCGCCGCATCCGGGGTGGTGCTCGGCGTCGTACCCCAGGTCGACCGGTACCTGCGCACCGAACTCGACCGCAGGGTGGGGCTGTTGGCCGACGACCGGCTGTTCACGGTCGTCGAGGGCTTCGCCGGGCTGGGCCGGTTCGAGAACCCCCGGTTCCTCGACCGGCTGCGCCTCGCGCAGAACGCCGGAGGCGGCACCCCCGGCCAGGCCGTCGACGCCGCCATCGGCATCGCCCGGGCCGCCGTCACGATCGGCGGCTTCCTCGGCTCGCTCACCCTGCTCAGCCCGTGGATGACCGTCCTGGTGCTGGCCGCCGCCGTCCCCGCCCTGCTCTCCGAGGTCACGATGGCCCGCCGCAAGGCGCGCACACTGTGGGACGTGGGCCCGATCGAGCGTCGGCAGATGTTCTACAGCGAGCTGCTCTCCAGCGTGGAAGCGGCCAAGGAGATACGCCTCTTCGGCACCGGCGCCTTCCTGCGGGGGCGGATGCTGGCGGACCGGCGCACCGCCAACGCCGCGAAGCGGGCGGTGGACCGGAAGGAGGCGATCGTCCAGGCGGTGCTCGGGCTGCTGGCCGCGCTCGTCTCGGGCGGCGGACTGCTGTGGGCGGTCGGCGCCGCACACGCCGGCCGGCTCTCCGCCGGTGACGTCGTGCTGTTCGTGGCCGCGGTGGCCGGTGTGCAGGGCTCGCTGGGCGCGCTGGCGAGCGAAGTCGCCCGCGCGCACCAGGCGTTGCTGGTCTTCGACCACTATCTCGTGGTGACCCGCGCCGGACCCGACCTGCCCGTCCCCGAACGGCCCGCACCGCTGCCGCACCTGTCCCGCGGCATCGAGCTGCGCGACGTGTGGTTCCGCTACTCCCCGGACCTCCCCTGGGTGCTGCGCGGCACCAGTCTGCACATCCGGCACGGCCAGGCGCTGGCGCTCGTCGGGCTGAACGGCGCGGGCAAGTCCACGCTCGTGAAGCTGCTGTGCCGGTTCTACGACCCCGAACGGGGCGCGATCCTGTGGGACGGCGCCGACATCCGCACCGTCGACGTGGCGGAACTGCGGCGCCGGATCGGCGCGGTGTTCCAGGACTACATGCACTACGACATGACGGCGCAGGAGAACATCGCCCTCGGCGACCTGACGGCTCTCGGGGACCTCCCGCGTATCCGGGCCGCGGCCGAACGGGCCGGGATCCACGCCGCGTTGGAGGCCCTGCCGCACGGGTACGGCACGCTGCTGTCGCGGAGGTTCTTCATGGAGTCCGACAAGGACAACCCGGAGACCGGTGTCGTCCTCTCCGGCGGCCAGCGCCAACGCCTCGCGCTGGCCCGGGCGTTCCTGCGGGACCGGCGCGAGCTGATGATCCTCGACGAGCCCTCGGCCGGCCTGGACGCCGAGGCGGAGCACGAGGTCCACACCGCGCTGCGGCAGCACCGCGGCCGGCGGACCAGCCTGCTGATCTCGCACCGGCTCGGAGCGGTCCGCGACGCCGACGTGATCGCCGTGCTGGAGAACGGGCGCATCGTCGAACAGGGCCCGCACGACCGGCTCGTCGAGGCGGACGGGCGCTACGCGCGGCTGTTCACCCTGCAGGCCACCGGCTACCGGGCCGCCGGGGCGCCGGGCGATCCCGCGTTCACGGGGGACCTGCGGTGACGGCGGCGTCCGCACGATGGGTCCTGCCGGTCTGCGGGGTCCTGACCGTGGCCGGTCTGGTGGTGGCGGCGCGCAGGATCGTGGTGGTCACCGTGCACGGGGAGAGCATGGCGCCGGCCTTCCGCAACGGCGACCGGGTGCTCGTGCGGCGCAGCGGCCGGCAGCCGGCGGTGGGCGAGGTGGTGGTGGCCGAACGCCCCGCGACCGGCGGCACCTGGCCGCGGCCGCCCGTGCGCGCGGAGGACGGGGCGGCGGCCGTGCAGGGGCGGGTGTGGCTGATCAAGCGGGTGGCCGCGGTCCCCGGCGACCGGATCACCTTCCGCGGCACCGGCGGTGCCGAGCGCGTACCGCACGGCAGGCTGGTGCTGCTCGGCGACAACCGGGCGGTCAGCTGCGACTCGCGGCACCTGGGATACTTCCCGGCCGACCGCGTGCTGGGCCGGGTGCTGCAATGGAGGTCACCGGCCTCCTGAGCCCCGTTGCTCTTCGTTCACCCGGCCGTGGCCCGGCGTTCCCGGCCCGGCCTTTCATTCACCGCTGTCCTGACCCCATACTGAGCCGCCCACGTCACTTTCGTTGAAAGATCCACGACAGCGTGCCCATACCTGTTTTCCTCCACGGCCGCTCCGTGCGGCTGGAGCCGCTCGGCGAGCAGCACGTCGAGGCCCTGGCCGCTGCGGCCGGCGAGGACCGCAGCAGTTACCTCTTCACCCCCGTGCCCAGCGGCGTCGAGGCGATGGAACGTTACGTCCGCGACGCCCTGGAGGCCCGGGCGGCCGGCCGCGCGCTGCCCTTCGCCACGGTGCGCACCGCGGACGGCGCGGTGGTGGGCTCGACGCGGCTCTGCGAGCTGGACTACTGGCAGGGCCCGGTGCTCTGGCCGCCGGCCCCGCGCGGACCGCTGGGCGACCCGCTCACCGCGGTGCCCGACGCGGCGGAGATCGGCGGCACCTGGCTCGCAGCCGGCGCCCAGGGCACGGGGATCAACACCGAGACCAAACTGCTCCTGCTGCGCCACGCCTTCGAGGCCTGGGGCGTCCGCCGCGTCTCGCTGCGCGCCGACGCCCGCAACGTACGCTCGCGTGCGGCGATCGAGCGCCTGGGCGCGGTCCTCGACGGGGTCCACCGGGCCCACACCCGCGGCCTGGACGGCATGGTCCGGGGCACGGCGTTCTACTCGGTCCTCGACGAGGAGTGGCCCGCCGTGCGGGACGGGCTGGAGCGGCGCGTGGGGCGGCAGTTGCGCCCCCTCGTTCCGGCCGCGTAACAGAAGAACGCCCGATATCCACCGGTGTGTTCCGGTCGTCTCCGGGGCCGGATCCGGGTGTGTCACGGGATGTGTGGATTCACCGAACTGACGGGGTGTTTCACACGGTAACCAGCGCGTATTTGTATGATGGAAGTGTGTGCGAAGATTCCGTCTCCCGGTCCGCTCGGGCCGGGGGGCAAGGAGTCACTACGTGAAGAGAAAGACAAAAATCGCCGTCGGCGTGGCAGCGGCCGCGGGTGTGTCGGCAGTGCTGCTGCCGAGCACCTTCGCGAACGCGGGCGAGGCCCGCAACACCGTGGACAAGGCGACGACCGCGTCCTTCGGCCGTATCGCCGACGACGTGATAACCCAGCGCTCGGCCGTGCTGGTGGACGGCAACCGTCAGGGTAGCCGAATAGAGACGAACGAGAAGAAGGTCCGTCTCTCCAGCCGCTGGGAGCGCAACGAGGAGGACGGTCTGTCCTCGCTGCGGACCCGCAAGAAGCGCCTCAACTCGCTGGGCGAGGCGTACACCGGTGCCGAGACCCGGGTCACCACGGACAAGACCTCGGTCAAGGGCGGCCGCGCCACGGTCTACGTCACCGAGGTCACGGTCTACCACTACAAGCAGGTCCGTGGCGACGAGCCGCGCACGACCGGCTTCACGGCCCACCACGAGCTCAGCTTCCACCGCGTGTCGGGCGGCAAGTGGGAGCTCGCGGACATGAAGCCGCTGGACGACGGCCCCCGGGCCATCAACCAGCCCCAGAAGACGCCGACTCCGGCACCGGACAAGGGCGGCCCCCTCAAGGCGACGCCCGCGTCCATCAGCTGGCCCGCGCGTCAGATGCCCAAGTCCCAGAAGCCGGGCGGCTACGACTACAAGGCCATGGCCGCCTACGCGGAGAAGTACTGGCGGAACTACAACCCCCAGTACCGCGACTACAACGGCCAGGGCGGCGACTGCACCAACTTCATCAGCCAGGCCCTCAAGGCCGGCGGATGGAAGGACGAGGCCGGCGCGGCCTCGGACTCCCGCAAGTGGTGGTCCAACTCCAAGGGCGACTCCACCACCTGGGTGGGCGCCAACGAGTGGTCGTCGTACGCGATGTCCTCGAAGCGGACGACCAGCCTGGCGAACGTCTACCAGTTGGATGTCGGCGACATCCTCCAGATGGACTTCGAGGGTGACGGGTCCAAGGACCACTCCATGATCGTCACTCACCGGAGCCGCCTCGGCATCCCGTACGTGACGTACCACTCCACCAACACCTTCCGGAAGTCGGTGGCGAGCATCATCGCCGCCAACCCGGACGCGGTGTACTTCGCGTACCGCACCTGATGAATGGGCCGACCATGCACCTCCGGTGGGGGTGCATGGTCGGCTGCGGGTTGTGTGTGGTTGCTCGCGCAGTTCCCCGCGCCCCTGACGGGGCGCGTAGCATCCGCACATGTCGTTCGATCCCTGGTCTCCCGACTTCGTCGCCGACCCCTACCCCGGCTTCGCCGAACTGCGTGCCGCCGGCCGGGTCCACTGGTTCGCCCCGAGCGGGCAGTGGCTGGTGCCGCACCACACGGACGTCCGGGCCCTGCTGGGCGACCGGCGGCTGGGGCGGACGTATCTGCACCGCTTCACGCACGAGGAGTTCGGGCGCACCCCGCCGCCCGCCGAGCACGCACCGTTCCACGACCTCAACGACAACGGCCTGCTCGACCTCGAAGCCCCCGACCACACCCGCATCCGTCGCCTCGTGACACAGGCCTTCACCCCGCGCACCGTCACCGCCCTGGCGCCCGTGGTCGAACGGCTGGTGCGCGAGCTGGTGGACGGCCTTCTCGCCGAGGGCGGCGGCGACCTGATCGCGGACGTGGCCGAACCGCTGCCCGTGGCCGTCATCGCCGAGATGCTCGGCGTCCCCGCCGCCGACCGCGGGCTGCTGCGGCCCTGGTCGGCCGACATCTGCGGGATGTACGAGCTCAACCCGGACGAGGCGACGGCGCAGCGCGCGGTACGGGCCTCCGTCGAGTTCTCCGCCTACCTGCGCGAGTTGATCGCCGACCGCCGGGCCCGTCCCGCCGACGACCTGATCAGCGCGCTGGTGGCCGCCTGCGACGAGGGGGAGCGGCTGAGCGAGCAGGAGGTGGTCTCCACCTGCGCCCTGCTCCTCAACGCCGGCCACGAGGCCACCGTCAACACCACCGGGAACGGCTGGTGGGCGCTGTTCCGCCACCCCGACCAGCTCGCCGCCCTGCGCCGCGAGCCCGCGCTCGTCCCGCAGGCGGTCGAGGAACTGATGCGCTACGACACCCCGTTGCAGCTCTTCGAGCGCTGGGTGCTCGACGACATCGAGATCGGCGGCACCGTCGTCGAGCGCGGCAGCGAGGTGGCCCTCCTGCTCGGCTCCGCCAATCACGACCCCGCCGTCTTCCCCGACCCCGAACGCCTGGACGTGACCCGCACCGGCAGCGCCCACCTCAGCTTCGGCGCAGGGATCCACTACTGCCTGGGGGCGCCGCTCGCCCGGCTCGAACTCGCGGCCGCGTTCGGTGCGTTGCTGCAGCGTGCGCCGGGGCTGCGGCTGGTGGCGGAGCCGCAGTGGAAGCCGGGGTTCGTCATCCGAGGGCTGCAGGAACTGCGTGTGGAGTGCTGAACGCCCGTCACAGGTTGGTGAGCTTTTCGCCCTTCATATCCTGCAGGGTGTGATCCACGCACACCGCCAGAATGATCAGCAGCGTCGGGTCCTCCTGGCTCATCACGTCGACCGCGTAGGCGTCGCGGATGGTGAACCAGCGCCGGGAGATGTGGGCCAGGGTGACGCCCTGGTCCCGGTCCTGGATGTCGAACTCCTTGTCCCAGAAGTTGCCGGCGATCCGCAGCCGCCGCCCGTCGCGCAGGCTCACCTTGAAGCGGTCGCCGAAGAACGTGAACGCCCGCTTGCTGATCCGGGCCTCCACCACACCGTTCTGTTCGATGAGGATCGTGTGGTGGAGGGTGAAGAACTTCTTGACGATGCTGGCCACCTGGTTGCCCTGGGTGTCCACGAAAGCGAAGGTGCCGCGCAGCCGGAAGAACTTCCTGTTGACCTTGAAGATCTTCTCCCGGTGCTCGGTCTCGACCCACGCCTCCTCGTGGAAGGCGAGCATGCGGTCGCGTACCAGATAGCGCATTTTCCGAAACCCCCGTTCACCACGCCCTGTCCGGGCGGCGGCACTGTATCCCCTCCGAGCGTAGTCGGTCGGCGCGGGGGCTCCGTATGATCGAACACCCTGTACGCGATCACCCTGGAGGCAGGACGGCCATGTCGGACGGACGAGTTGTCATCGTGACCGGCGGGGGAACGGGCATCGGCGCCGCGACGGCGAGACTGCTGCGCGCCGACGGGCACCGAGTGGTCGTCTCCGGCCGCAGGCCCGAACCGCTGCAGCGCATCGCCGAGGAGACCGGCGCCCTGGCCCACCCGTCGGACGCCGCCGACCCGGACGCCGCCGCGGCGCTGGTCGAGGCGGCCGTCTCCGCCTACGGGCGGCTCGACGGGCTGGTGCTCAACGCGGGCATCGGCCGCAGCGGGGCCGTCGGCGACCTCGCGGTGGCGGACTGGGAAGCCGTCATGAGCATCAACCTCACCGGCCCGTTCCACCTCATGCGTGCTGCTCTTCCGCACCTGTTGCAGGTGCAGGGCTCCGTCGTCGCCGTCGCCTCCGTCGCGGCCCTGCGCAACGGGGTCGGCAACGCGGCCTATGCCGCTTCCAAGGCGGCCCTGTTGCAGCTGTGCAGCTCGCTCGCGGTCGACTACGGGCCGCAGGGCCTGCGCGCCAACACCGTCTGCCCCAGCTGGATCCGCACCGAGATGGCCGACCGGCGCATGGCCCGCTTCGCCGACGAGGAGCGGCTGGGGGAGGGGGCGGAGGGCCTGGAGGCCGCGTACGAGGAGACAGCCAGGCTCATCCCGGCCCGCCGTCCGGGCCGGCCGGAGGAGGTTGCAGAGGCGATCGGCTGGCTGCTGTCGCCGGCCGCCTCCTTCGTCAACGGTGCGGTGCTGACGGTCGACGGCGGGGTCACGTCCGTCGACCCGGGGACCGCGGGGTTCGCCTTCCGCATGGAGCCGCGCTGACGGTGCGTCAGGTCTGGAAGTTGCCTGGGGCTACGGTCTGGTGCGGACCGCCTGCACGTGCTTAGCATGGTCACCTGTTCAACGGGTTTGATCGCAGGAGGCGTTCGTGAGCACGGACCAGCAGTGGGACATCGTCTCGGGCATCGGCATCACCGCACTGGCAGTGGCGGCCGCCAGAGCCGTCGAGACCAGCCGGCCGGACGCCCTGATCCAGGACCCGTACGCGGTCCGCTTCGTCGAGGAGGCCCGGCCGCCCGTGCCGATGCCCACGACGGCGGCCGAGGCCGCGGCCGACGGCGCGCAGCAGTACTGGCCCGACACCTCCACGTACATCGCGATACGCACCAAGGCCTTCGACGACTTCTTCCAGGACGCCACCGCAGCCGGCATCACCCAGGCCGTGGTGCTGGCCTCGGGGCTCGACGCCCGGGCCGTCCGGCTGCAGTGGTCGGCCGGATCCGTCGTCTACGAGATCGACCAGCCGCTGGTCCTGGACTTCAAGCTGCGCGTCCTGGGCGAGCAGGGGGCGACCGCCTCCTGCGCACACCGCCCGGTCGCCGTCGACTTGCGCGACGACTGGGCCACGGCGCTGGAGGCGGCGGGCTTCGACCGTTCACGGCCCACCGCCTGGCTCGCGGAAGGACTCCTGCCCTACCTTCCCCCGGCTGCCGAGGACGAGCTCTTCCAGGAGATCCACCGGCTCTCCGCCCCCGGCAGCCGCTTCGCGGTGGAGGCCTTCGGCAACCCCTCGCCGGCAGCGCGGGGCGAGGAGGCCGTGAAGGGCAGTGTTCGCTCCCTGGGCGTCGACATCACCAGCCTGATCCACACCGATCAGCGGCCCGAGCCGGCGGACCGCCTCACGGACCTGGGCTGGCTGACGCGCAGCGTGCCGGCCGAGGAGACGGCCGTCGGCCATGGGCGCCCGCTGAGCGAGGAGTTCGCGAAGCGCGGAGCCGTGCACGTCTTCGCCCGGCTCCCGTAGCCGTCAGGCGGGTCCGCCGCTCCGGCCGGCTGCGTTCAGATAGGCGCCGGCCTGCGCCAAATAGAGCTCCCGGTAGGTGTCGTTGACCGCCATGAGCTCCTCGTGCGTCCCGCTCCCGACGACGCGCCCGCGCTGCAGCACGTAGATGCGGTCCGCCGCGGGCACCGTGGCGACGGCGAACAGCGGGAACAGCCACCACACCATGGTGGTCAGCGCCGCGCCGACCGCGACCGTCGTGGCGACGGCGCGCAGGGCGGTGACGAGCAGCGTCGGGAGCTGCGGAAGGTACGCCTGCGCGGCGGTGAGGGCGAGCCTGACCCGGTCGTGGAACCCCGGATCCTCGAACTCGGCCAGCCCGGCCTGCGCCGCGGCCGTCACGACCCGCTCCACCGCGTCACGCTCGATGCTCAGCCGGAACATCGACTGGTGGTATTCCAGGGCCTGTTTGACGATGCTGCTCATGAACCCCATGGCCAGCAAGGCCGCGATGTACCCGGCGGACGTGCTCAGTGACGGTGCGTGCGCCTGCTCGCCTGCCGATCCGGTCAGCCCGGACAGGGCGTTCTTCCCCACCAGGACCGCACCGCCCGCGCCCAGTGCCTGGACGCCCTGGAAGGCGAGGACGATGAGCAGCCGGCGCCGGTCGGCCCGCCAGGCGGCGGAGAGGCCGAAGGCGATGAGCAGCCGGAGGTCACCGAACGGGAGCCGCCGAGCGGTACCGCTGCGCGGGGCCTCGCGGTGTCTGCTCATCGGTTTCTCCTTCAGTTGCGGACCGCCGTGGCTGGTCGCGCAGTTCCCCGCGCCCCTTTGGGGCGCGGTACCGCTCAGCTTCCTTCGCCTCGGACGGGCGGCACAGGCATCCCGTGCCTGTGCCGCTGTGAGCCTCAGGTCCTCACTTGCCGGTGAGAGCCTTCAGCGCTTCTGCGTCCGCTGCTAGCCGCAAGCCCCCCGGCAGCAGTAGACCTTGTAACCGGTGACGCAGCACGCGCCCTCGCCGCAGGTGTCCGCACCACAGTTGTAGTAGCCCGACGGGCACATGCCCACGCAGAAGGGCGCCGTGCCGTTCCAGAAACAGCCGCCCTCGCGGGACGCGGTGTAGGACACCATGGTGATCCCGAGGCGTGTGGTGGCGATGTCTTCGAGGTTTCGCATGGTCGTGACTCCCTTTCCTTTCACGTGTGTTCGGTAATGTGCACATCCGTGCGCTGCCTCTATGCACGGTGGGTGCCGGACCGGCGCGGGGGCGGCTGCGGACGGGGGCTTTGGGACCGTGACGCAGGCGAACGCGGCATCGTGCCAGCGACGAACGGTGACCGGCCGCCTGCTGCCCGGCAGGTCGTGGCGCGACAGCCGGACGGCGGCCGTCGCCCCCGGGGCCATGTTCCACAACACGGCCTCGTTGCCGGCATGCAGGGTGGCGAAGCGAAGCCCGGCGGCGGTGCGCGGACCGACGGCCAGGATCTGCGAGGGAGTTGTCGGGTGGCCGTCGAGCCCTGTCACGTGCACGGCATCGTCGTCGACGACGATGACGGCGTGGCCGCCGTCGTGGTGCTGCGCCAGGACGGTCAAGGGTTCCCCGTGGTCGCTGTGCAGGAAGCGTCCGTGGTGCCGGTGGAGGAGGCGCTGCACGTCACCGTTCCAGGAGAGGACGTCGAAGCCGTCCGGACGCCCGGTGGCGAGGACGAGGTCGCCGAGCCACCGGAAGTCCAGCAGCGGGGCGTCGTCCAGGCCGATCACCTGCTCCCCGGCGCCGTCCGGCCGGACGGCGGCGACCAGGCCGGGTGCGTGGGCGGCGACCGCTCCCCGGGCGGTGGCACGGACGTCGCGGTAGCCGCGGGGCGCCAGACCCACGGGCCGGAGCGTGCCGGAGACGGGGTCGGCGAACCGGTAGTGCAGCCGCAGGTGTTCGGCGGTGGCCTCGGGCAGGGCCATCCGGATGCGCTGCCCCGGTTCGGCCTCGAAGAGGTACTGCGGATCGCGCCGCCGCGCGGGCGCGGCGGCGGGCAGGACGAGCGCGCCGCCGCTCCAGGCGACGGGTGTCCCGTCGCCCTCGGTCAGCGCCGCCGGGATGTTCAGCAGCCGCACCCGCCGCGTCCGCGCGGCGGCGATCCAGCAGCGGGGCTCGCCGCCGACGAGTGCCGTGCCCGCGAACCGTCCTGCGCTGTAGGCCGGTTGACCGAGTACGTCGTGGAGCTCGGCGGGCGTCCAGTGCCGCCCGTCCGGCGAGACGGTTTCCAACTGCCCGGTGCGCAGCCCGGCAGGAGCGCTGTCGGAGCCGGGCACGGCAGGCGGGTGGCGGTGCCGGTGCACCGCCCAGCCGTACCCCTCGCCGACCGAGCCGGTGACCGTTCCGGCCGGGCGGTTCAGCAGGGCGTGGACCGTCCGCTCGAAGCCGGTCATGGTTCTTCGGGGAACCTGGCGAGTTCGATCAGGTAGGTGTCGGGCGGCCGGTCGGTGTCGACCGGCACCCCGTCCACCGCGACCCAGGTGAAGACCGGGTACTCGCCGTCGTTCGCGGGCAACGGCTCGGCCCCCAGGACGAGTTGAGCGGGATACCCGCACTGCCGCAGGGCGGCGACGACGGCCGCGGTCTCGTCCATGGAGGTGCCGAAGCCGGACAGCAGTCGGCGCATGATCAGCACCGCGGTCACCGGCGGACGGCCCGTGGCCGTGCACGCACCGGACCGTTCCGCCTCCTCGATCAATTCCGGCAGCGTGTGCCGGCGCAGCCGCAGCGAGGTCCGCAGTTCCGCGATCATCGTGTGCTCCCCGTCATCGCGCGGTCGGCCGCGGAGCGCCGCAACATGTCGCGGATCGGCGACAGTCCGTGGACGGGCCCGGTCACCGGGACGCCGTCCCCGTCGTAGCCGACCACCGCCGGGAACGCCCGGCCGGCCTCTTCGGCGTCCTCCTCGGTGACCGCCTGCCGGAACTCCAGCGGCTTGTCCGTCAGCGCCGCGTACCTGCTGCGCTGGGCCTCCAGCGCGGCGCAGTACGGGCACGACTCCGCGGTGAAGACCACGAAGTGGTGGACGTCGCGCACCGGTTGGCGGGCGCGGGCGGCCGCGCGCCACCACAGCACCGCGGCCACTACGCTCGCCACCGTCACGGACGCGGCGGCCGCGACCGTGGCCGCGCGGACGGACAGGCCGCCGGGCACTCCGGTGAACGCGAGGGCGGCGATGCATGCGCAGCCCACCGCGTGCAGCGTGGAGAGGCGGGTGGGCAGCCAGCCGCCGAAGCAGGCGCAGCGGCGCCCGTGCAGGATCGTCGCGGCGGCCGCGTACGCGCTGAAGCACGCCGCGAGCGGCAGCAGCCGTACGGCCACCGGGAGCGGGGCCAGCAGCACGGCCACGACCACGGCCTCGGCGGCCGACACCGCTCCGGGCCCGAGGACCCGGCCGAAGCGGCCGGTCACCGGCCACACGATCCTCGCCGACTCGCGGTCGGCGAGCTTGGCCACCAGGCTGAGCCACAGCAGACCGCACCCCGCCGCGATGGCGGCCGCACCGGACAGGACGATCATGACCCCTCCTCGAACGACAGCCAGCCGTCCGCCAGGCCGCGGCGGATCTCCTCGGTGAGCGCGGGCGGCAGCAACCGGTGCACTGCGCCGCGCTGTTGGAGCAGGCCCGCGAGCCGGGCGCTGACCTGCTGGACGCCGAGCCGGGTGCGGTCGACGACGATGGCGTCGCCGAACGGCATCGTGACCAGGCACACTCCCTCCTCCAGTACCAGGGTCATTGCGGCACCGCCGTGTGCATGGCCTCGCCGTAGCGCTCCGCCGTGACGTACAGGCGGTGCAGGGCGGGCGCGTCGAAGAGGACCTTGCGGCTGTCGGCCAGCACGGCCTTGAGACGGTCGGCGTCGATCCACGGGCTCGACTCGACCCGGGCCAGCAGCCGGGCGCGCTGTTCCGCCGTCGCCAGCCGGCGCGTCACGAAGGCCGCCGCGAGCAGTTTGTCGCGCTCGGCCGGCGTGGTGTCGGCGGGCCGCCATCCCGCGGGCACCAACTCCCGCAGCAGCGGCACGGGATCGACGTAGCCGCCGCGCAGGCTTCGGCGCAGCCGGCCGTCGAGGGCGAGGTGTGCGATGGCCCCGACCACCATCGGGTGCGCGCTGATCAGTACCGGCTCGGGCCCGTCCGGCCTGCGCGTGGGCAGCGGCCTGGACTCCAGCGCGTCGATGACGGCGGAGAGCGTGGCGCCCGCGCCTTCGGCGGGCACCAGGTGGCTGCCGGCATCGGCGGCGCTGACCGGTGCCCGTGCCGCCCGCGCGGCCTGCGACATCCAGCCCGCGGGCTGCAGGAGGTCGCGCTCGGCGTCCGCCGGGGGAGGCGGCTGCGCGGCCGGGGGCGCCGCGGGAGGCTGAGGCAGCCAGGTGCGCCAGCCCCGCTGCCCGCGCAGAGCGGGCACCGGCGGGGCACCGGCCAGCCGCACCCAGCCGGTGCGCAGCCGTCCCGTGCCGGCGGGCGGCCCGGTCAGGGCCCGGGCGAGTGCCCGGCCGCTCAACAGACGGACCCGGCCCGGCCCGAGCAGGTCCGGGCCGGGCGGCCAGGGGTCGGCCTCGTGGGCGTAGCCGGGCCCGGTGCGGCCGCAGGCCCGCAGCCAGGCCCGCGTCCCGTCGATCAGGGTCGCGCCCGGGGCGATCCGTGCCCGCCTGCGCTCCAGCACCGGCACGTCCACGTGGAGGTACACCCTGCGCACCAGGTCGCCGCAGGCCGCTGCGACCGCCGCCGCCCCCAGGCCGCCGCCGTCCCCGAGCAGGCCGGCGACCGCGCCGTCCAGGGCGTCGGCACCGGCGTGGGCGAGCGCGCAGCGCAGTGTCGCCACCGGTCCGCGCCGCCCGGCCAGCCGCCGGGCGCGGTCGGCGAGTTCGGTGAGATCGAGTTCCGCGAGGTCCAGCCGTTCGCGCCCGCGGGTGACCGTGAGGGTTGTCCCGCAGGCCAGTTGGAAGACATTCTCGTAAGGGGTGAACGGTGCGGGCAGCACCGCTCCGTCCAGTGCCGCCGCGACCGCCGCCGGCCAGGGCTCCGCGGTTTCGCCGGCCAATTCTCCGAGATCGGTGGAGAAACGGACCGAATTGTTGAAGACGGAATAGAAGAGCGGGACCTGGGACAGTGCACCGCGCCCCAGCTGCCCGGTGCGCGGGCACACCCAGGTCTCGGCGATGCGGCCTGCGGCGGCGAACACCCCGGCCGTGACCGGATGTTCGCTGCTCTTCCCGGCCGCCGGCCGGTGGCGGTTGCCGCAGGAGCACAAGGCGTCCACGGCCACCCGCCCGTCCTCCACGACCCCCGCGAATCCGTTGCGCACACCTCCCGCGGCGCATGCGGCCAGAAAAGCCATCGGGAACCCCCATCCGAATGGCGGCGGAATTATGCTCCTTTCCGCGATGGTGGTCCTGCCCGCGTGAACGCGTCAAGGCATTGGAATGCCAAAAAAGACTTCCGATAATTGAATCGTCCTATTGGCCGCCCGTCGCATTGCCGCCGAATTCCCCGGGCTTTCGTACCGCGTCACCTCTCCTGGGCGACGGCCTGCCCGTAGAGTTTCTGGACCGAGGCGTCGAAGTAGGGGCTGTAGGAGACGTCGTCGGTGTCGCCGCCCTGCTGATAGCCGCCGATCACACCGATGACGGAACCGCTCTTGGTGGCCGGGTCGAAGCCGGCGAGCCACGGGCTGCCGCTCGTCCCGCCGCTGTAGCCCGTGCAGACGATGCGCATCTGGTGCGCGCTCTGCTGCGTGGTGCGGTTGCCGCAGGTGATCGGCTCGTTGCCGTTCTCCGGATAGCCCGTGATCCGCACCGCGTTGCTGAACCCCTTGTCGGTGCCCAGGGTGTTGGCGCCCAGCACCTCGGCGATGTGCTTGCCGTTCAGCGGCTTGAGCACGATGAACGCGACGTCGAAGTCCGGATCCCCCGTGTCGGCCCAGCGCGGGTCGACGACGATGGACGACGGCTGCCAGATCCCGTCCGGCGTCAGGCCGTTGCGGTAGGCGGGGGTGAAGACGATGTCGGTGTTGTCGCCGCCCTTGCCCCCGCTGTGCACGCAGTGCGCCGCAGTGATCAGGAGGGACTTGCCCGGGCTGGCCACGACGCTCGCCGTGCAGAAGTGGTCCCCCGAGGTGTCGTGGGCGAACAGCGCACCCACGCGCGCGTTGGACAGCGTCGGCTGTGCCGTGTGGGACGTGCCGGGATGGTGGACGAGCGCCTTCGCGTGCACCAGCCGTGAACTCGACCAGGGGCTCGGACGGGTCGAAGCGTCCAGCCCCGTCTCCTGCTCGTCGTGTTCCTGTCCGCAGCCGGCGAGGGGGAGCAGGGCGAGGAGGAGCGCGGCGGCGAACGGCCACGGGGTGCGCCGCCGGGGCGGCCGGGGCCTGTGCCCGGCGGCTGCCGGGCCGGTCGTCGAAGGCATCTGCGTCCTCGCGCTCTCTCGGTCCGGGGGATGCGGGTCTGCAGGGGGCGGCGCGGAATCAGGACGGAGGGTACACAGAATCGACTGCGACGTCCGGGATTTGACCGCCTTCGGCGGTCCGGCGGGTCGGAGACCACGGACGGCCCCGATGCGGTGTGCTCAGGGAATTTTCCGCCCATCGGAGGAATTCGCGGGTGAACTCTACTGCAGGCGTGGACGATTGAGCACGCTGTCCCGCGTGACGGTATGGCTGAGGACCGGATGTGCGGTGACGTTGACGGCACTGGCCGTGCTGGCGCCTGCGGGTGCCGCTGCCGCGGACGACGTGGGCGCGAACGCCGCGGTCGCCGGGGCGCCGGTGCTGTCGGCGGCCGCCAAGAACCTGCTCACCAGGAATCTGCCGCTCCGGGTGCCGGACCACCCGCCGTCGCACGCCCATGTGCGGGCGCTGGGAGGCGGGGTGACCGCGGATGCGGTCGACACCGGCCGGGGGCGGATCTGCGTGGACGCGCACGTGGTCGCCGTCGATCTGCACGTGGAGGTGACGCATCCGGGCCTGGCCTGCCCGAAACCGGCCCCTCCGGGGGCCGTGCCGCCGCCTGCGGCTCCACCTGCCCCCGCGCCTCCGCCTGCGGCCCCTCCTGCGCCTGCGCCGCCGCCGGGGGGAGCGCCTCCTGCCCCTGCTCCTCCGGGCGGAGCCCCGCCCGCTCCCGCTCCGCCTCCTGCGGCCCCTCCCGGAGGGGCGGCGCCTGCGCCCGTGCCGCCGGGGGGCGCCGTACCCCCGGCCCCGGCGCCGCCCGTTGGGGCGCCTCCTGCCCCCGCGCCTCCTGCGCCGGCACCGCCGGTCGTGGTGCCGCCTGCTCCACCGGCTCCGGCACCTCCGGCACCCGGGCCCGTACCTCCCGCCCCCGGTGCGCCCGGCCCGGCGGCTCCCGCTCCTGCCGGGCCGCCGGCCGGCGCCGTCCCCATCGTCAACCCCCCTGCTCCCAACCCGCCGAATGCTCCGTCCCCTTCCCCCTCCCCGTCTCCTTCGGCGCCGGTACCCAGGCCGCCCGCACACCCGCCGGTACCCCTGCACCCGAGCTATCACCACGCCTCGGCAGCCACCAACAAGCCACCCGCATCCGCGATTTCGCTCGTGACGTTCACCCTGCTCATCACCGCACCGGCCATCCTGGCCGCCGTACTGCTGCGCCCCCGCTCCGCCTCGGGGCAGAGTCGCTGACGCGGATCCGGCGAGGGCGCCGGGCCCTGTGCCCCATGTACGGAAAGGGGCTTCCAACGATGACGTGAGTCTTACGGCCGCCGCGGCCCGGCTTCGCCTTCAGTGACAGTACGAACCCGAGCAGGGGCGCCCGTAGCTGTTCCGGACCTACGTCATGTCGTCTTCCCCCCGCCGCGATCACTTGCTCAGCTCAGCACCCGCCCGAGGAAGCCGCGCAGGTAGCCCGCGACGACGTCCAGGTGGCTCTCCAGCAGGAAGTGGCCGCCGTTGATCAGGTGCACCTCGGCGTCCTTGGCGTCGCGGGCGAAGGCCTGCGCACCGGCCGGGCCGAAGATCTCGTCGTTGCGGCCCCACACGGCGAGCACCGGGACCTCGCTGGTGCGCAGGAACTCGTGCAGCAGCGGGTAGAGCGGGAGGTTGTTCCGGTAGTCGCGGAACAGCGCGAGCTGGACCTCGTCGTTCCCTTCGCGGGAGACCAGGGCGAAGTCGTGCTCCCAGGTGTCCGGGCTGACCAGGCTGGGGTCGGGCACGCCGTGCAGGTACTGCCAGCGGATGGCGTCGATGCCCAGTGCGGCGCGGACGGCGGGTTCGGTGGCGGGGCCGGGGTCCGCGCCGTAGGCCCAGACGTCGGTCCAGAACGATTCGACGAAACCGTCCTCGTAGCCGTTGCCGTTCTGGGTGATGAGGGCGGAGATCCGTTCGGGGTGCTTGAGTGCGAGGCGCCATCCGATGGGGGCGCCGTAGTCCTGGACGTAGAGGGCGTAGCGGTCCAGGCCCAGTTGGTCGAGCAGTCCCGTGGTGAGTTCGGCGAGGGCATCGAAGGTGTAGGTGAACTCGCCTGCGAGGGGGGCGGCGGAGTGGCCGAAGCCGAGGTGGTCCGGCGCGATGACGTGGTAGTCGTCGGCCAGCAGCGGGATGAGGTGGCGGAACATGAACGAGCTGGTCGGGTAGCCGTGCAGCAGGACGATCGTGGGGGCGTCTGCGGGGCCGGCTTCGCGGTAGAAGATCTCGTGGCCGTCGACGATGGCGGTCCGGTGGTGCACCGAGCTCATTTCTAACCCCTTCAAATGGTTGATCCGGTTAGCTATTCGCCATGCAAGCACGGGGTGAGCTAACCTGTCAAGCGATTCAATCCGGTTAGGTGGGTGGTACTCGATGGACGCGCTGCTGGACCTGCTCAACAGCAGGCCACTGGTCAACGGCGAGGAACAGGACGCGCTCGGCGACCCGGCCGGAGGCAGGCGCTGGGCGCGGGAGCACGGCGGCGAAGGCAGCCCCGCGGAACTGACGCTGCTGCGCCAGGCACGGGACACCTTGCAGGACGTCGTGCGCGGAGAAAGCCCGCCCGCCGCCTTGAGCCCCCTGCTCGCAGGGGTCCACCGGATCCCGGAGATCACTGCGGACGGTCTTGAGTGGACGCTCAGGACTCCGCCGCACGCCCGGCTGGCCGTCGAGGCGGTCCTCGCCTGGGCCGCCACCGAGAAACAACTGCCCGGCCGGCTGCGCCCCTGTGCCAACGGCGAGTGCCGGCTGTTCCTGCTCGACCGCAGCCGGGCCAACCGCGCCCGCTGGTGCTCGATGGCGGTCTGCGGCAACCGCGAAAAGGCACGCCGCCACTACGAACGCAACCGCTGACCCGGCCCCAACTCCATGAGCTGGGGCTGCCTCGGAGCCCTGCTCGGCTCCCTCGGCTTCGGATGCGACATCAAATCCTTCTTCCTCGGGCGCGGTGAACAAGTGAGGGGCGCACCCGCACCCGCCGCTCCGTAACACCGGAGCCTGCGGGGGAGTGCGCCCCACCATTTGTGGCGGCCCGTCGCCCAGTCGACGAGCCGCCACACCCGTATACGGCATGAAGGACGGCCGGCGCCGCGCCCTACCGAAGGGCGTGCAGCCCCGGCCGGTAGCGGTCGATCAGGAAGACCACCAGGCCCAGGACGTAGAAGGCCAGGCCGAAGGTCACGGCGTTGCCGAGCACGCCGAGGTAGCCGTGGAGGTCGACGTCGAGGAAGGGGTAGGGGTAGCGGCCGTCGGTGCCCGGGGAGAGGAGGGCGCCGCGGACGAGGGCGAAGGGGAAGTAGAGCAGCGGATACAGCAGCCACTGCGCCGCGAAGACGAACCGGAAGCGGCCCGGTGCGGTCAGCAGCAGCCAGTCGAGCACGGCGGCGACGGGGGCGACCGTGTGGAGGAGCTGGTTGGCGATCGATTCCAGCGGAGTGCGCTCGGCGGTCATGGAGAAGCCGCTGGAGGCGTTGTCGAGCACGAAGTGGAAGACGACGCCCGTGATGCAGATGTAGAGGAGGGCCGCGCCGGTGATCCTGGGGGAGAGGGCGGGCCGGGCGGTCCAGGCGCGGTGGGCGGACCAGGCGAAGACGAGCGCGATCAGGAGGTTGGACTGGACCGTGAAGTAGCTGAAGAGCCGCCCGAGGTCGTGCGAGTCGGTCACGTCGAAGGCGACACCGGTCAGCGCGGCCAGGGAGACGAGGGCACGGAAGACCGCCGCGACGGGACGGCGGTGCACCGGGACGACGGCCGCCGCCGGAACGCCTGCGGTGCTCGTCGTACCTATGCGGCTACGAGAGGAGGACGGTTCGATCATCCGTCCACGGTACGGGTGGGCCGGCGTGGATGATCCGCTCGCCGGCGGCGGGCGGGATGCGCGGGCCGGTGCGGCGGACCGGGGCGACCCGACGGATATCGCCGCCGCTCAACGGGCGTTCAGGAGAAAAAGGGGCACAACGCCCGGCGCCCGGGTTCTCGACCGAGGTCCGGCACTGTTATCCGTCCGTGACCGAATCCCCGGCGGTGAGGCTCGTGGCCTGTTCCGTAGCCACCCGAACCACCGCCCCAGCGCCCGCCTGCCCGCCATCCCCCACGCACACCCCTCGCCCCGCTGACCACCCACGGGCCGGCCACCGGCATCACGGCGGGGAGCAGATGGCGGGATCGGACGACCGACGTGCCAGGGAACCACCACCGCTCGTCGTGCGCTTACACGCCTGCGCCTGCGCCGTGGACCTGGGCGCGGGCCCGCGCATACGCGTGCCGGACCTCCCTCCCGGCCGCGCCCCCGTCGGCCGGTGCCGCTACGTCCGTGCCGTCGGGGCGGGGCCACGCGGGCGGTTCGGGAGTCCGGGCGAGGGCCCAGGCCGCTTGACGGGCGGCGCCCAGGGCCACGTATTCGTCGGGGCGCGGCACGGTCACCGGCATGCCGAAGATCTCCGCCGCAACCTCCCCGACCACCGGAGCCTTGGCGGCACCGCCGATCAGCAGCAGGCGGTCCACCGGCACGCCCTGCCCGCGCAGTTCGTCCAGGGCGTCGGTCATGCCGCACAGCATGCCCTCGACGGCGGCGCGGGCCAGGTTGTGCGGGTGCATGTTGCTCACCTGCATGCCGAGGAGACTGCCCGTGGCGTCGGGCAGGTTGGGGGTGCGTTCGCCGCCGAGGTAGGGCAGCAGGACCAGTCCTCCGGCGCCCGGTTCGGCCCGGCGGGCGAGGGCGTCGAGCTCCTCGAGGCCGGCGCCCAGCATGCGGGCCGTGGAGCTCAGCACGCGGGCGGCGTTGAGCGTGCACACCAGCGGGAGGAACTGCCCGGTGGCGTCGGCGAATCCGGCCACCGCACCGCCGGGGTCCGCCGTCGGGTGCGGCGAGCGGGCGAAGACGGTGCCGCTGGTGCCGAGCGAGACCACCGCCTCGCCGGGCGCGAGGCCGAGGCCCAGGGCGGCGCCCATGTTGTCACCGGTTCCCGCCGCGACGAGGGTGCCGCCGGGGGTGTGCCCGGCGGCCTCGTCCGGGGCCAGGACGCGCGGCAGTTGCGGGGTGCGGCCGCGGAAGGCGAGCCGCAGCAGGTCCGTGCGGTAACGGCCTTCGGCCGGCGACCAGTAGCCGGTGCCGGAGGCGTCGCCGCGGTCGGTGACGGGCTCCGCCGCGCCTCCGCCGCACAGTCGCCAGGTCAGCCAGTCGTGTGGCAGCATCACCGTCGCCGTACGGTCCGCGGCCCCGGGCTCGTGGTCGGCGAGCCAGCGCAGCTTGGCGGCCGTGAGGGCGGCGACGGGGACGGTGCCCACGGCATCCGCCCAAGCCTGGACGCCGCCCGACTCGCCGATGAGGTCGGCTGCCTGGGGCGCCGAGCGGGTGTCGTTCCACAGCAGGGCCCGGCGTACGGGCACGCCGTCGGCGTCGAGGGCGACGAGCCCGTGTTGCTGCCCCGCGACGGCGATGGCGTCGACGCCCTCCAGCCCCTCCGCCCCGGCGTCCCGCAGGGCCTGTCGGAGCGCCTGCCACCAGGCCTCGGGGTCGGCCTCGGTGCCCTCGGGGTGCGGGGCGCGGCCCTGGCGCAGTACGTCCCCGGTCTCCGCGTCGCAGACGACGACCTTGCAGGACTGGGTGGAGGAATCGACTCCGACGACGGTCGCCATGTCAGGCCGCCGGACGGATCTGGATCTTGCGGCCGGTTCCCTCGCGGAACGTCCGCAGCGCCTCGGGGAATTCCTCCAGCCCGAAGCTGTGTGTGATCATGGTGTCGGCGTCGACGACGCCCTTGCCCATGAGCTCCACGGCCCGGCCGAAGCTGTGCACCACGGCCATGGATCCCACGATGGTGATCTCGTCGTTGTACACGCGGAACGGCGAGATGCGTGCGGTCGCCCCGGACGGCGCGACGCCGAACTGCTGGAACGTCCCCCCGCGCCGCACCCGGGTCAGCGCGTCCTCGATGGCCGGGACGGCGCCCGTGCAGTCGATGACGACCTCCCAGCCCTGTGGCCGGCCCAGGTCACCCGAGCGCACCGCGACCGCGTCGGCCCCCAACTGCCGTGCGACCTCCAGCCGTCCGGGGTTGAAGTCGACGACGGACACGGAGGCCGCGCCCGCCTGGGCGGCGAGCTGAAGCATCATCAGGCCCATGGTGCCCGCCCCGTAGACGAGGTAGTGGGCGCCGAGGTCGCGGGGGAGCTTGTCGAAGCCGTGCACGGCACAGGACAGCGGCTCCACCAGCGTCCCCTGGGTGAGGGAGACGTTCTCGGGCAGCCGGTAACAGTTGGCGGCGGGCACCTTCACATACTGGGCCATCGCGCCGTCGACCGTGTCCCCGATCGCGCCCCAGTTCTCGCACAGGTTGCCCCGCCCGATGGCGCAGTAGTGACAGGCGCCGCAGAACAGCGAGGGGTCGACGGCGACCTTGTCGCCCTCGCGCACCCCGTGCACCCCTGCACCGAGCGCCACGACCTCGCCCGTGAACTCGTGTCCGGGGACGATCGGGTACGGGGTCGGGGCGAACTCGCCGTCGACGATGTGGATGTCGGTGCCGCAGATGCCGACCGCGGCGACGGCGACCACGACCTCGCCCGGGCCCGGAGTGGGGTCGGGCACCGTCTGGACGGAGAACTTACCCGGGGTCTCGACGACGAGAGCGCGCATGAGCCGGCTTCCTTTCGGCGGGGGTGGGGGGGTAACTCGGGGGTGGGGCAGGGGTGTTCAGTCGACGGGGAGCGGCACGCGCTCGACGGGCACGCCGAGCTCCTCGATCGCCCGGACCTCCTCCGGCGGGGCGGCCTCGTCGGTCACCACGAGGTCGTAGCCGGAGGCGTCGCCGTAGCCGTGGGTGGCCGTGCGCCCGAACTTGCTGTGGTCGACGGGCAGTACACGCCGCGCGGCGGCGTCCTGCATGGCCTCCTTGAGGTCGGCCCACTCCCGGACGGGGTGGTACAGCCGGCCCCGGTGCACCGAGGTGACGGAGGAGAACATCACGTCCGCCCGGATCCGGGCGAGCCGGCGCAGGGTCTCCGTGCCGGCGCAGGACTCGAAGTCGGCGTGGAAGCTGCCGCCGAGCAGGATCACCCCGGTGCCGTCGGCCGCGTCCTTGCCGACGATCCCCGCGACGCGCAGCGAGTTGGTGACCACGGTCAGGCGCTCGATACGGGCGAGGCGGCGCGCGAGCGGGAAGAGCGTGCTTCCGCAGTCCATCAGCACGGTCTGGCCGGGGCGCACCTGCCCCGCCAGCACCTCGGCGAGGGCTTCCTTGATCTGCAGCTGCCGGTCCTCGCGGAAGCGGGTGGCCGTCTCCATCGTGAGGCCGGCCAGCGCCACCGCGCTGCCGCGCCGCTTGTACAGCAGCTGCCGGGACTGCAGGTTGTCCAGATCCCGGTGGACGGTCATCGCGCTGACGCCGAGCTCGCCGGCCAGCGCGTCGATCCGTGCCTCGCCCTGCTCGATGACGCGCCGCAGCAGTTGCTGTCTGCGCTGCTCGACATCGGCTTCGGTGCCACGGCCGGCTGCCATGGTTTCTCCTTGCTCCGGGGTGCCCGCCACGGTGCGGACGCTGCCGAGATCACACACTTTCTGAGAAGTTCTGTCAATTCCATTGACAGAATGTGTTGCACAGAGCTTGTATCGGCAGCCGCTGCACCGCCGGCCGGGACTTTCTCCGTTTCTCGGGGCGAAGTGCGTGATTCCTGCTCATCTCCGGACGGAGCCCCCGTGTCCCAGGCCCCTGCCCTTCCCCGGTCCGCCGGCCCACGACGGCCGACGATCCTCGACCGGGCCGGCCTGCCCCGGCCCCTGCTCTGGGGCTACGCCGGACTCGTCCTGTTCATGACCGGCGACGGCATCGAGACCGGATACCTCGCGCCCTACCTCACCGGCCTCGGCTTCTCCGAAGGCGGCGTCGGCGCGATCTTCACGGTGTACGGAGCCGCCGCCGCGCTGGGCGCCTTCCTCGCCGGAGCCCTGGCCGACGCCTGGGGACCCCGGCGCGTGATGACCGTCGGCGCGGGCTTCTGGGCCGGCTGCCACGTCCTGCTGCTCACCGCCGCGATCCCGCTCGGCAGCTACCCGTTGATCACGGCCGTCTACGGGATCCGCGGGCTCGGCTACCCGCTCTTCGCCTACGGCTTCCTGGTATGGATCATGGCGGCGGCGCCGCAGCGGGGGATCGGCCGGGCGCTGGGCTGGTTCTGGTTCTCCTTCACCCTCGGGCTGCCGACCCTCGGCTCGCTGCTCGCCTCCGCGCTCGTGCCCGCCGTCGGCGCGTACGAGACACTGTGGATCTCCCTCGCCCTCGTCCTCACCGGAAGCGCCCTCGCCCTCGTACTGCTGCGGGAACCCACCGGCCGGCGGCCACTGCTGCCCGCCGGCCGCCGAGACGTGCGCGCGACGCTGCGGGGGAGCGTGACGATCCTCTTCAGCCGCCCCCGGATCGGCGCCGGCGCCGTGGTCCGGCTCATCAACACCACGTCCCAGTTCGGCATTTGGGTCTTCATGCCCTTCTACTTCACCGGCACGCTCGGCTTCGCGCTCTCCCAGTGGCTGCGGCTGCTGACCGTCATGATGGGCGCCAACCTCGTCTTCGTCCTCCTCTTCGGCGCCCTCGGCGACCGCTGGAGCCGACGCAGGACCGTCATGTGGTGCGGCGGCGTGCTCAGCGCGGCCGGATGCCTCGCCCTCTACTACCTACCCGCCGCCGCGGACCGGAACTTCCCGGTGGCGTCCGTGGCCGCCGCCGTCTTCGGCGCCGGCCTCGCCGGTTACGTACCGCTGCCGCCGCTCATGACGGCCCAGGCCCCCGACCGCAAGGGCCAGGTGATGTCGGCGTACAGTCTCGGAGCGGGCGCCAGCGTGGCACTCGGCCCGCTTCTCGGCACCCTGTTCATCGGCCCGATCGGGGTCGCGGGCGTGATGTGGATCTACGCGGGCCTGCATCTGCTCAGCAGCCTGCTGGTTCGGCTCCTGCCGGAGGCGGCGGACGGGTGAGCGCCCCAAAGGGGCGCGGGGCTGTTACATCTTGCGGCTCCGCCGCGTGGGCGCGACCAGCCACGACGGCCCGCAGTGTTCAGGTCAACAGGATGACCTTCCCGAACTTGCCCGGACCTGCCAGGCGTTCGTACGCCTCGGTGAACCGGTCGAGGGAGAAGGCCGCGTCGACGGGTACGCGCAGCGTGCCCCGCGCAAGCAGCGGTGTCACGGACGTCCGCACGGTGGCGGCGAGGACCGCCTTCTCGGCGGGTGAGCGCCCGCGGATGGTCGTGCCGATCAACTGGGCCCGCGCCAGCATGAGATCGAACATCCGCAGCGGCGCCGTGGTGCCGGCCTGGACGCCGACGACGAGGACCTTGCCCCGGCTGCGGAGCAGCGCGACCCGCTGCAGGCAGTCCTCGCCGCCGACCAGTTCCACGATCACGTCGTACGGCGCGTGCACGGCTTCGCCGTCGGGGGTGACGACGTCCAACCGCCCGCCGGGGGCGAGGGATTTCACCCGGCCGTGGAGTTCGGCCCGTCGCACACTGGCCACGGTATGCGCCCCGGAGGCCGCGGCGACCTGCACCATGGCCGTACCCACACCGCCTGCCGCGCCGGTGACCAGTGCCCGGTCACCGGCGCGGATCCCGGCCTGGACGACCAGGGCGTCCCAGGCGGTGCCGAACGCCTCCGGGAAACCGGCGGCCTCCTCCCACGACAGGCCCTCCGGCACCGGCATGAGGAGGTCGGCGGGGATCGCGATCCGCTCGGCGTGGCCGCCGCCACCGACCAGCGCCATCACCCGGTCCCCCGGAGCGACTTCCGTAACACCGGGTCCGGTCTGCTCGACCTCGCCGGCGACCTCCAGGCCGGGCACGTCGGCCGGCCAGCCCGGTGGCGCCGGGTAATCCCCGCGTGCCTGCTGCAGGTCGGCGGCGTTGAGCCCGGCAGCCCGTACCCGGACCACCACGGCCCCCGGCCCCGCGACCGGCTCCGGACGCCGCTCCAGCCGGAATGCTCCTTGAGGGTCGATCACCACGGTTCGCATGGGCGCAATCTATGCCCGGGCGCGGACGACCTTGTAACTGAGGGCCGGGGAGAAGAAGTTGCCCCACTGCAGGCTGCCGAGCGCGAAGGACAGGTCACTTGGCCGACCGGGCAGCCCGGTCCGGCAGTCGCGGTTGTAATAGACCTGGATATCGGCGGTGGTGAAGTTGACCGCGGACAGCGCGGCCTCCGGAAGGTTCTGGCAATCGGTGTTGCCCGTGTCGACCGGCATCTGTCTGCCCGTCAAGTCCTGGCCTGCGGAGAAATAGGCCACGGGGGCGTGGGGTAAGTCGGTCGCCGCGGCGGGCTGGGCGAGACCTAAGCCCATCAACAGCGCGGCCCCGGAGGCGGCAACAGCGCCACAGGTCAGATGCTTTTTCCTGAGTGCAGACATGAGTGTGCTCCCTTTCGGCAGAACGGTCCGGTCAGCGGCAAGCCGCTAAAGCCATTGCATCTTCAAACAAGAATATGGTGGCGTCAACTCTTTTCCCGCCGGGAGAAGTTCAGGAAGAATCCTGTCCCGAGCCGCCCTGGCGCAGCGCGTCCAGCGTGGTGCCGCGCTTGCGCCGCGCCAGCGCGCGCAAGGTGCCCACGTTGCGGTAGCCGACCCTGGTCGCGATCGCCTCGGCACTCAGCGAGGTGGTGCGCAGCAGGTAGGTGGCCTGGTCGAGCCGGACCTCCTGGACGAAGTCCAGCGGCGTCATGCCGAGCACGGCCTGGGCGGTGCGCTGGAGGGTCCGCTCGCTGACGCCCAGCTCCCGGGCGGCCTCGGCGAGCGGCGGCGGATCGGCCAGCCGGGCGCGCACCCAGCGTTCGAACGCGGTCATCATCGGGTCGGCCTGGGCCAGCAGCGTCGGCACCGCGAACGCGGCCTGGGAGGGCCGGTCGCCGATCAGCAGGTAGCGGGCGACCGTGTCCGCCAGTTCCGGGCTGTGGCGGCGCACCACCCACAGCGCGAGGTCGATGTGGGCGAAGGCGGCACCGGCGGTGGTCGCCCGGCCGTCCTGGACGAGGGTGCGGGACTCGTCCAGCAGCACCCCCGGGTAGCGACTGCGGAAGAACGGCCCCAGCCACCAACTGGTGGTGGCCCGCAGCCGGTCGAGCGCCCCGGCCTCGGCCAGGAAGAACGTGCCCGTACAGGCTGCGCCGACCGGCGTGCCGGCCTCGGCCAGCCGCCCGCCGAGCTCCAGCGCCCAGGCGTTGGCGGGTGAACGGACGGCCGCCAGCACCCCGTCGGGCGTCTTGAACCCGGTCGCGGGCATCAGCAGCAGGTCCGGCTGGTGCGGCAGCTCCCCGGCGGGCACGGTCGCCAGGGTGAGCCCGTTGCCGGTGCGCACCTCGGTGCCCGCCCCGACCACGGTCATCGTGAACGGCGGCGCCTCCTCGCCCTGGAGGCGCACCGCGTTCGCCGTGTTGAGCACGTCGAGGAGGGCGGAGAGTCCGGAGTCGAAGATGCCGTCGACGGCAACCATGGCGATGTGCATGGCGGAAACGGTAACGGACGTGTCGTTTCCGCCACTCGCGGGTCGATTTTCCGCCGCATAGCTTGTGATTCAGGCCGAACGCGAGGTGCGTACGGCCGGCCGGGGCCCACGATGCAGGGCCCGCCCGTCACGACACGAAGGAGACCGACATGACGCTCAAGCTGGGTGTGCTGGCCCTGCTCACCGCCAAGCCCGGCAAGGAGGCCGAGGTGGCCGCCCTGCTGGACACCGCCCGCGGCATCGCCGCCGAGGAGGCCGGGACCCAGGTCTGGTACGCCTTCCAGAGCGACGGCTCCACCTTCGGCATCTTCGACGCCTTCGCCGACGACGCAGGCCGCCAGGCCCACCTGACCGGCCGCATCCCCGCCGCCCTCGCCCAGGTCGGCCCGGACCTCCTCGCCGCCGACCCCGACATCCGCCTGATCGACATCCTTGCGGCCAAGTAGCCCTTCGCCGAACGCGGGCCCGCCTGTCCGGCACCAACATGCGGATCCGCACCGGGAGATCAACAACGGAGTCCCCCTGCTATGGTGCGCCGATGGCATCGGTCAAGAAGTTCCAAGTCACCTTCGACTGTGCAGAACCCGAGCGCGTCGCTCGCTTCTGGTGCGAGGTGCTCGGGTACGTCGTACCGCCGCCACCGGAGGGGTTTGCCACGTGGGACGACTTCAACAGCTCTCTGCCGCCCGAGCGGCAGGGTGCATCGTTCGCCTGCAGCGATCCCTCGGGCGTGGGCCCGCGGCTGTACTTCCAGCGTGTTCCCGAAGGCAAGGTCGTCAAGAATCGGGTGCATCTTTGCTCGCGGGTCGGCACCGGGCTCGTGGGTGAAGAGCGCCTCGCCGTGCTCGAGGCCGAGTGCACACGGCTGGTCGCGCTCGGCGCGGTACGCGTGCGAGTGCTGCTTGCCGATGAGGAGAACGAATCGTGCATCGTGATGCAGGACATCGAGGGCAACGAGTTCTGCATCGACTGAGTGAGGGTTGTCGCCGTCGAACTCACCATTCGGGACTGGGCGCGTAGGCCCGCTTCATCGAGAACGACAGAGGGGCGAGTACCGGTCGATGCGGGGCGTACGGGACCGTGCCCCGCATCGCCCCGCATGAGTGCGTCCGGCCGCTCAGTAGGAGAAGGTGGCCGAACTGGCCTGGTCGTTCATCGCGTCGCCCACGTAGGGGACGGCACCGCTGTAGGACTGGCTGAAGCCGAGGAAGTCGGCGTTCTGGTAGAGGGTGATGGCCCTGCAGGTGCCGGTGTTGACGGAGCTGACGCGGTCGTTCCAGTCGGCCGCGAAGCGGTTGAAGGAGCGGGTGTCGCAGCTGCTGCCCACGAGCGCGAGGGAATCGCCGCCGAAGTCCTTGTCCGCGTAGATCGTGGCGAGGACTTGGACCGACTGCGCTGCGGCCAGCGCCTTCCGGGCACCCGCCGAGCCGTTGATCCGGGTCTGGAGCGTCTTGTCCAGCGTCGCGGCCTTGGCGTCGTTCGGGGCGTCGGTCACCCGGCCGTGCGTGCCGAACGCAACGGCTTCCCGGTAGGTGCCGAAGCAGGACCGGGCACCACTGTCGACGTTGACCACGCAGTGCCTGGCTTCGGCGGCCTTGGGGGCGGTGCCCTGCTGCGCCAGGGCCGGGGTGGCGGCCGCCACGGTGGCCAGGGTGCCCAGCGCCAGAGCGAGTGCGGTGCGTGCGGATCTCATGTTTGCTCCATGGGTGAGGACGGTTTCCGAGGAGCCGGAGCACTGCGCCCGGCTGCTGGCATGGACACTGCTGCCTCACGTTCAACAAAGGGTCAACACGTGTCGCCGGCCGCCTCCGACGCCCGTCACCACGGAACGGGGCCGCCGTCGGCGCTGACTTCGCCCGGCGACGTCGAGCCGTCGTTCGTCGCAGGCCTGCGCCTGGCCGCCTACGCCGCCGTACCCGGCACCGAGGCCGTCGGCAACCTTCGCGGTAGCAGAGGGCACACTGACGGGCGGTTCAGGCCGCCGCTTTGAGCGGGTGTTCTGTGACGGCCTGCAGACGGTGGCGGTCTCCCGCCCGAACGGCGGTGGCGGGACGTGAGAGGGAGGCCGAGCGCGCTCAGTCGGTCTTGGACTCCTGGAATTCCGCCACGGCCGCGCCGTGCTCGTGAGCCCACTCGGTCAGCACGGCGATCGGCTTCACCAGCGTCCGGCCCAAGTCGGTCAGTACGTACTCGACCGTCCCGGCCCCGGCGCGGCGGTCGACCAGGCCGTACCCCTGCAACCGCCGCAGCGTCTGGGTCAGCACCTTCCGCGAGACCCCGCCGATCAGGCCGACCAACTCGCCGTGCCTGCACGGTTTCCGGCTCAGCGCGAACAGCACGGCCACCGCCCACTTGTCGGCGATGATCTCGATCGCCAGCCGGGCCGGGCAGTCGGCCAGGAAGACGCTGCCGGAGTATTCACGCATGCCCCGACGGTAGCCCGCTGCCGGGAACCTGGAGGTACCTGCCGCCTCACTAGCGTCCACAGCGGAAGCCACCGAGCAGGGAGACCGAATGAGGGCAGAGACCGAATGGCCGGGCGGGCGGAAGGTCGCCGCGCTGGTCACCGTCGCGTTGGAGCTGTGGTCACCGGGGCGCTGGCCCGCCTATGCGCCGATGGCCGCGGCGTGGCCGCTGTCCGGCATCGACGACACGCACAGCACCTCCTGGGCGGACTACGGCGTCACCACCGGCATCTGGCGGCTGCTCGACGTCCTCGGTGACCTGCCCGCCACCGTCGGCGTCAACGGACTGGTGGCCGAGCGGCACCCCGGGACCGTCATGGCCGTGCACGAGGCGGGGCACGAGATCGCCGCACACTCCTGGGCCCAGGACGTGGTGCCCGCGCTGCTCGATGCCGATGCCGAGCGGGCCAATGTCCGTCGTTGCACCGACATCCTTCGCCGAGTCACCGGCGTTCGCCCGACGGGGTGGATGAGCCCACGCGCCACCGGTTCGAGGCACACTGCCGGTCTGCTCGCCGAGGCCGGCTACCGCTGGACCGGCGACCACGGCGACCACGACCTCCCGCAGGTCCTGTCCACCGCTCACGGGCCGCTGGTCTCCCTCATGCACAGCGACCACTCCGACGTCCGCGACGCTGCGGCGGGCCCGTACGTCTACCGCGACCTGCACCGTGAGCTGCTGGACCAGCTGCTCGCCGCCCCCGGCCCAGGCGTCTTCCGCCTGACCGTCCACGCCCACGTCGGAGGCCGACCGCTCCTCGCGGGCATGGTCGGCCAGATCCTCGACCACATCCGTGAGTCCGGCGACGTCTGGGTCGCCACCCACGCCCAGGCGGCCGAACACGTTCTGACACACCAGGGAGGAACGCCATGACCCACGTCCTCGTCGGCGGCACCGGAGCCATGGGCAGCCACGTGATCCGGCACCTGTTGGCCACCACCGACGCCACCGTCACCGTCCCCACCCGCCACCCGCAGTCCGCCCACGCCACCGAACTCGCCGCCATCGCGCCCGGCCGCGTGCGACTGGTGCGCTCCGACTCGGCGGCCCTGGAAGTCCTGATGGGGCAGGCCGACCGCGTGTTCGCCAACACCGACTTCTTCGCGACGGGCAGCGCCGTGGGCGAATATCGGCAAGGGCTGCACTTGCTGGCCGCCGCGGAGCGGGCCGGCGTGGAGCGATTCATCTGGTCCTCGTTGGACAGCGCGGTGTCCCTGACCGGCCACCCCGTCCCGCACTTCGACAGCAAAGCCGCCGTCGCCGCCCACATCGACCTGATGCGGTCGGAGGAAATGCTCCGCAAGGAGACCGACGGCTGGTACACGGACCACGTCTCGGTACTGACCACCGCGCCGTACTTCGAAAACCTGCGGGACCGGCTCACCCCCCGACCGGACGGCCGGGGCGGCCTGACCTTCAGGCTCCCCCTCGGCACCGCGCACTACCCGCTCGTCGCCCTCGACGACATCGCCTGGTTCGCCGGCCACATCTTCGACAACTGGCAGTCCTGGGGCGCCCGCGACCTCGCGGTGATCGGCGACAGCCTCACCGGCGACGAGATCGCCGCCACCTTCGCACAGGTCACGGGCACCCCCAGCACCTACATCCCGATGCCGCACGACGACCTGCGCGCCGCCGTCCCCGACTTCGGCCACGACTACGCAGCGATGTTCCGGTTCTTCGCCGAGCGTGATCTCTACGCCCGGGACCGGGACATCAACCTCCTGCGCCGCCTGCACCCCGAGGTGATGACCTTCGAGGGCTGGCTGCACCACACCGGATGGACGGGATGACCACCCACGGCCCAGGGCACCTCCGCCGCGCAGCGCATGTGCGGCCACCGGGCGGATGCGGATCAGGGCGCAACGCTTGATGGGAGAGCCGTCGACGCCACCGTCATACGCAGCCTCCTGCTCCCCGCCGTCATACGGCCGGTCGGCAACGCCGATTGGCGGTCCGTCAGGCCCCGGTGTCCGGGAGCTCGTAGGCCACCTCGTGGCGGGGTTCGTACAACCGGAGTTCACCACCGCCCGGCAGGCGCAGGGTGGTCAGCAGGCCCCAGCCCTCCTCGCTGACGGGCTGGGTGAACTCGACTCCCTTGGCGGTCAGTTCGGCCATCGTGGCCCGTACGTCGTCGCACATCAGGAACAGTTCGTGGCCGCTCGGCTCGCCGGACGGGTGGACGGCGACCTCCGCGGGCGGGAGCTTGAAGATCAGCCATCCGCCGCCCGCATCGACGTGCGGATACCCCAGCATGTCCCGGAAGAAGGCGCGATCCGCCTCGGCGTCCCGGCTGAAGACGACGACGTGAGCACCGTTGATCATGCCCTGGCCCTTCAGGTCTCCAGATCTCCACGGTCGAGGATCTCCCGGCATCATCACACAGCCTGTGATCCGGCGCCCGATGACGGAAATCCCTCGTCACCCGCCGACGGGGCCGCTATACAGGCGGAATGACCACCTCGAACGCCTCCCGCCGCCGCTTCCTGCGCACGGCGGCCGTGGCCGCCCCGCTCTCCGCGCTCGGCGTGCTCGCCCCTCCCGCGAGCGCCCGGCCGCAGTACCGCAGCGGGGACTGGCCCGCGGACCTCGTGGACGCGGTGGAGCGCGCCATGCCCGTCGCCGTGGACTGGGCCGGCCAGGCCCACTGGCCCTACGGAGCCGTCCTCGTCGACACCGACGGCGGAGCCGTCGTGGCCGGCGCCCGCAACACCACGGACCTCTCCGGTGACCCCACGGAGCACGCCGAGGTCAACCTGCTGCGCAAGGCCGCCGAGAAGGGCCTGGACCTCGCCTCGCACGTGCTCGTCACCACCGCCGAGCCGTGCGCGATGTGCGCGGGCGCGATCCTGTGGGGCGGGGTGTGGGGCGTGGCCTACGGGACCTCCGTCGCCAGGCTCATCTCCTACGGGAACCCGCAGATCGACCTGTCCTTCACCGACATCGCCGGGCGCTCGCGACTGCGGGGACGGCCCACGGTGCTCGGCGACGTACGGACGGACCTCACCGACCCCCTCTACCGCCGGTCCACGGCGTCGGCCGGCGGCGCCGGTGGCCAGGCGGTGGGGGACAGCAGCCCGAGGACGTAGGCGCGGGCGACGAGCGCGGTGCGGTTGGGGGCGCGCAGCCGGCGGCACAGGCGGGTGAGGTGGTAGTTGACGCCGTCGTCGGTGAGACCGACCGTGCGGGCGACCACTGCCGTGGTGCAGCCCGCGGCAACCAACGCCAGGATCCGGGCCTCCTGCGAGCCGAGGAGAGGCGCCTCCGCATCGCGGTCCGGCGAGGCAGGGCGTTCGTCGATGTGCAAAGTGGCCAGCAGGGGCGGCGAATCACCGCCGGGGTCGCTCACCGGCTCGATGGTGAGCTGCCCCGAGTGCGTCGCCGCGCCCGTCGTCCAACGCACCCGGATGTGATAGCGGGAGCGCCGCCCCGTGGCCAACGCCCTCTCCGCCCGTGCCAGTTGGTCGGCGTCGGTCGGGGTGAACAGGTCCAGGAGGTTACGGCCCTCCAGCCGCCCCGGGGTCACGTCCCACAGGGCCGCGAGGGCCGGATTGACGACGGCGATCTCGCCCTCGGTGGTGCTGATCGCCGTAGGCATGGGGATGCGGTCGAACAGGTTCAGGAACCGGGTGCGCCAGACGGCCGGGTCCGACTCGGGGTCCGGCTCCGGGTCCGGGTCAGGGGCCGATGGAGGTGGGGCGGGAGGGCACATGGCGGGAGCAGCCTCTTCGTGTCGTGCGGGCCGTGCGATAGCACAATCCTGCTCCGGGCGAGCGGAGTGGCTCGGCCGAGCCACTACAAGATTTTGTGCGATCGGCGTGGCGTCGGCCGGCGGGCGGCGTGATCGTGGAAGCAGCAGCCGGCCGACGGCTCCCCGGAGCGGAGCCGGGCCGGCGGACCCCGCATGCAGTCAGGAAGAGACCGCCCATGCCCACCACCATGCGCGCCGCGCGCTTCGACACCGCCACCCGAGAACTGGCCGTACAGGACGTGCCCGTCCCGCAGCCGGGCCCCGGCGAGGCGCTGGTCAGGGTCGAGGCCTGCGGCATCTGTCACTCCGACCTCTCGCTGCTGCACGGCGTGGTGCCGGCCCGGCTGCCCGTCATCACCCCGGGCCACGAGGCCGCGGGCACCGTCGCCGCCCTCGGGTCGCCGGACTCCGGCTGGAACACCGGCGACCGCGTGGTGCTCGCATCGGGCCGCGCCTGCGGCCGGTGCACGACGTGCCGGGCGGGCGGGGCCTGGGACGACTGCCGTGACCTGCGGGTGATGGCCTTCGACTACGACGGCGCCTGGGCCGAGTACGTGCTCGTGCCGACCGTGGCCCTCACCCGGCTGCCCGAGGGCATCCCCATGGAACGGGCAGCGGTTCTCGCCGATGCGGTCTCGACCCCGTACGCGGCCGTCGTGGACACCGCCCGGCTGCGCCCGGCCATGGCGGTCGGTATCTGGGGCCTGGGCGGCGTCGGCGCCCACCTGGTGCAGATCGCGCGGCTGGCCGGCGCGGCCCCGATCATCGCCCTGGACCCGCTGGAGGCGGCCCGGCAGCGGGCCCTCGACCTGGGCGCCGACCACGCACTGGACCCCGCGGACGGTGAAGCGGTCGCGAGGATCCGGGAGTTGACCCAGGGGCGGGGCCTGGACACGGCCTTCGACGTGGTGGCCCGCCGGACCACGATGTCCCAGGCCGACGCCGCGCTGGGGCACCGGGGGCACCTCGTGCTCGTGGGCATCTCCACGGATGCCGTGGAGCTGGGCCCGGAGGCGGACTACGCCATCAAGCGACATGCCGTCACCGGTCACCTCGGCTACCGCAAGCGCCACATCGAGGAGTTGGTGACCCTCGTCGCCGCCGGGCGGCTGGACTTGAGCCGCTCGGTCAGCGCGGTGCTGCCCCTCGAAGAGATCGCGGAGGGCGTGCGCCGTCTGGAGGAGAAGGAGGGCAACCCCATCCGCATCGTCATCCGCCCCTGACCGCCTCCACCCCACGGAAAGGCTTTACTCCATGCCCCTCGACCCCGAAATCGCCGCCATCCTCGACCAGGCCAACGCCTTCACCGCAGCCCGCGTCCTCACGACCGACCCCGAGACGCTGCGCGAGGGGGAGCGCACCTTCTCCGCCGCGGTGGCGCTCGCCGAGCCGATCCGGGTCGGCTCCGTCGAGGACGGCACGCTGCCCGGCCCCGACGGCTCCATACCCGTGCGGGTCTACCGCCCCGAGGCACGGGGAGGTCTGCCCACGGTGGTCTTCTTCCACGGCGGCGGCTGGATCACCGGCGACCTCGACAGCCACGACGCGGTCACGCGCCGCCTGTGCCGGGACGTGGGCGCGGTCGTGGTCGCCGTCCACTACCGGCGGTCCCCCGAGCACCCCTTCCCCGCCCCTTACCAGGACTGCCTGGCCGTTACACGCCATGTCGCCGACCACATCGAGGAGTTCGGGGCACGACGCGACCGTCTGGCCGTGGCGGGGGACAGCGCGGGTGCCAACCTCGCCGCCGTGGTCGCCCAGACCTTCCGTGACGAGAACCGCCCCCTGGCCGCTCAACTCCTGGCCTACCCGGCGACGGACTTCGACGGGGACCACCCCTCCCGCGCCGAGAACGCCACCGGATACATGCTCACCGCCGAGAACATCGCCGACATCACATACCTTTACACCGGAGAAGACCCCGCCGTCCGCCGCTGCCCCCAGGTCTCCCCGCTGCGCGCCGAGAACCTCGCCGGGCTCGCTCCCGCGGTCATCGGCACCGCCCAGTACGACCCACTGCGCGACGAGGGCCTCGCCTACGCCGAGGCCCTCGGGACCGCCGGCGGCGACGTGTTCGTCCGCAACTACGACGGACTGATCCACGGATTCCTGAACATGTTCGCCGTCTCTTCCGCCGCTGACGCCGCCACCCGTGAACTCTTCGCCCAGCTCGGCCGACGGCTCGGCACCGGTGTCAGCCCGTCGTCGCGATGACGCAGGCGACGAAGGAGGACACCGTCGCCACTGATCATCTGCCCCCCTTCCGCTGAGTGCTCAGAACATGCGCGGTTGACCGTTGGATGCACCGAGCCCGCCGTCGACGGGAATATGGGCGCCGTTGACGAAGCGGGCGTCGGAGCCGGCCAAGAAGGCGATGACATCGGCGACTTCGGCCGGTTCGGCGGGGCGCTGCATGGGGATGCGCTGACGGAACGCGGCAAGTGCCTCCTCGTTCTCGACGATGGGTGCGGCCATCGGGGTGCGGGTCAGACTCGGGTGCACGGCGTTGACACGTACGCCCTCGTGGCCGTGGTCGAGCGCCATGGCGTTGGTGAGGTTGACCAGAGCCCCCTTGGCAGCGTTGTAGGCGGCCAGACCCCAGTCCGCCCCGAGCCCGGACACCGAGCCGACGTTGACGATGCAGCCGCCGACGCGACGCAGGTGGGGCAGCGCCGCCCTGGAGGCGAAGAAGACGCCGTCGATGTTGACCGCCAGGACGCGCCGCCACGCGGCGGTGTCGGTCTGCTCGACGGTTCCGGCCGCGCCGTGGCCTGCGTTGTTGACCAGCACGTCCAGCCGGCCGAATTCCTCGGCCACGCCGTCGATCAGCGTGGTGATGGCGGATTCGTCGGAGACGTCCGCGACGCGCGGGACGACCGTCGCTCCGGCGGGGGCACCGGCGGCGGCCTGCTTCAGCTTGTCCTCGGTCCGCCCGACGGCGATCACCGTGGCGCCTTCCCGCCCGAAGCGATACGCGGTGGCGGCGCCGATGCCGGAACCGCCCCCGGTGACGATGACGACCTTGCCGGTGAACCGGTTTCCGTCCACGGAAACTCCTCATGCGTAGGTGAGTTGCGTAGGAGGGACTCTGGCAGGTGGTGCGTGGCGCGGCCAGGGGCCGGTCCGGGGTCGTTCCCCGGCCGCGAAGGCGCTCACGCACCCATCATGTGGGGATCCATGGCTGTTTCCAGCATGATGAGGGTGTTTCCGTTGAGGCTGCTGTGAATGGTGCAGTCGTAGTGCTCGCAGCCCGGCCCCTCCAGTCTGCCGCTGGACATATGACTGTCCGGCGGGCCGCCCGTCACGGTAAAGGTGACGGGGCCATCGGCCACCTGGTAGCGGACTGCGGCTGCGCCGGACTCCCAGGGGAAGTGGACCGAGGTGACCCGGAACGTGTCCGATTCCCGGGGACTCAGGACGTGCCCTTCGTCCGGGGCTTCGTCGAACGATCCGGATACCGTCTTCGACGTCAGTACCAGAGCGTGAGCCGACTGGTTGCTGACAGTGACATCGTAGTGTTCGCGCTCCGGCATGGGGGTCCCGGTCGCGGTGGCTGTATCCCTGAGCTTCTTGGCGTATTCCTTGTTCATGCCGTCCAGCGTGCGCGCGGGAGCGCGGACGCCGGGTCATCCGGTCGTCGGGATGAGTGGGGGATCACCGGTCCTCCGATCGGTGGGGGAGTGTCTGCCCCTCCGCTACGTGACGAGCACGGCGGTCTTCTGCCGGAGACGATCCGCTTCGGGCATGCCGCGGAACCGGTTGAGCCGGGTACGCATGTCGCCGGCGGCCGTGTGGACTTTGACGGAACGGATACCGTCCGCGCAGTCGGCGAAGTCGTTCCAGGTGACGAGGGCGCCGTCGAGGTCGCCTTGGCGCAGGCGGACGCCGCCGAGGTCGGCGAGGACGATGGCGCGGGTGCGGCGGCGGTCGAGGCCGTGGATGTCGAGGGCGAGGCGGAGGTGTTCTTCGGCGGCATCGAGGTCGCCGAGGCGGGCGAGGATCATGCCTGATTCGTGGGCCCACCTGCCGGGCGAGTAGTGGGCCGCCCAGGACTCGCCTGCAATGGCGCCTGAGTGGCCGATGGCGGTCTCGGAGAGGGCGAGGTGTCGGGTGGCCAGCTTGTGGTCGTCGTCCTGGGCCGCGGCGTTGGCGAGGGTTGCTTGGTAGTAGGCGACGGCACGGGGGTTGTCGAGGTCCTTGCCGTAGCGCACGCAGGCTTCGCCGAGCTGGACGGCTTCGGCTCGGAAACCGAGGTCGGTGGCCTGGACGGCCAAGCCGCGCAGGGCGGTTGCGGAGAGTTCGGGGTCGCGGGCTTCGGCGGCGAGGCGGTAGGCGTGTGCGTAGTACTGCTGGGCCCGGCCCTGGTGTTCGGGGTCGTTGCCCTCGTCCTGGGCCATCCAGCCGGCGAGGTGGACGAGCTGGGAGGTGGCGGCGAACAGCTCGCGGCCCGTGGCTTCGGTGTACTTGCCGTTCAGCCAGGGGGCCACGTCGTCGGTGAGGTAGCGCACGGCCAGGTGGCGAGCGTGTCCGCCGCCGAGCTCGGCGGCGGCGTCACCCAGGGCCTTGACCATCTGCTTGACAGCAGCGACCTCGCCGGTGCCGACACGGAGGGCCCCGGCTGGGGAGGTTTTGGTGCGGCGGGTGATGCTGTCGAGGTCGGGCAGTGCGAGGGCGCTCAGGGCGTAACCGCTCGTGGCGGCCAGGAAGTTCCGGCGGTGCACGTCGCGCCTCCCCAACTGGATGACTGAAGCCACGGTATCGGTGGCCTCCGCCTCGCATGCGGCAGTCCGGGGCTGTCCGGAGGGCTCCAAGTCCAGGTCGAGGACCTTCGCGACATACGGGAGCCAGTGCGTCGGTGCCCGCTCGCCCTTCAGCCACCGGCGGGCGTACTGGCGCTCGATCGTGTCCGGAGGCTTCCCGGAGGCGATGCCGACTTCCCGGGCGAGCTTGGTGGGGCCCCAGCCGCGTTCTTCGCACGCGTGTCGGATGAGCTCGGCGAGTTCCTGTTTGGTCGGCACGATGCCGTCGCCTCCTGGCCTACACGGGCCTACAGCTGCCCTACATCCTGGCCCCTCTTCGCGCTGCCTGTACGGCCGTTCACTGAAGCTCACCGCCTGAGGTACGTGGGCGGACGAACGGCAGCGGGCCGTCTGCGTCCAACTGTCTCCTCGCCACGTCGGCGGCCCGCTGCCCCAACTCTCTGGGACGAGAAGGAGACGACGGTGACGTACACGTGCCGTACGACCGGCGGCAGGACGGCCCGCGGTGACTGGCTGGGACCCATGCCTGGCTGGATCCGGGCCCCGGGCAGCATCGCGGCGGCCGGCAGCCTGGCCGTCGTCGTCCACCACGGCCTCGACCGCCCCGGGCAGACCTCCGCCGTTCTGTCCCTGCCGACCGCGGCGACCACTGCGACGGGAGGCCGGTGATGACCGCCGGTTCGAGCGCCATCGCCGCCGCCGAGGTCTTCGCCTACGCGGACGAGAAGATCAAGCGGGCCGCCGCCGAATTGTGGCCCGGCGGCACCGTGCGGCTCGGCCGGCACACGCCCGGCGTCACCGCCTACGTCCGCCGCCTGACGGTGGACGGCCGCCCGTTGTACGCGAAGCTGTCGTTGCTGGGCCTGTCGCTGGTTTCCGTGTTGCGGGGCACAGCCGGGGACTGGGCCCAGATCCGCGCGGCCCAGGTGGCCTACCAGGGCTCGCCGGGGGCCCTGCTGGAGCGGGAGGCCAGGAGCCTGGCCATTGTGCAGGAGGCCGGAGCGCGGGCCTGCCCGGTGGCCGGTCTCCAGGGTGGGGTGCTGTTCACCGAGCCCGTTGCCGGTCCGACGCTGAGCGACTTGCTGGCCAAGGACCCGCACCGGGCCGGCGAGCTGATGACCCGCGTGATGGTCGAGCTGGCAGGGCTTCAGCGACCCGCCGTCGCCCGCGCCGTAGATGAGGTGGCCATCACGGAACGGGGCATCGGCTCGACCTTCGACCGTAAGTTCAACGGCATCAGCGGCCCCACCTACCTGCGCAAGGCCGGACAGGCCGGGGAGGTACTGGGCACGGTGGTCCTCCGGCTGCGACGGCTGCGGCCTGTTCCGGCGGCTGGGTACCGACCGGTCGTCTACGGAGACCTCAAGCCGGACCACATGGTCTTCCCCGACGGCGCGGGCGGGCGGCCGGTCTTCCTCGACCCGGGCCTGGGCCGGGGACGGCCACAGACGGATGCGGCCAGACTGGTCTCCCGGACCGTGCTCGGTCTGATCGCGTCCTCCCCGGATCCGGTGACGGCCGACGCGACAGCGACCGGGATCGAGGAGTTCACCGCCGCCCTCACGATCGACCTCGCCCCGGACGAGCGGGCTGCGTGGCTGCGACACCTGCTGGTGCTGTGGCTGATGGACACCGCCAACATCCTCAGCACCTACCTGACGTGCCCGCCCGATCTGCCCCTGCCCGAGCACGCCGGAAAGCTCACCGCCCGTGCGGAGACGGTGTGCGGCCTGCTGGACATCACGACGGCCGGTCTGGTTGCCGGGACGGACCCGCGGGCGGTCTGGCGGCTCGCTCTGGCCGACGTGGTGAAGGCGGCGAACCGGTGACGGCGGCCAAGGCCGGGGCGATCGGGGTGATCGGCGCCGGGGCCGTCGGCCAGAGCGTCGCCATGCTGCTGGCCGCAGGTGGCTGGTGCGAGTCCGTTCGCGTCGTCTCCCGTACGGGCCTCTCGGCCCAGGCCCTGGTGACCGACCTGGAGGACATGTGCCAGGTCACCGGCTCTCCCGTCCGGGCGATTCACGCCGCCGAACCGGGCAAGTTGGTGTCCTGCGAGGCGGTGGTGATCTGCCCGCGTGCCGAGTTCGTCAACACCAGCCATACCAATGTGCGGATGGCCGGGCTGAACGCGAACGCCCCCGTGATCGCCTCCCTGGCCCGCGCACTGGCCCACTATCAAGGGCTCGTGGTCATGGTGACCAACCCCGTCGACGTCATGACTCGCCTGTTCACCGAGGTCTCCGGCTGCCCTCGCGTCTACGGGGTCGGCTCGAACACCGACACCGCCCGCTACCGCCTCACCCTCGCCCACCTCCTGGGCGTGCCCGTCGAGGGCGTGGAGGGGCATGTGATCGGTGAGCACGGCGACCAGGCAGTGGTGTGCGCGTCGGCCACCCGTGTGAACGGCTGCCCGGTCGATGTCCCGGTCGGACGGGTCCGCCGCGAGCTGGCCGACCGCCCGGCCAGGATCAGCTCAGGACTCGGCCGAACCCGCTGTGGCCCCGCCGGCGCCGTCATCGCCGCCCTCCGTGCCGGCCTGGGCCTGGAGGACCGCGTGGTGGAGCTGTCCGTCAACCACGAGAGGCGGTGGGCGGGAATCGCGTTGCGATTCACCGCCGGAACCCCAAGCGTGTGCCTCCCCCGGCTCGATGCCGTCGAGGCCCGGCAGTTGGTGTCCGCGGACGTCAAGCTCCGTGACGCCTACGAACCGCTGGCCCTCCTGCACGTTCCCGTACGTCCCTCACGGAAGGAGAAGACCGCAGTGATCAGGACCGCTACCCGCATCGCGACGGCCGGCCAGGCCTTGACCGTCACCAGCAACAGCCCGGTGGTCACCGAATGGGCCCTCCGTTACTTCGGCCCCTGGTGGCACGCCACCAGTTCCACTGCTGACGACGACCCGCAGGTGATCGCTGACGTCAACCCGGCCGAAGTGACGGAAATCGCCCAGTACTTCGTCGACCACGGGCACGAGGAGACCGTCTACGCGAACTCGAGCATGCTCTTCGGCCGGGGCGACGACGGCACTGTCCTCGCCTCCCAGCCCGACGACGAGCTCGCCTACCGGGCCGAACCCGGCGGCCCCTTGCACATCTACGGCTGCGAGGACGTCCCCGTCGCCCTGGCCGCCGCCCGCCTCGCCCGCGAGGTCCTCCGTGGTCGGCTGGCGGCCGACGGTTGGTCAATCCTGCATGCCTCCGCTGTCGTTCGTGACGGGCGGACTGTACTGACGCTGGGCGACAAGGGCGCCGGGAAAACCACCGTGGGGCTCCTCCTGGCCCGGGCCGGCTGGCAACTGCTGGCCAACGACCGCGTCTTCATTCGCAGCGAAGACGACCGGCTGCGAGTGCTGTCCTGGCCCTCGGCCGCGGCCATCGGTCTCGGCCTGCTGGACGCCCTCGGCTGGTACGACCAGGTCCGCGAGCGCATCCTGCGCGGCGAACAGCTCCACCCCACCCAGCACCGGAAGGTCACCGACGCCCTCCACTCCGGCAGCCGCACACCCCTGTGGAAGGAGTCGGGCAAGGAGCTCAAGCCCCAGTTCTTCCCCGACCAGCTCGCCACCTGGCTCGGCCTGACCCTCGCCGCCGAAGGACACGCCGCCCGCATCCTGTTCCCCCGCATCACCCCGGACGCTGACCCGGCCCTGGCGGACACGGACCGAACCGTGGCCGTGGGCGACTTCTTCAGCGCCGGGACCGAAGACCGCTACCCCGATGTCTTCGGCCTCCTGCCCACCGGCGGTGCCGGCAGCCGGTCCCTGCTGAGCATCCTCGGCCGGCTGCCCCGGCACGCCGTGGCCCTCGGGCACGACGTGGCGGCCAACACCGCCTTCCTCCAGCAGATCACCGACCCGATCGCGGGCTGAACCGTCGCGAGCCAGATGCCCGGGAAGGGCGTCTGGCCCTCGACACCGCCCCATGCCCGCAACCCCATCACAGGGCGGCCCGCCCCCACGTCATCCGCGGGCGGTCACCGGTGCCAGATCACCGCCGGTGTAGAGCTGACGGCACGCGCGGCGCTGGACCTTGCCGCTGGTGGTGCGGGGCAGGGAGCCGCGCCGGATGACGACGACCTCGTCGACGTCCAGCCGCTGTCCGTCGTGGACGGCCTGCTGTACATTCTCGCGCAGCCGCGCAACTCCCGTGTCCCGCAGGACCCGTCCGTCCGCCTCGACGACGACCACCAGCCGTTCCGCGTCACCGTCGTCCACCGAGAACGCCGCAGCACAGTTGGGGCGCAGGCCGGGTGCTGCATCCTCGGCCGACAACTCGATGTCCTGGGGGTAGAAGTTGCGGCCGTTGCGGATGATCACGTCCTTCAGCCGGCCCGTGACGAACAGTTCGGTGCAGTGGAAGAAGCCGAGGTCGCCGGTGCGCAGGAACTCCGGGCCGTCGGGATCGTCGGCGAGGTGTGCCCGGAAGGTCTCCTCGGTCTCCTGCGGGCGTCCCCGGTAGCCGAGGGCGACGCAGGGTCCGCCGATCCAGATCTCGCCGATCAGGCCCGGTTCGAGGGGCTCGCGGGTATCCGGGTCGACGACGACGACGCGGGTGGGATACGACGCGAACCCCGAGCCGACCAGCGGCTGGGCACGCTCGTCCGCCTCGTCGAGCAGTTCGAGCCGGCCGTCCAGCAGGGCGGCGGACGAGGCCCAGAGGACCGTCGGCTCGTGGTCCGAGGGGCTGCCGGTGGCCTTGAGGGTGTTCTCGGCGAGTCCGTAGCCGGGAGCCATGGTCCGTGCGGCGAAACCCGAGCCGGCGAACGTTTCGGTGAACATCCGGACGGCCCGTCGGCGTACGGGCTCGGCACCGTTGACGGCGACGCGCCAGGAGGACAGGTCGATGTCGGGGCGGGCGTCCTCTGCGGTCTCCGTCCAGTCCTTCACGCACAACTCATAGGCGAAGCTGGGCGCGGCGGCGTGCGTGCCCCGGAACCGGGATATGGCCTCCAGCCAGCGGGCCGGCCGGCGGACGAACGCGGTGGGCTCCATCAGATAGGCGGGGACCCCCGAGCAGACGGGGACCAGGGCGCCGAAGAGCATTCCCATGTCGTGGAAGAGCGGCAGCCACGAGACGATGACGCCGTCCGGTCCGGTCGGCCACGTGTCCTCCAACTCCGCGACGTTCGCCAGGAAATTGGCGTGCGTGACCATCACCCCCTTGGGGTCGCCGGTGGAGCCGGAGGTGTACTGCAGCAGCGCGATGTCCGTCGGCTCGGGCGAAGGGACGTTCCACGGGCCCGAGGGCGTGAGGGACTCGGCGTCGACGAGCCTCAGTCCGGACTGTTCCAGGAAGGCGCCGAACTGCCGCTCCAAGTCCTTTTTGACGGCACAGGTGGTGAGAACGACGTCGGTCCCCGCGTCGTCGGCGATGCGGCGCATGCGCTCCAGGCCGCTTTCCCGGGTGGGTACCTGGATGGGGGCGACGGCGACCCGGGCGTACATGCACCCCAGGAGCGATCGGATGAATTCCGGCCCCGTCGGGCAGGCGAGCACGGCGCTGTCGCCGCCGCGGAGTCCGACCGTCTCCAGGGCCGCGGCCCGGCAGCGGGCGTCCTCCTCCAACTGCCGGTAGGTGAGACGCTCCTGCGGGGTCTCGCCGTCACGCAGGAATACGTAGGCGTCCTCGTCGGGCTGCTTGACGCTGCGCAATTGCAGGGCCTCCGTCACGGTGCCGACGACGGCCGCGTCGGTCGTGGGAAGGGTTCGGGCCATGGGGGCGGGTCCTCTCTTCAGCCTTGGGCGCCGACTTCCGGTCCACAGGGGCTTGTTGACCGTCATGCTCGGTATCGCCGCCGCAGTGGCACGCTATGGCCCGCGCGTTCGCAGCCGGTAGTGATTCCTGTCGCTTCTAGTGAAAGCCCTCGCGTTTACGCCGGGTAATGGTGTACGGCCGAAGTCGCGTTGGTTAAGAAGTGCGGATCGGCCGGTCGGGGCGGTCGACCCCGCCCGGACGCAGTTGCCGGTCGGGGTAGGGTGCTCGGGCTGTGTCCGCGTGCGGTCGTGGCGGGTCGCGCCCACGCGGCGGAGTCGCATAGGAAACCACCCCGCGCCCCGCACTTCACACGCTCTGAGCGAGTTGAGCGACCAGCACGCTGATAGCCTCGCGTCGTGACTGCGATGATCCTGCGTGCCGCCACTGCCGACGACGTACCCGAGATCCTCGCCTTCTGGAAGACCGCAGCCGAGGACGCCCACCGTCCGGCAGACAGCAATGAGACGGTTACGGCCCTGCTGACGCGGGACCCGGACGCCCTCATCCTCGCCATGGACGGCGAAACCATCGCGGGAACGGTCATTGCCGGCTGGGACGGCTGGCGGTGCAACCTCTACCGCCTTGCCGTCGCCCCCGAGCGACGACGGCAAGGCATCGGACGGACGCTCGTCCGCGCAGCCGAGGAACGGTTCGGGCGGCTGGGCGGAACGCGGGCAACGGCCATGGTGCTCAACGACAATGACCAGGCGCACCGCACCTGGGACGCCAACGGCTACACACCGCAGGCGGAATGGTCCCGCTGGGTGAAACCCTTGTGACCTGGCCCCGTATTGAGGCAGAAGACGAGCAGGGCCAGGCAGATCACCTGGGTGAGGGCGGCGAGAGGAGGGCGCGGCGAGGAGCGGCTGTTCCTCACCAGGCGACGGACCGGCCGCGGTAGTCGAGGTATTGCAGGCCGGCGCGGCCCCGTTGTGCATCGACGGTCGTGACGAGACGGGGAATGCTCTCGCCGATGGTGAGGCGAGCGTCGGGGCCGCCGAGCTCGGTCTTGACCCAGCCGGGCGCCATCAACAGCAGCGTTCGGTTGTCGTCGTGGTGACGGGCGGCGTAGCTGCGCATGAGTTGGTTGAGGGCGGATTTACTGGCGCGATAGATCTCGAAGCCACCGCGTTCGTTGTTGGCGATGCTCCCCTGGCCAGAGGACATGACCGTGATGGTGCCGTTCGGGTCGACGAGCTCGCCGAGCGTTTCGACGACCCGCATCGGGCTCAGCGCGTTGGTGATCATCAGGCGGGTGAACTCCTCGGTCGTCACGTCCGCGCTGGTCTCCTCCTGTCGATTGGTGACGCCCGCGTTGATGAAGAGCAGGTCGAACCTGCGGGCAGTGAGCCGGTCGCGGAGGGCTTGGACTTGTTCAGGCGCGTTGATGTCCACGTGCTCGATCTCCAGCCGCCCGTCGACGGTGTCGTGCAGCTCGTGCAGAGCGGTGCGGGCAGAGCCACGGACGGTTGCCACGACGCGGGAGCCCCGGTCGATGTATTCCGCCGCGATGGCGTGGCCCAGGCCGCGGGAGGCGCCGATGAGCAGAACGGTCGAGTTCTTCGAGGTCGAGTTCATGACTGCTCCTGGAGTCCTACTGCCGTCCCGGCCTTCGCCTCGGAGGGAAGCCGTTCAAGGCCGTAGAGCGCCTCGGCGTTGGCGTGGGCGATCTTGTGCTGATCCTCGCGGTCGGGAAGCGTCTGCAGGAAGTCCGTGATGGTCGCGGCGTCGAGCCGGTGGAAGGGATAGTCCCCCGAGAGCAGGATGCGGTCGGCGCTCGTGCAGTCCAGCGCATGACGGAGCAGACGCGGGGTCAGCATGCCGCTGGTCGCGACGTGGATGTTGGTGGCGAAGTACTCGGCGACCCGCCGCTCGAGGTGGGTTGCGATGTTGGAGAGGCTGTCGATCCGGTCGAGCCAGAACAGGAGCATCTCGCCCCAGTGCCCCAGGACGATCTGCAGGTCCGGGTGGCGGTCGAAGACGCCGCGCACGATGAGGCGGAGCGCCGCAAGTCCTGCTTCGACGTGCCACCCCCAGCCGAAGGTGGCCAGCGCGAGGCCGACGGTCGGGTCGAACCCGCGGTAGGACGCCTCTCGGACCGCGTTCGGGGGAATCTGCGGATGGATGAACACGGGCCGTCCCAGGCCGGCGGCGGTGGCGAGCAGTTCGTCGTAGGCGGGGTCGTCCAGCGGGCGTTCGCCGCTACGGCCGTAGGACATGATCCCCACGTGGCCGGGCATGTCCGCGGTGCGCAGCAGCTCGGCCACCGCTGCGTCCGGATCCGACATCGGCAACGTGGTCATGGCCCTCAGGCGGTTCGGATGGCGACGGACGGCTTCGCCGGCGCGGTCGTTCGCGTCGCGGCTCAGTACTGCCGCCTCGCGGGCCGGGAGCCCGTGAGTCCCCGGCGGGGCGATCGAGAGGATCTGGACGTCGATGCCCGCCGCGTCCATCGCCTCGATGCGTTGGTCGCCGATGTCGAGCAGACGCGCGGGGATGTCCCCGCGGTCGTTCAAACCCACGCTCTCGTCTCGCACCCCGGCCGGCTGCGCTCGCAGCGCCTGGTCGATTCCGGTGGTGTTCCAGTGTTCTTCGATGGCGATGACTCTCATCCCGCTCCTCCACACCGTTGTGTGTTCCGCCGTGCTCGTGCAAGCCTCGGCCACGCGCGGTGCACAACGGCCCGGGAGCAGCGATTTCTATAGTGTTGCCGCTATGACACGTCCCGTAATCGCTGATTCCGTCATTCTGGAGCCAGATGACGTGCGAATCCTTCGTGCTCTGCAGATCGATCCGCGGGTCGGGTTCGCGACCGTGGCGGCGGTCCTGGGGGTCTCCGAGCTGACCGTCGCCCGTCGATACCGCCGCATGCGGCGTGCCGGGGCGATCCGGGTGATCGGGGTGGTCGACCCGGGAGCGCTCGGGCAGAGCCGGTGGATGGTGCGCCTGCGCTGCCGGCCCGGCAGCGTCACGGCCATCGCCGAAGCACTGGCGCAGCGCGATGATGTCAGCTGGGTCGCGTTGAGCGCTGCCGGCTCCGAGGTCACCTTCGCGGTGCGCTCGCGATCACAGGAGCAGCGCGACGACCTGCTCGGCCGTCGGCTGCCCCGCACCGCCGCCGTGCTCGACCTGCAGGCATCGGTGATGCTCCGTCAATTCCTGGGCGGGCGCGGGCACTACTGGGCCGCACTCGCCGGAACCCTGACCCCCGAGCAGGAGTCCGCTCTCGGGCCCGCCGACGGACCGTTCATTGAACAGCCGGTCGTGCGGGATCAGCCGCCGGAGCTCAGCGCCCATGACGAGAAGCTGCTCGCGGCCCTCGCCGTCGACGGACGAGCCAGCCTCGTCGACCTCGCAGCCGCCGCCGACCTCACCCCGGGCCGGGCGTCTCGGCGTCTGCACGCACTGCTCTCCGGCGGGGTGGTCCACATCGACGTGGAGATCGCGCCGACGGCGCTGGGATACCGGGCTCGGGCGAACCTGTGGATGCGGGTCCACCCAGCCAAGATCAAAACTGTGGGGCGGGCGATGGCGCAGATGCCCGAGGTGGGATTCGTCGCCGCCGTGTCCGGACCGCACAACCTGCACGCCACCGTCCACTGCCGCGACCTCGACGGGCTGTTCGAGTTCACCACCGACCGCGTCGGAACCCTGCCCGGTGTCGAGGCCATGGAGATCAGCCCCGTCCTCCGCCAGATCAAGCAGGCCGGAACCCGCGTGGACGGTGACCGCCTGAGCGACCCGTTGAGTGATCACAGCCGCGGCTGACGTGTCCTTCCCGGCCGTCAGCGGACCGTGAGGAGGAGCCCGGCCGGGACGTCCAGCAGCTCGGTCAGGGCTTCGGCGTGGGGGAGGAGACGACGGCAGATTTCGTTGATCCGCTCGGGCAGCGCGAGGACCTGCTGCGGCGTGAGGAGTCCGTGTGCGAGGTACCAGCCGGTGTGGGGCGTTGCCTGCTGCAGGCAGTGGAGCCGGTACAAGTCGCGGAGCAGGGGCTGGGCAGCGTCGGGGGAGTCCGAGTCCGAGGCGCACAACGTCTCGCGCAGGGCCTCGGCCGTGGTGCGCGTCGCGTGGGCCCGGGCGAGGCGCTCGGCCAGTTCGGTCCGGGCGTTCCAGGACTCGAAGCGGACGGCCTGGTCGCCGTCGGTCCGCAGGGCCGAGACGAGTTCGGCGTGCAGGAGACGCTCGCCGGCGCGGAAGAGGCGTGACCAGTCGTCGGGCACGGACTCCTCGTCCGGCGGCCTGTACTCCGGGCCGGTGGCCATCGACCAGGCGGCATCGAGCAGGATGAGCCGGTTGTCGCCGCCGCCCGCTTGGAAGGCCGTGGTCAGGGCCTGGTATCCGATCATCCGGTGTTCCGGGAAGAAGCTGAGCGAACCGGATGCCGCGCGGCAGCGGGAGACGGCGGTGTCCGCGAGTTCGGCGACGGCGACCTTGTTCAGTGACAGTGTGCGCATCTCGGCGGCCGAAGGCCCGGTGCCGAGGCCGCCGCCGGGCGGAATGTGCCAGCTGCGTGCGGTCGTCCGGTGGGCGACCGCGGTGGCGGCCAGCGCGTCGGCCGCCGCGCCGAACAGGAGGCGCTGCTGGTTGAGATGGGCGATGGCCACGATGTCGCCGGCCAGGCGGTCGTTGGTGCGGCGGTGGCGGGCGTGGGTGAGCGCGAGGGCTGTGCTCGCCCGCGCGGTCGCGGCCAGGCCCGCCGTGACCGCACCGAAGGCGAAGCGGCTCATGCCGACGCTGCGTCGGCTGCGGGACTCGGGCCCGTCCAGCGGGTCGTGGAAGGACCCGTCGTCGGCGATGGACGCGCCGTCGCCGAGCCACCTGCGGTAGGGCACCCGGACCCGGTCGAACCGGACCTTGGCGAAGTCCATGGGGAGCGGCGCGTTCGGTGCGAACGGCTCGATCGTGACGCCCTCGCACGGTCCGTTCTCGTCGCGCAGGGGGACGAGGAAGAGCGCGGTCCCGCGATCGGTGCCGCCGGTCAGGAGGCGCGCGCTGACCACGGCCAGTTTGGCGAAGCCGTCCAGTCCTGCGGTGTTCGGCTGCTTGGCGGCCTCGGGGGTCGGGGTGTGCAGGACGAACTCGCGGGTGGCCGCGTCGAAGACCGCCTGGGTGCGGATGGCGGAGCTGCTGTTGCCGTGGGCGCGTTCGTCCATCAGGGCGGCGCCGATCCACTGCCCGGAGGCCAGGGCGGCCACGTCCTCGGGCGGGGCGCCGAAGTCGAGTGCGGGGCCGAGGGCCATGCAGTGGTGCAGGAGCATGGCGAAGAACAGGCGGGTGTCCGCCATCGCGCTCAGTTCCAGCACGGTCCGGAGTCGGATGGGGTTCGTCAGGAGCGGTTGCCGGTCGCCGAGCCGGGACTGGAGGTAGCGCAGCCCCGAGTAGGGCGAGGCCGGCGACGGCCCGTCGGTGGGGTGCGGCTGCGAGAAGAACACGTCTGTGAACAGCTTCGTGAGGTCGTCGTCGGCCATGACCGGTACTCCTGGGCACTGAGGATGGGCAGGGGGGCTAGGGGGCTAGCAGGGCGCATCCGTGATCCCGGCCCACCACGTTCGTATGGCATCGGCCACCGCGGTGGCGTGGGCGTCCAGCATGGTGAAGTGATCGCCTGGGACGGTGCGTTCGGTGTGCGGCAGCTGCCAGGGACGGGACCAGCGGTCGCCCTCCGTGAACCCGGGGTCGGCCTGCCGCGGGCGCAGCAGGAGCGTGGACGTACCGGCCGGTGCGGGTTCCCAGCCGTCCAGCAGGCGAAGATGGCCGCCGGCGGCGGTGAGCCGGTGGGCCGGGATGCCGTGCTCCGTGAAGGCCTGCTGTCGTACGGCTGCGCGGCCGAGGGCGTGGGGCAGCACCTCGTCCCGGAAGGCTCGGTCGGGCCACGGCGTGTCCAGCAGGACCAAGCCGCTTGCGGCGCGGCCCTGTTCCGCGAGCCGCGTGGCGACGGCGTGCGCGATCAGCCCGCCGGACGAGTGCCCGCACAGGAGGAACGGCACCTCGCCGGTGCAGCGGCCGACTGCCATCGCGTGCGCGGTGGTCAGGGCGTCGAGGTCGCGGGGGAGGGGCTCCTCCTCGGCGAAACCGGGCTGCGGGAGCGCGAGCACCTGGTGGTCGCCGTGCAACGCCTCGGCGAGACGGGCGTATTCGTGCGGTCCCGAGGCCGGGAGCAGTGAGGGGAAGCACAGCAGCGGGGGACCGCCTCCGGCCGGTCCGAGCCGGACGGGGCGGGGCGTGTTCTCCGGTGCGGACTCGGCGCCGAACGTGCGGCGCAGGCGAGCCGCTGCGCTGATCAGCTCGACCGCGGCCCGGCCTTCCCCGGTCAGACAGGCATGCCGGTACAGGGCGTCGAGGGTGTCCGGCAGTTCCACGTGCCGCTGGTCGCGCAGGAGGCGCCACAGGTGGGTGCCCAGTGCCCGGGGCGTGCGGTGATCGAGGACGACGGTGGAGGGCAGGGCGAGGCCGAGTGCGCGCGTCAGCCGGGCGCGCAGCTCGGCTGCGGCGAGCGACCCCGTGCCGATCTCGGCGAACGCCGTGTCCGGGCCGACCTGTCCGCCGTCGTGGAACCCGAGGACGACTGCGGCGTGGTTGCGTATGAGCGTCAGGAGGACGGATTCGCTGTCCGGGAGCGGAACTTCGTCGACGTCCTGGCGGGCCGGGACGGCCCCGGACGGGAGCCAGTGGCGCTCGCGCCGGAACGGGTAGGGAGGCAGTTCCACGTGATGGGCTGCGCGGCCGGTGAAGAGCTTCTTCCAGGCCACCGGAACTCCGTCGCAGTAGGCCTCCGCCGCGGAGAGCAGAAAGCGCCGTCGGTCGCCCTCGCCCCGCCGGAGGCTGCCCACCACGGAGACGGACCTGCCGGCCGACTCGGCGGTGTCCAGGACGGAGTGGGTGAGGGCCGGGTGGGGGCTGATCTCGATGAAGCGGGAGAAGCCGCCTTCCAGCAGCGCGCGGACCGCCTTGTGGAACTCGACCGGGCGGCGGAGGTTGCGGTACCAGTACTCCGAGGTCAGCCGCGTGGTGTCCAGCGGGCCCGGTTCGACGGTGGAGAAGAACCGCATCCGTGCGGGGCGGGGTTCGAGGCCGTCGAGCGCCTTCGCCAGGTGCCCCTGGAGGCTGTCCACGTGGGCGCTGTGGGAGGCGTAGTCGACGGCGAGGCCGGTCGCTCGCACGCCCCGGTCACCGAGTTCGTCGAGCAGGGCGGTGACGGCATCGGGGTCACCCGAAATCACGGTCGAGCCGGGGCCGTTGTCGGCCGCGATCGACAACACGCCCCGGCCGGTGTCCAGATGAGCGGGCACGTGGTCCCTGGACAGGGCGACGGCCGCCATCCGGCCCTGTGGCAGCTCCCGGACGGCTGCGGCCCGCCGGGCGACGACCTTCGCCGCGTCCTCCAGCGACAGGGCGCCGGACACACAGGCGGCGGCGATCTCCCCCTGACTGTGCCCGACCACGGCGTCCGGCACCACGCCCAGTGACTGCCACAGCTCGCTGAGCGCGATCATCACGGCGAACAGGGACGTCTGTGTGACGTCGACGCGGCTCAGAGGCGGCTGGCCGGCCTCCCCGCGCAGCACGGCGCGCACGGACCAGTCGACGTGCGGTGCAAGGGCCTCGTCGCATGCGGCCAATGACCGGGCGAACACCTCGGATTCGGTCAGCAGGTCCGCTGCCATGCCCTCCCACTGGGAGCCCTGTCCGGGGAAGACGAAGACGGTGCCGCCTCCCTGGGGACGGGCCGTGCCGACGGCCGCGTGGGCGGGCAGGGTGCCGTCGGCGATGCCGCGCAAACCGGCGAGCAGTTCGGTCCGTTGTCGTGCGACGACCACCGCACGGTGCTCGAAGGTCGACGGCCGGGACGTGGCCAAGGCCCGGCCCGCGTGGAACAGATCGGCCGACTCGGCGAGCGGCAGCAGCCGGGATGCCATGTCGCGCAGGGTGGGGGCGCTGCGGGCGGACAGTACCCAGGGCAGCGGCCGGTCGTCCTTCGGCTGTCCTCCGTCCTCGGCGGGAACCTCGACGGGGGCCTCTTCCAGGATCATGTGGGCGTTGGTGCCGCTGATGCCGAAGGCCGACACTCCGGCCCTGCGGATCCGGCCGGAGCGCGGCCAGGGCCGGGGCGTGAGCAGCAGCCGCACGCTGCCGGTCTCCCCGGCCTCGGGCGGGGACGGCAGGTCGGTGTGCAGGGTGCGCGGCAGCAGGCTGTGCCGCAGTGCCTGGACGGTCTTGATGATGCCGGCGATCCCGGCGGCGGCCTGGGTGTGTCCGATGTTGGACTTGACCGAGCCCAGCCACAGCGGCCGGCCCTCGGCGCGGTCGGTGCCGTACACGGCCTGCAGCGCCCCGGCCTCGATCCGGTCGCCCAGCGGAGTGCCCGTTCCGTGCGCCTCGACCGCATCGATCTGGCTTGACGTCAACTCCGCGTCGGTCAGCGCCTGCTGGATCACGTGCTGCTGCGCGCGCCCGTTGGGCGCGGTCAGGCCGTTGCTCGCGCCGTCCTGGTTCACGGCCGAACCGGCGATCACGGCGAGGACCGGGTGCCCGTGCCGTCGCGCGTGGGAGAGCCGTTCCAGTACCAGCACGCCCGCTCCCTCCGCCCACGCCGCGCCGTCGGCCCCGGCCGCGAACGCCTTGCACCGGCCGTCGGGTGCAAGGGCTCCCTGGCGGCTGAAGTCCACGAAGGAGGCGGGGGTGGCCATCACGGTCGCGCCGCCGGCCAGGGCCAGGGAGCACTCGCCGCGGCGCAGCGCCTGGACCGCGAGGTGCACGGCGACCAGGGAGGAGGAGCAGGCGGTGTCGACCGTGAGCGCGGGCCCGGTCAGACCGAGGGTGTAGGCGATGCGTCCGGAGGCGACGCTCGCCGCGTTCCCGGTGAGCAGCAGGCCGTCGAAGTGCTCGGGGGCCTCGGTCAGCCGGGGTGCGTAGTCCGGCGCCATCAGGCCGACGAAGACCGCGGTGTCGGAGCCGCGCAGCGCGGTGGGGTCGAGGCCTGCGCTCTCCAGCGCCTCCCAGCTCGTCTCCAGCAACAGCCGCTGCTGGGGGTCCATGGCCAGTGCTTCGCGGGGCGATATGCCGAAGAAACGGGCGTCGAACTCGGCGGCTCCGGCGAGGAAGTGGCCGTGGTGCGTGCTGGAGCGCCCGGGGCGGGCGGGGTCCGGGTGCCGGAGCCGGTCGAGGTCCCAGCCGCGGTCGTCCGGAAAGGGGGCGACCGTCTCCCGGCCGTCGACGAGCAGCTGCCACAGGTCCTCGGGGGAGCGGACGTCGCCGGGGAAGCGGCAGCCGATGCCGGTGATCACGACCGGGTCGTGGCCGGCGGGTGCCGGTGCGGTGTGCGGTTCGTCCCGTTCGTTCTGCGGCTGCGGCGGGCTCCCCTCGGCGAGGGCGACCAGGTGACGGGCCAGTTCCCCGGGCGTCGGGTGGTCGAAGACGACGGTCGTGGGCAGCACCAGTCCGGTCGCTTCCGACAGGCTCACGGCCAGACGTACCGCGGCGAGCGAGCCGATGCCCGATTCCCGGAACGTCCTCTGTGGCGCGGGGTCGCCCGGCGCATCGGCCGGCAGGAGACGGGCAAGCTGCTGGTGGATCAACTCCAGTGCGGCGTGGTGCCGTTCGTATTCGGGAAGGGCGGTGCCCGACTGCGGGCGGCGGGCGAGCAGTTCGGTCACGCGGGCGCGGGCGATCTTTCCGGTGGGGGTGAGCGGTACCTCGTCGACCAGGAGCAGCTCCAGCGGCTGCTGGTACTCGGCCGCGCCCTTGGCCGTCAGGTGGGCCCGTACCTCCTCCAGGCCGATGGCGGCCCCGGGGCGCAGGGCGGCGACCAGGCAGGGGTAGTGGCCGAGCCGGGCGTCGGGGCGGGCGGTGACGGCCAGCGCCGAGAACTGCGGCAGATCGCCGAGCATGGCCTCGATGTCGGAGGCGCTGACCTTCACTCCACCGACGTTGATCACTTCCGCGTCACGGCCCTGGTAGGTGAAGGTGCCGTCGGCGTTCCGGCGGGCCAGGTCCCCGGTGCGCAGCCAGCCGTCCGGGGTGAAGCTCTCCCGGGTCCGCTCGGGGTCCCCGAGATAGCCGAGGAACATGTGGGGGCCTCGGTACTGCAGTTGACCGGTGATGCCGTCGCGGCAGACGGAGCCCGTCTCGTCCACGACGTGCGCCTCGCAGCCGAGCAGCGGGCGGCCGATACTTCCAGCGGCGGCCTCCGGCGGGTCGTCGGGCCCGGTCACGGTACCCGCGCCCAGCTCCGACATGCCCCACTGGACGACGACGGACGCCCCGGTCAGCCGGCGCAGGTCCGTCACGAGCGGACCGGGCACCGCCGCGCCGCCCGTGCGCACCTGGCGCAGGTGCAGCCCGGAGGGTGCAGGGTCATCGCGCAATGCCGCTGCCAGATCCCGCAGTTGGGCCGGTACCGCGAACAGTACGTTCGCTGCGGTGCGGTCGGCGAGCGCGCGGAAGGCCGCGGCGTCCCACTGCGGCAGCAGGGCCTGCCGACTTCCGGTGAGCAGCGCCAGGTGGATGGACAGCAGGCCGAAGAGGTGGGTGAACGGGCCGGCGCTCACGATGGTGTCGCTGCCGCTCGCGCCGCCGTCCCGGGCCACCGTCGCGGCGTTCGACAACAGTGTGGCGTGGCTGTGCAGACAGAGCTTGGGACGGTTCGAGGTGGTGCCCGACGAGGGCAGCAGGGCGAACGGCATCTCGGCCGTCAGCTCCACGCGCCGGGGAGATGTCCGGCGGTGGCCGTCGACGAGCGCGTTGTACGGGACGATGCCGGTGTCCTGCCTTGCCGACGATGGCCGGGCCTCCCCGACGACCAGCACGCGTTCGAGCGAGTCCAGCTGCTCCAGCAGCCGCCGGCCCAGCGCGACACCGTCCACCTGCCGGTGGTTGGCCGGCAGGACGAGCACGCGGGCTGCCGCCCGCCGCATCAACGTCAGCAGATCCCGCTCACCGTAGGCGAGATGGAGCGGCAGGAGTACCGCCCCGGCCTCGGCCACCGCGGTGTGGGCGACCAGGAATTCCCAGCAGTTCGGAAGGTGGACGGCGACCACGTCGCCCACGCCGATGCCCCAGCTCTGCAGGCCCGCGGCCAGGGAGCGGGACTCGGTGCGCCACTGCGACCACGGCCGTGGTTCGCCGCAACCGACAACGGCCGGAGCATCGCCGTGCGCGTCGACGACAGCGGCGAAGATCTCCGGCAGTGTCCTACGGTCGCGTCCCTCGGCGGTGGCTTCCGAGGGAGCGACGAGATAGTCGTGGACCGTGACCGCCATGTGTGGATCCTTTCCTGCACCGGTACCGCCTGTCACCCCCGCCGGCGGGCGTGCAGCAAGTTGCCGTCCAGCGGCAGGCCCTGGACCGAGAGCAGTTCGAATCCGGCGGATGTCAGGAGGCATTCGTAGTGGCCGACCGTCCGCTCCTGGCCGCCCACGTTGCACATCATGTGCAGATCCCAGGCCACTGCCAGGGACGGCATCCCGGCGTCGGGCAACAGACGCTCCACCAGAAGGAGATGGGATTCCTCCCGCATGCTCTCGGCGCAGCGACGCAGGATGGTCAGGCACTGCTCGTCGTCCCAATCGTGCAGGACACGTGACAGCAGGTAGACGTCCCCGTCCTCCGGCACTGCGAGGGTGAAGTCGCCGGCCGTGAAGGAACAACGGTCGGCACAGCCCGCACCGGCCAGGTGCCGGCGTGCGCCCTCCAGCACGTGTGCCTGCTCGAAGAGCACGCCTCGCAGATGTGGCGCGTGGGCGAGAACCAGACCGAGCAACTGCCCGTTGCCCCCGGCGACGTCCACCACCACGCGGGTGTCAGAGAAGTCGAAGAGTCGGGGTATCGGCTCGAACATCGCCCCGCTGGCTGCCATCGCGGAGCCGAACAGTTCGGCCAGGCCGGGTCGTTCGGCGAAGTAGTCGAAGTGTCCCTTGCCGAAGAGCTCCTTGAACGCCTCCGTTCCGGTGCGGACGGCGTGGCTCAGCTCTCCGAAGGACTGGTAGAACGGCCCGCCGTACAGCAGTGCCAGGGAGCGCAGAGAGTGGCGGGCGTCCTGCCGGAGCAGCGCGCCGAGCTCCGTGAGCCCGTAGAAGTCGCCGACGGGAGTGACCACCCCGACGGCTGCGAGGTAGCGCAGCAGGCGGGTCAGGCCGGCCGGATCGACGGCGAGGCGGCCGGCCAGCTCGGCGACGGAGCCGGCCGCGGGCAACTGGTCGGCCAGCCCCAGCCCGGCGGCCACCGCGATGGCCTGGGTCGTCCAGGCCCCGGTCATCAGCTCCAGCAGCTGTTTCGCCGGATCGGCCGGCTCGGCGCCCCGGTGTGCGTCCAGGACCGTCCGGTGGTGGCCGCGGGACCGAAGTTCCAGGCGCTTGTCCGCACCGAGGAAGTACAGCACGGTGCAGTCCTCGACGGCGTTGTAGCCGCCGCCGTCGGCAGCCAGTCCACCGTGGTCGGCGAGGAGCGTGCGCAATCCCGCCAGCACCACGCCGTCCGGTTCCCTCACCTCGAGAGCGAGATGGGACTCATTCCGCTCCACCCGTTCCCTGGCGGCAATCCCGCACAGCTCCGCCCCCGGCGCCGTCTCCAGAACGAACAGCTCTATCTCACGCGGCCGTTGACCTGCGGTCGGCACTTGTGCATGCAGGATCGTGACGTCCAGCGCGGCGACCGGCACACCGTAGCGCCGGCTCAGCCGTTCTCGCACCACCACGCTGGGGATGGCGTCACCGACCGTGAAGCCATCGGCCCGGAGGCCTGCGGTCAGTCCGCCGGGCGAGGGCGGGAAGACCAGCGCGGCGGCATGAGCCACGTCGCAGTGCGCGGCGATGGAGTCCAACTCCCTTTCCGTGAGGCGGGGCAGCAGATCCCGCACGACAGCGCGTGCGTCCGCCGACTCGACGAGGGCCAGGGCGTCGTTGATCGCGGCAAGATCGGCCTGGTCGAGGCCGGCTGTGTGAACTGTCCGGCCATGCGGATCCAACAAGGTCAGCTCCCTCGACACGACAACCGGCTGGGCACCTCCAGCGTGCCCGCCGGGCACCGTCCGAACACCAACGCGTGGTCCGGCCGTCGGCGTTACGCAGTGGAGTCAGCGGGCGAGGGAGACGGCGAAGGGCTGGAAGCCGTGTCGGCGCAGGATGTGGGGGACCACCAGGACCAGGGCCTCGGTGGCGCGGGCCGTGGTGATGTCGCCGAGGTCCTCGATCCATGCGGGCTGCCAGCCCAGGTCGCCGAGCAGCCCGGTGACGGTCTTCTTCGCGTCTTCGTCGTTGCCCGAGAGATAGACGGTGGGCGGGGTGGCCAGGGTTTCGGGGGCGGTCATGACCATGAACAGCATGGTGTTGAGGGTCTTGACCACGCGGGTGTCGGGCAGCGCGGCCTGGAGCTGCTCGGCGAGGCTGCTGCCGGGGTAGCACAGGTCGCCGGGCAGGCCGTCGTCGGCGTCGCGGGTGGCGTTGGCGACGTCGACGAGGATCTTTCCGGCGAGTTCGGTGCGCAGGCCGGCGAGACGGTCCAGGGCGGTGTCGCCGGGCGTCGCGTTGAACACGATGTCCGCGGTGCGGGCGGCGGTGCGCAGGTCGGCGAAGGAGATGCCGGTCGCCGCGGTCTCCTCCTTCGGGCTCCGGCGGCCGAGGACGATGTGGTGTCCGGTTGCGGCGAGCTTGCCGGCGAGGTTGGCGCCGACGCGGCCCGCGCCCAGGATGCCGATGCTGCTCATGGGGCGATGCTCCTTGCGGTCTCGGGTGGGACGAACGGGAACGGGCCGCTTCGCGGTCAGGCGATCGGCGACAGGAGCGCGAGGGCGGCGGCGTGGATGCCGGGGGCGGCGGCCAGGAAGTCGCGGCTGCCCGTGCTCCAGGGCTCGCCCGCCAGATCGGTGACGGTGCCTCCGGCCTCGGAGACCAGCAGGGCGCCGGCGACCAGGCCGGAACGGACGTCGGAGAACTGCCAGAACGCGTCCATGCGCCCGGCGGCGACGTGGATGAGCTGCAGCGTGGCGGGAACGGACACCCGCACGACGAGTCCGCCTTCGAGCATGGCGGTGACCGATTCGCCGATCTGCCGGAAGGTGTGCTTGTCCTCGCCGGGCCTGGCCTGGCCGGTGCCGACGAGCGATGCGCCCAGGTCGGTCTTGGCGGACACCTTCAGGGGCCGGTCGCCCAGGCGGGCGCCGCCGCCGGCGACGGCGGTGTAGGTGTCGCCGGTGAGCGGCAGGTGGACGACGGTGAGGACCGGCCGGTTGTCGCGGACCAGGGTGGCGGTGACGGCCCAGTCCGGCATGGCGTGGACGTGGTTGATGTTGCCCTCGGCGGGGTCGACGACCCACCACTCCCCGGGCGGGAGCGCGCCGCCGGCCAGCTCGTCCTCGGCCCACTGCGATCCCCGCCGGGCCCGCAGCAGCGGCTCCCGCAGCACCTCCAGCACGGCGGCGTCGTTGGCGTGGATCTCCTCGACGACCTCGCTCAGGCTCACGCCGCGGGCGTGCGGGGTGCAGCGGTCGCGGAGCGTGAGGCCGGCGGTCCGCACCGCGGCGGTCACGTCGGACATGAGCGTCGTGCCGGCGTCGAAGGGCAGGGCTGTGCTCATGGCAGGCTCCCCGGATCCAAGTCGATGCGGGGCGGCTTCGCCCGCGCCCGCACGTCGAAGGTAGGCCGCCTTGCGAGTGTCAACAAGTGCATGCTCGGCACTCGTAGAGTTACTCGCATGCAATTGGACCTGAACCTGCTCACGGCTCTGGACGCGTTGCTGGAAGAGGGCAGTGTCGCCGGTGCCGCAGCCCGTCTCCACGTCACCGCACCGGCGATGAGCCGCTCCCTGGGCCGTATCCGCAAGGCCACCGGTGACCAGATCCTGGTCCGCACCGGCCGCAGCATGGTCCCCACCACGCGCGCGCTGGCCATGCGTGCACAGGTCCACACCCTCGTGCAGCAGGCCCACGAGCTTCTGTCCGCGCGGCCGGAAGTCGATCTGGCGGCTCTGGAGCGGGTGTTCACCGTGCGCTGGCACGACGCCCTGACCGCCGCGTGCGGCACCGCCCTGATCGCGGCCGTCCACCGCCAGGCCCCCGGCGTCCAGTTGTGCCTGCCCGCCGAACCCGGCACGGATTCCCCCGAGTTGCGACGGGGCGAGGTCGACCTCGAATCCAGCGCCGGCCGGCCGGCGCTCCCCCCCCCCCCTCCCCGACATCCGCCACCGCCTCGTCGCCCGCGACCGGCTCGTCGTCGCCGTCCGGCCCGGCCACCCGCTCACCGAAGGCCGACCGGACATCGAGCGCTACGCGGCCGCCGAACACTTCACGGTCTCGCGGCGCGGCCGCCTGCGCGACCCGATCGACGACGCCCTGGCGGCGTGCGGTCACGAACGCCGCGTCGTCGCCTCCGGCCCCGCCGTCGCCACCGCGCTGCAACTCGCCCTCGGCACCGACCTGGTGGTCACCCTTCCCGACGCGGTCACCCGCGCGGCCCGGGACGCACTGGGCCTGACCACGCTGCCGCTGCCGCTGCAGATGCCGGACGTCCCGCTGTACCTGCTGTGGCACCGACGCTACGACGACGACCGCGCCCACACCTGGCTGCGCGACCTGGCCACCGAAACCGTCCGGGCACTGTTCCCGCCACCGGCTGCGGGACCTGCTGCCGGGCCCGCCCGCCCGGAGCGGGTACCGGGGCCGTCGACGGGCGAGTGACTGCAGAGGCATACAAAGCCGAATGAAGCCTTATGTCATGATTTGCCTATGAAGCCCACGGATCATGTCGACATCATTCCCATGCAGCTGTCCCACCTGGACGGCGTTCTGAACCTCGGCTACCGCGCCTACGACGTGGACGCCATGCCGTACACCTCGTGGTCGCTGTCCTCGGTCGCCGTGCACTGGGACGCGCAGCCGGAGGCGTGCTGGGTCGCCGTGGACGAGGACGGGCTGCTCGGCTTCGTCCTCGGATCGCTCTCCTACGACGAGCGCGAGGACTGGGGCTATCTCGAATGGATCGCGCTGGACGAACGGGCGCAGGGCAAGGGCGTCGCGAGCGCGCTCGTGGAGCGGTGCTGCGCCGCGCTCTTCGCGGCCGGCGCCTCCCGGATCATCACCGACGTGGAAACCGGCAACCAGGCGTCGGCGGCCCTGATGCGCCGCAACGGCTTCACCGAGGGCGTCACCGTGACCCTGTTCGTGCGGCGCCACCCCGACAAGCCCGCCGGGGCGGCCGCCCACCCCACGCAGGACCCGGCCCGCGTCCGGCTGCGCCGCGCGGCCCGCGCCACCACCCGCTGACCCTGCGGGTGCGGGGGTGCACGCCCACTGTTGTCCCCGGTGTGCACCCTCCCGTTGAAGTCGCTGGTCAAAGGCTGATGTGACCGGTGCTCGGGGAGCTCACGCCGGCTGTGGGCGGCAGGCCGCTGCGCCCGCGAGGCTCGTCAAGAGGACAGGGTTGACTGCTGCGGGGATGAAGTCGACCGGAGCGTGAATGTCAGAGACGCAGCGGCCCTTCTGACCGGCCTGAACTCTCAGCGGGCGGGAGGCCGTTCGCGTCTGCCCAGCCGTAACGACGAGGAGTTCGTCATCCAGATTGGCCACCACACGCCCGGCCGATCTGGGTAAGCCCTTCACTGGCTTTGGCGTCGTCGATCTGCCTCTGTGTGACGGCCCGGACGGGCGCAGTCGCTGCGGCCCTGCCCGACGGCTTCGACACCCAGGGAAGGTCCGGCATGCCGATGCTCCACCTCGTGACCGGCGCCCCGGGCGCCGGGAAGTCCACCGTGCTCGCACACTTGGCGAAGTGCCCGTTCGCCGCAGTCGACTTCGACGAACTGCTCGCCCCCGTCAGCAGCCTGCTGGGCATCGACATCGCCTCCTCCGCAGCGAGCCCGGCGTGGCCCGGCTACAACGAGTTGTGGCTGAAGGTCATCACCATGCTGCTGCGTGCGGGCAGGCCCGTACTGGTCATGTGCCCTCTGTCGCCGGACGAATGGACGCGGGCGGTGTCGACCGCGGCGGACCCCGACCTGCCGGAAGCCGTCTGGGCGCGGCTCGACTGCGACGACGCCGACAGGCGGGCCCGCCTCACCGGGCGCGGCTGGGACCGGGGCCGGATCGAGAACGCGCTCGAGGACGCGTACGAACTCCGTCGTGTTGTTACCAGGGAGTTCACGACCAGTGGCCGTTCTCCGGCCGAGGTGGGTGCGGCTCTGGCCGCGTGGGCGGGCCCCTCCGGAAGTTGTTGAAGCCTTGACGGCGGCGGCCCTGTGATCGTCGGCGCGGTATTAGCCTGGAATGCAGAGGTGCACCAGTTGTCAGGGCCGCCATCTCGGCGCCCGGCGTCGTGGAAGGAACTCCCGATGGGTCACCGGTGTCCGAGAGACGAACGCCATCACCGCAATCCGATGCGTCCCGGTCCCGAACCGGCGGATCGAGGGGGAAAGCCGGACGTCATCGCGGCGAAGCGGGCGAGCCTTTCCGGTATGCGCGCCCGGCGACGTTTGAAAGACGTGCCCGGGGTCAAACGGCGCGAGATGGTCGAACGCGGGCTGGACCTCGGACTGGAGGCGGCGAGGTCGGTCAAGGACCGCAACATCTCACTGTTCTCCCGTGGCCTGGACCCGATGTTCGCGGGAGTCACGACCTTCCTGAAGTCGCCGTATGTCGAGAACATCCGCGATATAGGCCGCTACGACGTGGCTGTGGTGGGCGCTCCGTTCGACATGGGCACCACCTACCGCTCCGGAGCGCGCTTCGGCCCACAGGCCGTGCGGCGCATCTCGGCCCTCTACGACTCCTACAGCCCCGATCTCGGCATGGACCTCCTGGAGGAGATCAGCATCGGCGACGCCGGGGACATCTTCGTCATACCGGCCAACATCGAGAAGACCTTCGACCAGGTCGACCTCGGTATCTCCCACATTCTGGACGCAGGTGCCTTCCCCGTGATCATCGGAGGCGACCACAGCATCGGCTATCCGGACGCGAAGGCCCTGGCCAAGCGTATCGACGGCAAGCTGGGGATCATCCATTTCGACCGGCACATCGACACCGCCATCACGACGATGGACGAGCGCATGCACACCACGCACTGGTCCCATGCGACGGACCTGCCGAACGTGCCGGCGGCGAATCTCGTGCAGATCGGAATCGGCGGCTGGATCGGCAACCATTCCGGCGTCCAGGTCGCCGAAGAGCGCGACACCACGGTCATCACCATGTTCGACGTCGAGGAATTCGGCGTCCGGCACGCCATGGAGATCGCCCTCGAAATCGCATGGAAGGACGTCGACGCCGTCTACCTCTCCTTCGACATCGATGTCGTCGACCCCGGCTACGCCCCCGGCACCGGCACGCCCGAACCCGGGGGAATGTCCCCTCGCGAGGCACTGAAGGCCGTGCGCATGGCCGCTCAGCCGGGATTGGTGGGGATGGACCTGGTGGAGATCTCTCCGCCCTACGACGTCGCGGACTGCACGTCCCAGCTCGGCGCGCGCATCGTCATGGACACCCTCGCAACTCTCGTCGAGAACGGCCATCTCGGTACCCGCCTGAGCGCCGCTCAGCGTGCCGAGGCCGACGACCGGCGTGACCGCGCCGCAGGAATCACCGATTGATGATCGGGGGTCGGGTCACGGACCGTCCGCTGCTGAACGCATTCCTGATGATCATGTGGTTCTTCCTTTGCCTGCACGCGATCCGTCCCGCTTGGGCTCCGCTGTGCCCGCCGACACCGCCCGGCTGCCGTGGTACTGCTGGAATGCGAAGGCGGACAGGGGAATTTCAACGTTCGTGCCTCCCACCCAGTGGCCCCACCTGGACCCGACAACCTCTTTTGACCGCGGGTGTGTTGACGTGAAACGGGCCTCGCTGCCCTTCGCCTGTCCTCCTAGAGTGACCCAGCGGCAACAGCGCCGTCACAAGGGGGAAACATGGCCGTCGACGACATACCCGAGGCGGAGGTCCTGAAAGTGCCTCAGGACTTTCCGCCAGGCCCTCTGTTCACGATCCCCCCGGTCCTGGCAGAGTTGCGGGACCACCGCCCGGTGTGCCCCGTTCGGATGCCGAGCGGGAGGCGGCTCTGGCTGGTCACCCGGTACGAAGACGTCCGCTTCGTGATGTGCGACCCCCGGTTCTCCCGGGACCTGGTCTTCGCCGGGGCTCCGCGGATGGCCGGGGACGACCTCACCTCGGTCGCGGGATCCCTGTTCAACATGGAGGGCTCCGACCACACCCGATTGCGTACCGTCGTGGGCTCCGCCTTCACCCGCCACGCGGCGCAGGCATGGCGCTCCATGGCACGGCGGCACGCGCTCGATCTGCTCGACCGCATGGAGCGCTCGGGAGCCGGCGCGGACCTGGTCGCGGAGTTCAGCGAACCGCTTGTGGCCCGGTTCGCCGGTGATGTGATGGGCATCAGCCGCGAGGAGCACGCCTGGACGCAAGAGCGCATCCGCGAGCAGTTGGACCTGCTCGGCACCCCGGAGCAGATCGCCTCGGCCACTGCCGCCGTCGGTGACCTCGCCGCTCGCCTGGTGGACCGGGCCGACGACTCGGTGGAGGACACGGAAGGACTGGTGGCGGCGCTGGCGCGGGCCGCTCGTGCCGGGACCGTCAGCCGCCAGGAGGCCGTGGGCACTGTGGGCCTGCTGCTGATGAACGTCACCGACCCGCTCGTCCCGCCGCTGACGGTGGGCATCATGACGTTGCTGCTCCACGGTGACCAGTTGGCGGACTGCAGACGCGATCCCGGGCTGTGGCCGGAGGCGGTGCGGGAGGTGCTGCGCTACCACAACAATGGCATCACCAACTTCCCCAGAGTGGCTCTGGAGGACGTCGAACGGCACGGCGTCCTGGTGTCCCAGGGCGAAGGGGTGATCACCTCCGCGCTCGCCGCCGCGCACGATCCCCGGGCATTCGCCGCCCCCGGCGTCTTCGACATACACCGGGAGGAAAAGGGCTCGGTCTTCTTCGGCGCCGGCCCGCATTTCTGCCTCGGCTCGGCGCTGGCCACAGAGGTCCTGGCGATGGCCTATGAGACGCTCTTCGAGCGGTTGCCGGGACTGCGGCTCGCCGTGCCGCCGCACGAAGTGCGCAAGGCGGACGACAGTTTCTTCGCCTGCCCGGCAGCCCTTCCTGTGACCTGGTAAACGAGGGAAAGGCACACACTGCGCATGGTCCCCGCACCTGATGGCCGAGGGTTACCCGCATGACGGCCGCCGCACAGGACACCAGACCCGACGACACCGGTTTCCTCTCCCGGGGCACGCTGCTGCTGATGGCGGTCGCGACCGGTCTGTCCGTGGCCGGGAACTACTTCTCCCAGCCGCTGCTGGACGTCATCGCCCACCGCTTCGGCATGGGTTCCGGGACCGCCGCTCTCGTGGTCACCGTGAGCCAGGTCGGCTATGTGTGCGGACTGGTACTCCTGGTGCCACTGGGCGATCTGCTGGAACGGCGGCGGCTCACCGTCACGTTGTGCGCGACGACCGCTGTCGGCCTCGCCTGTACCGCCGCGGCGCCGGACACCGCGCTGCTGTTCGCCGGCCTCGCCCTGACCGGGCTGTGCTCGGTGGGCGCGCAGGTCATGGTGCCGTTCGCGGCCACCATGGCGGCTCCCGGGGCACGCGGCCGGGCCGTGGGCACCGTCATGGCCGGACTGCTGCTGGGCATCCTGCTGGCCCGGACGGCCGCGGGCGGCCTCGCGGAACTCGGCGGCTGGCGCACGGTCTACTGGGTGAACGCCACGCTGATGCTGGTGATGGCAGCGTTGTTGCGGCGCGTCCTGCCGCTCTTCCCCGCCGCCGAACGCGTCTCCTACGGCTCCGCGTTCCGCTCGATGGCCCGGCTGTGGCGCCACCATCCGGTACTGCGGTGGCGCACCCTGACCGGCGCGTCGAGCTTCGGTGCGTTCACGGTGCTCTGGGTCTCGCTGACCTTCCTGCTGTCGGGTCCCGGCTACGGCTGGTCCACCTCGGCCATCGGACTGATGGGCCTGGCCGGTGCCGCGGGTTCGGCCGCGGCGTCGGCCGCGGGGCGGCTGGCCGACCGGGGGCTGGTCCACACCGTGACGGGTGGCGGCGCGGTGCTGCTGACGGCATCCTGGGCCCTCCTGGCCGCCGGCGGGCACGCGCTCGCCTGGCTGCTCGCCGGCGTCCTGGTGCTCGACCTGGCCGTGCAGGCGGTGCACATCAGCAATCAGAATGTCGTCTACGCGCTCGATCCGCAGGCGCGCAGCAGGCTCAACTCCGTCTACATGACCACGTACTTCTTCGGCGGAGTGACCGGTTCCGCGCTCACCTCCGTCGTGTGGTCGCATGCCGGCTGGCCCGGGGTCTGTGCCCTGGGGGCCGGCTTCAGCATCGTCACCGTGCTGTCGTGTCTGGGGGAACGGCTCACGCGGGGCCGGCCCGCGCCGTAGCGCCCGGAGGAGCCGGGCCCCGGACGAGGGGCGCCGGGCGTGCCGATCCGTGCAGCGCACTGCCAGGGCGTCGGGAGAGCCGATGATGGAGGCCGCGAAGGGTGTTCGGCCGGTGTTCTGGTCGTGGCCGGTTCCGGGATCGGCGGTGCACGGGGTGAGCCGCATCCGGCCGAGTATCACGAAGGGCGCCACCCCGGAAGAGATCCGTCTGCCCCACCTAGAAGTTGACCGGACAACAATCACAACTGCCGACCGGACAAGTTCAGTCATGACGGTGGGCGGACGCGAGACTCAAGACGCACCGGCCGATCCCGGCCGGCACCCCGACGGCCAGCGGATTTGCCTCTTCCGTCGGGTTGACCCGCATGTCAACGCGACGTCGATCCGGCCAGGTTGGCAAGTGGCTTGAATTGCAGCCCGCCATGGATCGTCTTGCGAGAGGCGACTCGAAACCGCACGTCAGACGCATGTGCAAAGGCATGTTCCGAAAATGCGCGGCTCGCGATACGGGGCGAAGCGCATCATTGTGCTGCTTGCACGGGCGGTGCGGCTCGATGAAGATGCAGGAAGATGCGCAATCGTGGCCGAGGAGCCCGCTCGGAACGTGAACGGGACACCGGCCCATCTCGTGGCGCGCCCGCCTCAAAACCGTCGCGCTTTGGCGCGTTCCTGCCTCGTCGGGCCCACGCGCCGCCTTTCGTTCCGTCAATCAGGATGGATCCAGAGTGCAGTCAGGGCAACACACACTCGTCGATTTGTTCAAAGGCGTCGTCGCCCGCTTCCCCGACCGGGTGGCAGTGACGGCCGACGACCGAGAACTGACCTACCAGGAGCTCAACCGCCGGGCCGGCGCGGTCGCCCGGCGCCTGCAGGACGCGGGAGCCGGAACCGGCTCCCTGGTCGGCCTGATGGTCCCGCGCACCAGTGGGCTCGCGGTCGGCCTGCTCGGCATCCTCACGTCAGGTGCCGCCTACGTACCCGTGGACCCCGGCTATCCCGAGGAGCGGATCGCCTGGACTCTCAAGGACAGCAGTATCACCCACCTCGTCACGACGTCCGAACTCGCCGATCAGTCAGGCGACTTGGCTGTCGAACTCGTCGTACTCGACGACTCCGACTCCGGCGCCGGACCGGAGCCTGCCGGGGCTGCCGCGGACGACCTGGCCTACGTCATCTACACCTCCGGATCCACCGGCCTGCCCAAGGGCGTCCAGGTGGAGCACCGCAACGTCGTGCGGCTCTTCGACGTCACACGCGACTGGTTCGGCTTCGACGAGAACGACGTCTGGACGCTGTTCCACTCCACGGCCTTCGACTTCTCCGTCTGGGAGTTCTGGGGCGCGCTGCTGTTCGGCGGGCGGCTCGTCATCGTCCCGCAGGCGGCCGCGCGTTCGCCGCAGACGCTGCATGAACTGCTCCGTGCTCAACAGGTGACGATCCTCAACCAGACGCCGTCGGCGTTCGCCCGGCTGGCCGCGGCCGACGAACAGGCCGAGCAGCCGCTGACCGCTCTGCGCGTGGTGGTCCTCGGCGGCGAACGGCTCGAACCTGCCGGGCTGCGCGGCTGGCTCGACCGGCACGGCGGCGAACACCCGCGCCTGGTCAACATGTACGGCATCACCGAGACCACCGTGCACGCCTCGTACCGCCCGCTCACCGCCGCCGACACCGCTGCTTCCGGCATCAGCCCGATCGGGGTGCCGTTGCCGGACCTCGCCTTCCACGTGTTCGACGAGGGCGGCAGACCGGCCGCCGAGGGCACCCCGGGAGAGCTGTACCTGTCCGGAGCGGGGCTGGCCCGTGGATATCTGGGCCGTACCGCACTCGACAAGGACCGCTTCCTCGAACTCCCCGTCCCCGACGGCACGGTACGGCGCTGCTATCGCACCGGGGACCGCGTGGTGGCGCTGCCCGACGGCGGCTACGGCTATCTCGGCCGCACCGACGACCAGATGAAGATCCGCGGCTACCGGGTCGAGCCCGGGGAGATCGAGGCCGTCCTCCTCGGGGAGGCCGACGTCTCCGCCGCGGTGGCCATGGCCCACGGCTACGGCGAGGGCGACGTGCGAGTCCTCGCCTACGTCGCCTCCGGCACCCCGGCGGACGTCCTCGCCCCCCGGCTCGGCGAACGCGCCGCGACCGCCCTGCCCCCGCACATGCGCCCCTCGGCGTACGTCGTCCTGCCCGAGCTGCCGCTCACCCTCAACGGCAAGGTCGACAAGAGCCGGCTGCCGGAGCCGAGCGCCGAGGCGGCCTTCGCCCCGGTCGCCGTCGACACCGGCGAAGCCGCCGGACTCACCGACACCGAGCGGCGGATCGTGACGATCTGGCAGTCCGTCCTGGAGCTGCCGGAGGTCGGCCGCGACACCGAATTCTTCGACCTCGGCGGTACCTCGCTCTCCCTGCTGCGCATGTTCGCCCGGACCAACGAGGAGTTCGGCACGGATCTCGACATCACCGTGCTGATCGACGGCGCGACGGTGGCCACCCTGGCCCGCCACGTCGACTCCGCCGTGTCCGCCACGGCACCCACGCCCTCACCCCGGGCACACCGGCCCGCCGCACCGCACCTACCCCAGAAGGACATATGACCGCGCAACCCGCCTTCTCCCTGAGCCCCGACGACGTCGCCGCCTTCCACCGCAACGGTTACGCGGGGCCCTTCACGCTGTACGAACCGGACGAGATCAAGAAGACGTGGGGACGTACCCGGCTGGAACTCCTCGACCGCAGCGCCGCCGTCTACAGCGAGGACGCCGCCGTGTCGGCGGCGACGAACATCTCCAATTACGACCGTCACCTCGACCACCCGTTCCTGGCCGACCACATCACCCGGCCGGAGATCGTGCACCGCGTCGCCTCCGTCCTGGGCCCCGATGTGCTGTGCTGGCGTACCGAGTTCTTCCCCAAGCACCCGGGCGACGAAGGCACCGACTGGCACCAGGCGGACACGTTCGCCAACGCCTCCGGCACACCGCAGATCCAGTGGCCCGGCGGCTCCGACTTCGGCGGCACGATCACGGTGTGGTGCGCCTTCACCGAGGCCAGCGCCGAGATGGGCTGCCTGCAGTTCATCCCCGGCACGCACCGCACCATGCACTACGACGAGACCAAGCGCATGCACTACGCGCCCGAGCGGAACACCAGCGTCGACAAGGGCGGCATCCGGCGCGGCTTCTTCGGCTACGATTACCGCGAACTGCAGATCGACCCAGACTGGAAGCCCGACGAATCCCGGGCCGTCTCCATGGAGATGCGGGCGGGCCAGTTCATCATGTTCTGGTCCACGCTCATGCACGCCTCCCACCCGCACCAAGGCCGTACCCGGGACATGCGCATGGGCTTCGCCGCCCGCTACGTGCCCACCTCCGTGGAGATCTACCCCGGCACCGCCGCGATCGAGGAGTACGGCGGCCGGGTCGCCCTCGACCGGTACGGCGCGGTGCTGGTCAGCGGTGAGGACGCCTACGGCCACAACCGGCGGGCCGAGCGCACCACCCGCGACCACCCCTTCGTCACCCGGCCCCCGGCGGGGGTGTGATGCGGAGGGAACCCACAGGCGCCACCGCGCCCGATGACGGTTCGCCGACCGGGCTCGCCCGTGCCCTGCTGGACACGGCGTCGATCCTGCGCGCCGTGCCGCAGCGGATACGGGTGGCGCCCGCCGCGCCGCTCGCCGCAGGGGGACTGCCGTCCGCGCAGAAGCTGCTCGACCAGCTCGCCTCCGCCCTCGGCCTGCCCGAGGTGGAGGCGGTGGGCGAGCCCGACCGGCTGACCGCGACGGAACTCGCCGTCAGCCGGCGGCTGGCGCTGCGCGCACCCGGTGCCACGGCCGGCGACGAGCCGAAGCAGGCGGCACGGTCGGCCCTCTCCGCCTTCCCCGGGCCCGCCGTGGTCGTGCCCGCCCGCGACGGCACACCGCTGCGGTGCTGGGCCGCCGGCCCCGAGGACGCCCCGGCGGTCGCCGTCGTCACCGCCTGCGGCATGCCCGTCGGTCTCGCGGCGAAGTGGCTGGCCGCCCTCTCCCCGGAGCACCGCGTCGTGACCTGGGAGAGCCGCGGCCTGTTCGCACCGGACGACGGCACCGGACTCGGCGAGCCGGCCGCCCACACGCTCGACGCCCAGAGCGAGGACGTGCTGGCCGTCCTCGACGGATTCGGCATCGGCCACGCCCACGCGCTCGGGCTGTGCGGGGGAGCGGTGGTCGCCCTCGCGGCCGCCGCCCGGTCGGACCGGATCAGCTCCCTGAGCCTGTGGCACGGCGACTACGAACTCGGCGGCGAGGCCCCGAAGACGGCCCACCAGCGCGACGTCGAGTCACTGCTGACCATGGTCGCCCGGGGCCGCCCCCAGGCGGCCGCCATGCACCGGCTGCTGAACCGGCCCAGCACCCTGGAGGGGCTGCGCCCGGACATCGCCCACTACCTCATCCACCCCTACGCCACCCCCGAACTCCTCCACCGCTACGGCCTGCTGAACGGCGCCATCATGTCCGCCGACTGCCGTCGGCTGCTCGACGCCCCCCAGCCGGCCCTCGTCGTCACCAGCGACCGGGACACCACCGCCCACCCCGCCGGCTCGGCGTACGTCGCCCGGCACCTGCCCCGGGCCGAGCTGCGCACCCTACCCGACGGCGACCATCTCACCGCCTTCGACGCGGGGGGCGAACTGGTCGCCCTGGCAAAGGAGTTCCTGCACACCGTGACCGTCTCCGACCGGAAGGGCACATGAACGAGATCGCCGACAGCACCCGGAACGAGCGGCTGGCCGAGGTGCTCAGGGAACATCCCGCGGTGGCCGACGCGGTCGTCACCGACGGCCCCCACGGCCGGGGCGGGCACGCCCGGCTGCTGGCCGACCCCGTCGCGGCCCGGGTGCTGCACCGGTCCGCCGCCCTGGAGGCGGCGGACCGGCTCGGCGGCCTCGGCTGGCACGAACCCGCGGGCGAGATACGGGTGGCCGGCCTCAACCGCAGCGAGACCGAGTTCCTCCACCGCGAGATCTTCACCGACAACGCCTACTTCCGGCACGGCATCACCCTGCCCGGCGGTGCCGTCGTGGTGGACGTCGGGGCGAACATCGGCATGTTCACGCTCCGTGTCGCCCGGCAGAGTCCCGGCGCCCGGATCATCGCCGTCGAACCGGCCGCCGAACTCGCCGACGCCGTCGCACTCAACGCCGAACTGCACGACGTGGACGCCACCGTGCTGCGCACCGCACTGGGCAGCGCCGAGGGCGAGACCACCTTCACCTTCTACCCCAACAACAGCGTCATGTCGGGCCGGTTCGCGGACGCGGACGAAGACCTCGACGTGCTCAAGGGCTACTTGCTGACCGGGCAGAACGCGCGCCAGGGCGAGCACCTGGACCGGCTGGCGGCCGACCGGATGACCGCGCAGACCCGCCGGGTCCCCGTGACCACCCTCACCGCCGTCGCCCACGAGCACGGCCTCGCCCGCATCGACCTGCTGAAGATCGACGTGGAGAAGGCCGAGGCCGAGGTCCTCGACGGGATCGACGAGACCGTGTGGCCGCGCATCGAGCGGATCGTGATGGAGGTCCACGACATCGACGGACGCCTCGCGGCCGTCCTCGCGCAACTGCGCCACCGCGGCTTCACGGTCACGACGGAACAGGACCCCCGGCTGGTCCGCACCCCCTGCCACAACGTCTACGCCCGGCGCTCCGGCGCCGGCACCGCGCCCGCATCCCCCGCCGCACCCACCGGCGGCCCGACCCTGCGCCGGCTGGAGGAGGAACTGCGCGAACTGACCGCGCGGCGCCTGCCCTCGGCAGTACCGCCCAGCCACTACACCCTCACCGCCGACCTCACCCGCACCGACGACCACGAGCCCGCGGGGGAGCGGACTCTCTCCGCCTCCCCGCGGGTCGCCGTGCTCGCCCGCATCTGGACGGAGCTGTTCGGCCCGGACGCGGTACGGCCGGACGCGGACTTCTTCGACCTCGGCGGCGATTCCCTGACCGCCGTGCGTCTGATGGCGACCTTGGAGAGCGAACTCGGTGAGGACGCCCTCACCCCCGACCTGATCTTCACCGACAGCACCTTCGGCGCGCTGGCCGCCGCCGTCGAGTCGAGTGGAGAACCCGAAAGGACAGCGCACACATGAACTCCCTGCACCACCGGCTGAGGCAGGCCGCGCCCCCGTCCGCCGTCGCGGCCGGCCTCGTCGCCGTCGTGGTGGGCATCACCAGCTCGGCGGCGATCGTCTTCAGCGCGGCCAGGGCCGCCGGCGCCACCCAGGCCCAGCTCACCTCCTGGATGCTGGCCCTCGGCGTCGGCATGGGCGTGACCTGCATCGGCCTGTCCCTGCGGTACCGGATGCCCGTGGTCACCGCCTGGTCGACGCCGGGCGCGGCACTGATGGCCACCGGTCTGCACGGAGCGAGCATGGCGCAGGCCGTCGGCGCCTTCCTGCTCTCCGCGGCACTCATCACCCTGTGCGGGGTGACCGGCTGGTTCGAGCGGGGCATGAGCCGCATCCCCGTGCCCCTGGCATCCGGACTGCTCGCGGGCGTGCTCCTCGAGTTCGGCACCCGCCTGTTCAGCAGCATGCACGGCGACTTCGCCGTGGTCTTCCCGATGTTCGCGGTCTATCTTCTCTCGCGCCGCTGGCTGCCCCGCTACGCCGTCATCACGGCGCTGGCCGCGGGACTGGCCGCGGCGGCCGTCCGGGGCTCGCTGCATCTGGGCGGGGTGCGGTTCGCGGTCGCCGCACCCGTGTTCACCGCCCCGGACTTCTCCTGGCAGGTGCTGATCAGCGTGGGCCTGCCGCTGTTCGTGGTGACCATGGCCTCGCAGAACCTGCCCGGCGTGGCCGTGCTGCGCAACGACGGCTACAACGCGCCGGTGTCCCCGCTGGTCGGCTGGACCGGCGGCGTCAACCTGCTCCTCGCGCCGTTCGGCTGCTTCGGACTGAACCTCGCCGCCATCACGGCCGCCATCTGCACCGGCCGTGAGGCCCACGAGGACCCCGGCCGCCGCTACACGGCGGCCGTCTGGGCCGGCGTCTTCTACCTGTGCGTCGGCATCTTCGGCGGAGCCGTGGGCTCGTTGCTCACCGCCCTGCCTCCGGCCCTGGTCGCGGGCATCGCCGGGCTGGGCCTGCTGGGCACCATCGGCGGTTCCCTCAACGGCGCGCTCAAGGACGAGCGGTGGCGCGAGCCCGCCGTGGTCACCTTCCTCGCCACCGCCTCCGGGGTGACCCTGCTCGGCATCGGGTCGGCCTTCTGGGGCCTGCTCGCCGGCCTGGGCACCGCTCTTGTGACGCACCCCCGCCACCGACCCGCCCCGCGCCCCGCGCCGCAGCGGCAGCCCGACAGGAGCCGGACATGAACGTGAGCGCCGGGACACGCACCGCGGAGTCCGGACGCTGGTTCCACCGCCCGCTGCCCCGGCCCGACGCACGCCTCAGACTGGTCTGCGCCCCCTACGCCGGATCCGGAGCCGGGGTGTACCGGCCGTGGGCCGCACAACTCCCCGCCGACACCGAACTGGTCGCCGTACGGCTGCCGGGGCGGGAGAACCGGCTGCGGGAGCGGCCCGCGCAGGACTGGCCGTCGCTGGCCCGGGACTTCGCCGCCGCGCTCGAGGAGCAAGTCGCCTCCCCCTACCTGCTGTTCGGGCACAGCATGGGCGCGATGCTGGTCTACGAGACCGTCGTACGCTCCCCGGCCCGGCCGCCCGACCGGGTCCTGCTGTCCGGATGCCGCGCGCCGCACGTGCCGCGTGCCCTGCCGGCCATCCACGAGCTGCCGACGGACAGGTTCCGCGCGGAACTCGGCAGACTGGCCGGCACGCCCGAGGACGTCCTCGCCGACCCCCGCCTGATGGCCGTGCTCGACCCGATGCTCCGCGCGGACATCCGTCTCGCCGAGACCTGGGCCCACCCGGCACCGGACCCGCTGCCCGTGCCCGTCACCGTCTTCTGGGGCGCGCACGACGACGTGGCCCCGCCGGACGCGGTGGCCGCCTGGCGCACCCTCGCGCCGCACGGCTTCCGCGGCCACCGCATCGACGGCGGCCACTTCTTCCTGCACGAACGTGCCCGGGACCTGCTCGGACTGCTCGACGACGAGATCACGCTGTGCCTGGCGGAGCGGCAAAGGAGCAACAGATCGTGAGGTCACCCTATTTCGACGACACCCACGCCGCCTTCCGCGAGGAGGTCCGCGCCTTCCTGGCCGCCGAGGTGCTGCCGTACGCCGCCCGCTGGGAGGAACACGACACCGTGCCCGCCCCCGTGTGGAAACTCCTCGGCGAGCGCGGCTACTTGGGACTGCTGCACCCGCGTGCGGCCGGCGGCGGCGAACGCGACCTGTTCACCTCCGTCGTCTTCCTGGAGGAACTCGGCCGCACCGGATTCGGCGGGCTGCGGGCCGCCGTCTCCGTCCACGCCTACATGGCCACCCACTACCTCTCCCAGGTCGGCGGCCACGACCTGTGCCAGGAGTACCTGGCACCCGCCGTCCGGGGCGAGCGCCTGGCCGCCCTGGCGATCACCGAACCGGGTGCCGGAGCCGACCTGTCGGGGCTCGGCACCACGGCCGTCCGGGACGGCGAGCACTTCGTCGTCGACGGCACCAAGTCGATGGTCAGCAACGGCATGACCGCCGACTTCCTCGTCACGGCGGTGCGCACCGGCGCCGCCGCGGCCGGGCACCGCGGCGCGACCGGGCTGTCCCTGCTCGTGGTCGACACCGACCTGCCCGGCGTCTCCCGCACCCCGCAGCGCACCCTCGGCTGGCGCTCGGCCGGCACGGCCGGCGTCACCCTCGATGCGGTGCGGGTCCCCGCCGACCGGCTCATCGGCCGCCTCGGCAACGGCTTCTACTACCTCATGCGCGGGCTGCAACTCGAACGCCTCGTCGCCGCCACCCTGGCGCTCGGCGGCATGGACCGCAGCCTGGACGAGCTGAGCGCATTCCTGCGCGCCCGCGACGTCGGCGGTGAGGCTCTCGCCCGCAAGCAGGCACTCGTGCACCGCGTCGCCGACCTGGCCACCGAACTGGCGGCCGCACGGCACCTCGTGCACCACGCCGCGTGGCTGTACGAGCAGGGCGAACTCCCCGCTCTGGAATGCTCCATGGCCAAACTGCACACCACCGAGCTGGCCTGCCGACTGGCCGACACCGCCCTGCAACTGCAGGGTTCGCACGGCTACGCGGAGACCTCCTTCGCGGCCCGCACCCAGCGCGACGCCCGCGCCGCCACCATCGCCGCCGGCCCCAGCGAGGTGATGCGCGACCTCATCGGCCGGGCCGTCCTCAACCGGCCCGCCGAGCCCGTCACCGACGCCAGGACGCGGTGATGGGCGACCAGACCGCGTACTTCTTCCTGGCCCTGGCCGTCGTGCTCGGCGTGGCCCGGCTGTGCGGCGCAGGCGCCCGCAGGCTGGGGCAGCCCGCCGTGGTGGGCGAGATCGTCGCCGGCGTCCTGCTCGGCTCGACGCTGCTGTCCCACACCTGGGGTTGGCGGGACGCCGTGCCGTACGACGAGGTCCAGCCCCTCCTCGGGGCGCTGGCCAACGTCGGCCTGGCCCTGTTCATGTTCGTCATCGGCTACGAGATGGACCCGGCGTTCCTGCGCGGCAGCGGCCGTACGGCGCTGTACGTGGCGGCCGGTTCGGTACTGCTGCCCCTGGCCGGCGGCTGCCTCGCGGCACTGCCGTACGCGGCGGGCCACGCGCCCTCGGGCACACCGGGATTCGTGCTGTTCACCGGCGTGGCTCTGTCCGTCACCGCCTTCCCGGTCCTGGCGCGGATCCTCGCCGACCAGCAGCTCAACCGCACCCCCGTCGGCCGGATCGCCATGGCCGCCGCGGGCGTGAACGACCTGATCGCCTGGGCCTGCCTCGCCGTCGTCGCCGGGCTCTTCACCGCGGCTGCTTCCTGGCGCATGGCATTCCTGCCGGTCTACCTCGGGCTGCTGCTGTGGGGGGTCCGGCCGCTCGCCGCCCGGCTCCTGCGGGGCGGTGCACGCAGGGCGCCGGAGGCGGTGACCGCTGTGGTCGTGGTGGTCGCCGGGCTCATGGCCTCCTGCGCGGCCACCGAATGGCTCGGCGTCCACTTCGTCTTCGGGGCGTTCGCCTTCGGCGCGATCATGCCTCGCGACGGCGGCGGGGAGCGGATGCGGGTGGCGGTCATGGACGGGCTGGAGAAGTCGGCCACCCAGATCCTGCTCCCCGTGTACTTCGTGATCGCCGGCAACCGCGTCGACCTGACCACGTTCCGCGCCTCACAACTCGGCGGGCTCGCGGTGATGCTGGCGGTCGCCGTCGCCACGAAGATGGCCGGCGCCGGCCTGGGCGCCGTCGCGGCCGGGCTGCCCCGACAGGAGGCGATGACCGTCTCGGTGCTGATGAACACCCGCGGGCTCACCGAGGTGGTCATCCTCACCGTGGGGCTCCAACTGCACTTCATCGACGAGGCGTTCTACTCGATCCTCGTGGTGATGGCGGTACTGACCACCGTCATGACGGGGCCGCTGCTGCGCGCCCGCCGCGCCACGGCGGGAGACCGCGCGCCGGCGGATCGGGGGACGGGCTGCGCTCCCGGGCAGCCTGCGACAGGGGAGCCGTTGCACGGGGAGAAGCGGTCCTGATGACCCAGGAGACCTGACCGGAACGTGCCGTGCAGCGTCAGCTCACTCCCGGGCGCCGGGAGTTGGCGGTGCGAGCGGTGAAGCCGTGGCGTGGAGGGCAAGCCTGGTCGCGTTCGCCGTTGAACTCCTTCGGCTCCGCTGGTCCACGTGGCACCGCGCTTTCGAAGGCGCGGGCGTCGCCCCGCGAGCAGGACGTGGGCGGCATGCCCGGCATTGCCCCCCGTCGCCCCGGGCGCGGCGTCTTCGATCAGATTCCGCAGGGTGCCCTGCGTCCACCGGTAGCGCTCGGTCCGCAGTACGCCGGTGGAGGCAGTCTCGCGCGCGCGGATGAGGTGGCGGTTCTCCAGCTTGAAGCCGAGTAGCGCGTCAAGCAACGCGGTGATCCGTTCGCGTGCCGGTGCCCGGGATCCGAGCGGCGGCTCTTGTCCCTCCACGGCCTCGCGCACGGGCGTGAACTTCGCGTCCGACAGTGCGTCCAGGAGGCCGTCGCGACTGCCGAAGGCCCGGAACAGGGTCCCCTTCCCGACGCCGGCCGCAGCAGCGATCGCGTCCATCGTGACCGTGCCCGGGGCGTCGGCTTCGGCGAAGAGCGTGTCGGTGGCGGCGAGCACGAGCGCGGAGGGAACCGGGGGCCGGCCTCTCCGCGCCCTCGTTGCGGACGCAGCGTCCGAAGTATCGCTAGAGTGTTGTGGACTCACAGTCCGAAATTCTGACGGAGGGCCCCATGGCGCCTACGTCCGTTCTTCCCGAATGGCTCGCCGACGCGTTCGGCTGCCTTGCGGCCGGCGACGTCGACGGCTGGGCGAGGATCTACGCCCCCGACGCCGTACATGAGTTCCCCTTCGCGCCAGAGGGTCAGGTGAATCGGATCGAGGGCCGAGAGGCGATCGCCGCCCGATTGCGTCAGGTCTTCGATCTGACCGAAGGGCGCCTCCGTTTCGGCTCCTTCGACAACGTTCGCCTGCACGAGATCGGCGACGAGGTCATCATCGAGGGCGAAGGCCACCATCACCGGACCGTCGATGGAACCCCGGTCGACATCCGCTGCGTCTGGTTCATCACCCGCCGCGAGGGCATGGTGACGCACTTCCGCGACTACATGAACCCACTGACCCTCTCGACGCGCCGACCGGGGTGACCGCTGCACGCCTGCTATTCGCGCCCCGTTGGAGCTATGTCGGCTGGTCGGATTTCGGGCGCGGAGTCTGCTCGACGATCATCCGCAATGCCTCGACGTGCCGGAGAAATCGGTGTCTTCCTTCGTCGGTGGCTCGCGCTGTGGTCTTGGGTACCCGGCCAAGATACGTCCGCCGCTGCTCGACGTACCCTTCCTTGCGCAGCGTGGCCAATTGTTTGGACAGTGCGGAGTCCGACAGCGACACCGCGTCCCGCAGGAAGGTGAAGTCACACCACTCCACTGCGCACAATGCCGACATGATCGCCAGTTTGGTCGGATCCAACAGCCGGTCCAGTCCTGGTGTCTGGCCCGGCGGGACCGCGCCGCTCATCCGTTCGCCCGCCGCTGGGACGCCATGGTCAGCACTCGGCCCAGGGCGAACAGCCCGGTGAACGCCGCACCGTAGAGCACTCCCGATGCGGTGTTCGGGTAGTGACCCAGGCCGACCGAGTCGGCGACATGGTTGGCCACACCGGTGCCGTAGCGGGAGATCAGCGCCGCGCTCAGCCCACCGACGATCGCTACGGCGAGAAACACTCGCGGGTTGAACGACTGCCGGGGCTCCACCCCGCGCACCCGACCCAACAGTGACGACCCGGTGACGAAGGTGACCGCGAACGTGACCGCAAGCGCGGCCAAGACCACTGCGGCGATCAGCTTTGCGCCGCTGAGACTGACGAAGTCGTTGGCCGCCATGACCCCAGCGGTCAGGACGAACGTCGCCGCGTAGACCCACCACGGCACGTCGGCGGCCCGCCGGGTCCGGTCCTGGTGCTGCTGGATCGTCGCCAGAGCCTCCGCTGCCCGCCGGTCCTCGCCGTCCATGAATACCCCCTGGCCCATGACCCCTCCTTCGACTACTTTCCTAGTCGGCATGTGCTGATAAGGAATGTAGCGACTACTTGCCAGTGCGGCAAGTGGTCGAGGTGGAACCGATGACCCCGAGCTCGCCGCCCCGCAGATCCCCGTCGAGATGCCGCCCCGCGTCGGCCGTCCGCGCGTGACCCGGTGACGCGGCGACCTCGTCCGAACTCCCGCCCGCGTCCGCGACCTTGCCGGCCGCCCCATGCCGCAGCATGTGCGGGGACACCGCCGGCGACAGCCCCGCCCGCCGCGACGACCGCGTCAGCAACTCGGTGATGGCGTCCGGGCTCCAAAGCCTGGTGAGACAGCCTCACCCCCACCGTGCGCAGAGGGACTTCACCTGTGGCCACGCAGGGGCGCCGGCCAACCGCGCTTATTACAGGGCTCTTACCAAGTACGGCGAGGGCAGCCGATTCGCCGGTTCCGGTCCTAGCGTCGGAGTCGGGGCGCCCCGTCACCTTCCGGTGCCGGTGGGCTACCGGCTCCGCGCGATCGTCGCGGAGTTCACAACTCCTCATGAAGGAGAGCCCAAATCATGAAGTTCCATATGTTATTGCGCCGATGGCGGGCGAAGCGACCGCCTGAGGCGCCCACGATCCGGGCGCACGACAGACGGCCGCGCCGTGCAGCAGCCATCGTCGCCACCGCACTGATGCTCGGCGGCCTGCTGGTGGTGGGAGGAGGCACAGCGCAGGCGGCGAGTCCCGACAGTCACCGGCTGGTCACCTGGAACATGGAGAACGGGCGCGATCGCTGGGCCGGCGTGGCCACGATCGCGCAGACCAACAGCGTAGTGGCACTTCAGGAAGTGCCCAGTGTTCCGGCCCGGGGGGTCCGACAGCTGCGCTCGATCGGCAACGTCGAGGTCTATTCCTGGAGGATCGCCCGCAACACCTACCGCTACCTCTACATCCTCCCGCAGGCGTCACGGAACGTCGGAATGGTCACCTCGTTCCGCGCCGACCGGGTCGTGCAGATCGGCGGCAGGTACCGGGACGGGCTCGGTCTGGTCCGCCAGGCCGACAACGTCCTGTTCGCCAGTGTCCACGCCTCTGCCGGGCGGAACGGCGGGGGACGGGGTGCCGACGGGCCGTCGCTGGTGCGCAGGGTCGCCGCCGCGGCGGCGACGCGCAGCGTCACCAACTGGGTGGCTCTGGGGGACTTCAACCGTGATCCAGACCAGCAGAACCTCGGCGAATTCCCGACCGGATCCCGTATATACAACAGCGGCCAGGCCACCCAACGAAGTGGCGGTGAACTGGACTACATGGTCTCCAACATCCAGACGCAGAACTGGCAGGCCACCGTCCAGGCCAACGGCGGCAGTGACCACTGGCCCGTCTACTTCGGTTCGCTGCAGGCCGCGGCCGGGGCACAGGACCTCACCGTGACCTCGGCCCTGAGCGGCCTGAACCTGGACGTCTACCAGGACCGCCTGGGCGACGGGACGCACGTCGTCCAGTACCACGCCAACGGTGCCACCAACCAGTTGTGGAGCCTGCTGCGGAACGGGGGCATCGACACCAGCCCGCTGTACCGCTTGATCAGCTACAGCAGCCAGAAGTGCCTGGACGTCGACAGGGGGCAGCAATCCCGGCCCGGCGACGCCCTCAACATCTGGACCTGCCACGGCAGGGACGGCTCCCCGACCCCGGGCGGCCCGACGGCCGACACCCAGAACTGGACCCTGGTCCACCCCGACCCGTTCCGGCCGAACCGGACCGAGCTGCGGAACCGCTCCACGCGCCTGTACGCAAGCATCGACCACAACTCGAAATCGGACGACGCCACCATCGTGCAGCGTCACGACCAGCCGAGCGCCCCGCCGATCCCCGGCGAGATCTTCTACCTCCACCCGGACCCGGCCAGCGCTGCGGCCGAGCCGCCCGGCGGACCCGGGACACCCGGAGACCCCGGCGGCCCCGGGACACCCGGAGGCCCCTCGGCGTAAGCCTCGCCCCGGCCCAAGAGGGCGGTGGGCCCGCCGTTCACAGCGGCCGGACCCACCGCCCGTGGCTGATCAGGCGCTGGTGGCAGGGGTGTGGAAGTAGTGGCCCTTGTCGAGGTCTTCGAGCAGGCCGGGGTGGGTCGGTTCCCAGTCCAGCAGGTCGCGGGTAAGGGTGTTCGACGCTGTGGCGTCGAGGCCGAGGAAGGCGCTCAGCCAGGCGAAGTGCTCGGCCGCAGCCTCGGGGGCCACGGAGGTCACCGGCACATCGAGGTGACGGCCGATCACCTCGGCGACGTCGCGGATCGCGACACCCTCCTCCGCGACACCGTGCAGCACCGAGCCGGCGGGGGCCTTCTCGACCGCCAGGCGGAACAGCCGTGCGGCGTCGAGGCGGTGGACGGCCGGCCAGTGATTGGCGCCGTCGCCGAGGTATCCGGAGACGCCCCTGGCCCGGGCGATGGCGACCAGGGTCGCCATGAAGCCGTTGTCTCCTTCGCCGTGACAGGTCGGAGACAGTCGCACCACGCAGGAGCGCACGCCGCGCGAGGCGAGTGCGAGCGCCGCCTGGGCGGTGGCCGATCGGATCGAAATAGGCGAGCCGTCGATCGTGGGCATGTCCCGCTCGGTCGCCACGCGCCCGGGCGTGAGACCGAACAGGCCGGAGGCGAGGACGAAGGGGCGGTCTGTGCCGGCGAGTGCGTCGCCGAACGTGTCGACGGCGCGGCGATCGGCCTCGGCAGCGCCCCGGAAGTCGCCGGTGAAGGCGATGTCGTGCTTGAAGGCGAGGTGGATCACCCCGTCCGACGCGGCGGCCGCATTCCGCAGCACGGTGAGGTCGTCGACGGTACCGCGGACGACCTCCGCGCCGGCCGCGGTGAGCGCGGCGGCGGAGGTGTCGGACCGGGCGAGCCCGACGACCTGGTGTCCCGCGTCGATGAGCGCGGGAACGACGGCGGAGCCGATCCAGCCGGACGCGCCGGTTACGAAGATGCGCATGGGAAATACCCCAAACTGTCGATGTCAGCGACTGTCATCGACCCTAGCATCTGATGTCAGTCGCTGTCATCAAGTAGGATCTACACATGGGTAGATGGGAGCCGGACGCGCGCGGACGCCTGACGAAAGCGGCGTTGGAGCTCTATAGCGAGCGCGGCTACGAGCAGACCACGGTGGCGGAGATCGCCAGACGGGCCGGCCTCACGGAGCGGACCTTCTTCCGGCACTACGCCGACAAACGCGAGGTGCTGTTCGCCGGCTCCCGTTCGCTGGAGGAACTGTTCGTGCAGGCGGTCGCCGGTGCCCCGGAATCCGCGGCGCCGATCGACGCGATAGCGGCGGGGCTTGAGGCGGTCTCCAAGATGTTCGCCGACCGCCGCGAGTACTCCCGGCAGCGACAGGCCGTCATAGCGGCGAACGCGGAACTCCGGGAGCGCGAGCTGATCAAGCTTGCCTCGATCTCGGCCGCACTCACCGCCACCCTACGCCGACGAGGCGTTGCGGAGCCGGCCGCGAGCCTGACTGCCGAGGTGGGAATCGCCGTCTTCAAGGTCGGCTTCGAGCGCTGGATCACGGCGTCCGAGGAACGCGAGCTGTCGCAGTCGATGAGGGAATCGCTGGACGAGCTCAAGGCCGTGACCACGAGCGGCTAAACGGCGAACCGGCGGTCAGGACCGGCGGTGCCGGCAGTGGTGCCCCGCCTTTCCTCCCTCGGTGGTCAAGGGCGAGAGTGAGAGGGGGCGGGGCTCCATGCCGGCTCCCTTCGGGGTGTTCGTGGGCGTGACGCCCGGGAATCGCCCCAGGTCTCCGGCACAATTTCCATGACACAGCCGCACGTTGCCCCTCCCTCCGGCACCCTTGAAGGCAGGCTGTACAGCAGAAGCGTGTTCAACCCTGTGACGGGCGAGGCTGTCACCCGTCACAGGTGCAGCAGAAGGAGCCTTGAGTGACGGTACGCGCAGCACAGGGACGCCGGCGGGGGAAAGCCCTGTGGGCGGTGGCCCTGATCGGTGTCGCCTCGGTCCTCACCGCGGGTACCACTGCCGTCCCGGCACAGGCGGCCCCCGCGGGCGTGCCACGGGGCGCCGAGTACGTGGCCATGGGCAGCTCGTTCGCCGCAGGCCCCGGCATCACCCCGACCAAGCCCGGCAGCCCGGCAGCGTGCGGGCGCTCCGCGAACAACTACGCCAGTCGGGCCGCGGACCGCCTCGGTCTCGCGCTGACCGACGTCACCTGCAGTGGCGCCACCACTGCGAACATCCTCACCACCGGCCAGGACGGCCAGGCGCCGCAGATCTCGGCGGTCACCGCCGACACCCGGCTGGTCACCGTCACCATCGGCGGCAACGACGTGGACTACCTGGGCAGTTTGATGGCCTACTCCTGCCGGAACACCCAGCGCCCGCACTGCGACACCGTCGACCAGGACGCCATCGGTGCGGCACTCGAGACCGTGCACACCAAGATCGGCAACGTGGTCGCCGCGGTGCACCGGCGCGCGCCGGATGCACAGGTGCTCCTGGTCAACTACTTCACGGTCCTGCCGGCCGGTGGAAGCTGTTCCGGGGTGCCGCTGACCACGGCACAGGCCGGATTCGAGCGGCACGTGGCCGCCCGTCTGCGGTCGGCCACCCAGCAGGCGGCAACTGCCCAGCAGGCCACCGTGATCGACGTGGCCGGCGCCAGCAGCAGCCACAACGCCTGTTCGGCCACGCCATGGGTGGAGCGGTACGACGTCCCGTCCGGCCGCACGCCGTATCACCCGAAGCCGGAAGGCATGGCAGCCGTGGCCGACATGATCACGGCCCGGCTGGGCTGAGCCCACTTCCCGGAGGGTCATCTCGGTGGCGTCGGTCGAGGCAGAGATGGTCGGCTCGTCGTCATCCCGTAATTGACAGTCCTGGAACGGCCGTGCGGTGGTCACCGAAGGTCGTCGATGACGTAGGCGTCGGCACGGCAGTAGCCGTCCTCGTCGGGATTGAGCATGACCACGCCTTGGAGGAATGTCCTGTACCCCCGCTCCAGCATCCTGCGGTAGGCGTCGTGGCGGGCGACATTCACGCCCGCGACCATACGGCGCAGGCCCCGGTCCGCCGCCAGTCGCTCGCACGCCTCCAGCAGTCGTTCGAAGCGCTGTGCGGCGTTGCTGCCGGGCCGGACCGCACCGAACTTCACGAAGCAGGCGCCGGTACCGGCCTCGCCCGTGTCGCAGTGGCACACCGCGAACCCGGACCCGTCGTCCAGCAAGACGGTGTCGCCCAGGGACTGGTCATGCGTGGCGCGGATTTCGTGCTCGACGTCGAGACCATCGAAGATCGCGTGAGTGACGTCACGACAGGCGTTCAAGGCTCCAGGGCGTTCCGGGCCGGCGGTCTGCGAGTAGGTCGTGAACCGGGGCGGAGAGGCCGGTGGTGAGACGTCCTTTTCCATCACGGGAGTGAGCTGTCGCGGCCAGAAACCGAACTTCTGGTAGAGCCAGATGTGCTTGGTGCTCTGCGGGAAGGTGAACAAGCCTGCTTGACGAACCTGCCAGCTGTCGATCAGTTCGACGATCGGCTCCATCAGCCGGCTCGCGATGCCCCGGTCCCACAGATCGGGCCGCACCGTCAGCGGGCCGAAGAAGCCGAAGCTGCCCCAGCGCGTCGCAAAGTTCGAGCCGACCACTTCTCCCTCGCGCTCAGCGGCGAACGCCCAGTCCGGCGCAGCCGCGAACCGTGGGCGGACCAGATCCACGTCACCGAAGACAAGCATCGGATCCGGGGCCTCCAGAAAAGTGCCGAACGCCATTCGCATCACCTGGTCGGCGACTTCGAGGTCGCGCTCCTGGAGCGGGCGGATCGTCACATCGCTTGCTGGCTGCTTCGCCGACGTCATGTGTTCCCCTTGGGCCGTGGTCTGTGGTGTCGGGACAGGGCAGCGGCGGATTCCCGAGCCGAGACCCCGCGCTGTCGTTCGTGCGTGGCGGCGACGTCCGGGGTGAGTGCGGGCGGCAGCCGCGGGCCGGCAGCGAACAGACGGGGCATCGCATCCAGTGTGTCAATGCCCACCGTGGCCGGGGCACATCCACAGCGGCGGCCAAGGAGGCAAACGGTGCGACGTGTTCCCCCAGCCGCCGCCCGCCTCGACACCGCAATCGCCCTGTACGGCAAGCGGGAAGACGGCCGCGGTCACGACTGCCGCTGTGGGACGTTGCGCAGGCCGTCGATCAGGACGCCCACCATGCGCGTGCCGTGTTCGGAGTCTCCACCGGGTGCGGGCAGGCACAGATGGGCGATGGCGAACAGCAGGTCATGGGCGCCGACGTCGTCGCGGATCGCGCCGTCGGCCGCCGCGGTGGCGAGCAGCGCGGCGAGGGCGGGGGTGAGCTTCTGCAGGAAGTAGCCGGGCAGGGCTGCGTAGGCCGGGTCGCCCGAGTGCAGCGCTGAGGCAAGCCCCCGCTTGGTCTCCAGGAGTTGGGTGTACCGCTGGATCCACTTCACCAGTGCCGTGACCGGATCGTGTGAGGCGCCGAGCTGTGGTCCGGCAGCGGCGCAGGCGTCGATGCTGCTCTGCACCACTGCCTTGACGAGGTCGGAGCGCTGAGGGAAGTGACGGTAGAGCGTCCCGACTCCCAGCCCGGCCAGGTCGGTGATCTCCTTTGCGGGTGCGTCGACCCCCGAGGTGTCGAAGACCGCCTTCGCAGCCTTGAGCAACGCGGTGATGTTGCGTTGGGCGTCGGCGCGCCGGCGCGGCGCGGCCGGGGAGGCTTCGGGCAGTGACGCGTCCTCGGGCACGGGGCTCCTCCTCTTGCGTGACCGGAAAGGCTTTCCGTACAGTCGAGTTAAACGGAAAAGCTTTCCGTTTGACTCCAGAGCTCCAGGGTAGGACATCCCCCGGGAGACACCTCGCGCCACTGGACCGTGAAGCCGTCGAAGAGCTCCCTGCACCGCATGCAGCACGGCCCAGCCGATGATTCGTCATCCGACGGACCTGTCGTCGCGAACCCGTATTGCCACCATCCACCAGTGTGAGGACTCATCGTCATGAAGAATGCGCTCCGCACCGCACTGGCCGCCGCAATCGCGGCTACAGCTCTCGCAGTTGCCGGTTCACCGGCCGTCGCCGCCAACGCCACACCCCACCGGCCGGCGAGGGTGCCTTGTTTCGATATCCGCAGCGCCCTCGACACTCGAGACACTCTCGGCACCCGTGTGCCGGCCAACCCGAGTCAGATCAGCGCCGCCGCGTACAACCAGGCCCGGAGCATCCTGGCGCACGCCGGCAGCCGGACCGCGGCCAAGTCCCATCCCGTCCACGGCACCGGTTCCGTACCCGTGCGGTACGGAACCAGCCTCCTGACCTGCTCGCGGGACGAGTTCCGGCACGACGACCTCACTGCGCCGATCAAGCAGTCGGGCATGACGCCCTATCACTACCTCGCCATTCACGACGCGGCGCGGACGATGGGCATCACCCGCTGGTGAACCTGTCGGCGGCGCATCGGGATGACGTTCACGCTGTCGTCCCGGTGCCGTTCGGCAGCGGTATGGCGTGGAAGACGCCGTCGGGGTCGAAGCGGCGCTTCGCCGTGAGGAGCCGGTCGGTGTTCGGCGCGTAGGCGTACGCGATCTGTTCGTATTCATCGGGGGCGAGCAGGTTGGCGTAGCCGCCGGGCAGGGCCTCGGGTTCGAGGGCCGTGGACAGTCCACGGGCCCAGGCGCGATGGCCCTGCTCTCCGGCATCGCCCGGTTCCCAGAGGGCGATGATCTCCACCATGAGGTGCGGGGTGCGCTCGCCGAACGCCGTGTCGGTCGCGGGCACGCGGGCGGCGGCGCCGTGCAGGCTGTGCAGGTTGACGGCCGACAGCGGCGAGGTCAGGGTGCTGCCCGCGTCCTGGAAAGCCGCGCGTACCGCGGAGTTGAGTGCGGGGACGGTCCGATGGCGCATCTCGACGTGCCTGCCGGCGGGGAACGCGGCATCGGTGCCCGCCAGCAGGTCGGGCATGGTGGTGGGGCCGAGCCGGACGAACACGGGCTCGCCGAGAGCCTGCAGCCGTTCCAGGGCGCGTTCGCCCGCGCGGGCGTCGTCACCGCTCCAGGTCGGGGCGACGAAGACCACGCGCGCTCCGTCCGGGCCGGTGAGGATGCCCCACTGTATGGTCAACTCGTCCGGGCCGTCCGGCAGGAGACCCTCCAGCCGGGCCAGCACCGCCGGCGCCTGCGGCCAGGGAAACATGAGGGTGCCGGACAGGAGCGTCGGCACCGCGTGGAGCCGGACGCGCATCGAGGTGACCACGCCGAAGTTGCCACCACCGCCGCGCAACGCCCAGAACAGCTCAGGTTCCTGCGCGGCATCGGCTGTGACCAATGAGCCGTCGGCGAGCACGACGTCCACGGACAGCACATTGTCCAGCGCCAGTCCGAACCGTCCGCTCAGCGGCCCGTAGCCGCCGCCGAGACTCAGCCCTGCCATGCCGACCGCGCCGCAGGCACCGGTCGCCGCGGTGAGGCCGAACGGCTGGGCGGCACCGACGAGATCGGCGGCTGTCGCACCGCCGCCCACGTCCGCCACGGCCGAGGCCGGATCCACCCGCACCTGGCGCAGACCGGTCAGGTCGATCGTCAGACCGCCGTCGACCAGTGCCCGGCCGACCCAGTCATGACCGCCGCCGCGCACCGACAGCGGCACGCCGCACTCCTGGGCGGCCAGAACTGCCGCCTGGGCATGGGCCGGTTCGGCACAGCGGACGATCACGCCGGGACGGTGCCGGACCGCGCCGTTCCACAGAGCTGCGGCAGCGTCGTAGCCGGGGCCGGAAGTGACGACCCGGTCGGCGCCGATCACGCGACGCAGCGTGTCGGCCAGGCGGGCGAGCGTCTTCTCCGTCGATGGGGTCACGGGCGACCTCGCTTCGGCCGGTCAGGCAGGAATTTCAGAATATCCCGTGCCGTCGTCGTCGGTGCCTTCATGTCCTCGGTCCGCTCTCCGACTTGCCGGGGACGGGTTGGTCGAGCATGGCGCAGACCGCGGCGTCGACCACAGCCCGGTCGGCGGCGCCCGTCGCGGGTCGGGCCAGTCCGAAGACCGTGGAGGCGAAGACCGAGACCGTGCGACGGCCCGTGGCGTCGGTGTAGTCCTCGCTGGAATAGCCCGGTACCTGGCCGACGTGGCCCCAGACGGTGCCGCAGGGTGTGACGATCCTTTCCAGGCCGAGTCCGTACCGGTTCTTGATGGTCGGCTCTTCCGGGACCGTGGTGCGCATCTCCCGTAGCTCGGTCGCGGGGAGCAGCCTGCCCGAGAGCAACGCGGCGTCGAAGCGCGCCCATTCGGCGGCGGTGGAGACCATGGCCCCGGCTGCCCACTCCGAACTGAGGCCGATCTCCGTGGTGTCGACGTTGCCGCCGGGCCGGGCGGGGCCCGCGAAGGCCGTGCCTGCCGGAGTGCCCGGCGGCAGCAACGGCGCCAGACGGTCGGCATCGGGCTCGTACCCGTGCGCGAGACGCGGGGCGCCCGGCCGGGACGTCCCCGTGTCGAGGTAGGTGCTCTTCAGGTGCAGCGGTTCGGTGATGCGTCGGCGGATCAGGTCTCCCAGGCTGTGTCCGCCGGCCTTCTCGGCCACGAGGCCCAGCGCGATGTAGTTGGTGTTGCTGTAGGAGTACCGGGTGCCGGGGGAGAAGAGGGGTGCGTGGCGGACGGCTGCCGTGATCAGTTCCTGTGGTGTCCACGGCCGCGCGTCCTGGCCGGTGAACGCCTTCAGTGCATCAGAGTCGTTGGTGTAGTTGAACAGGCCGCTGGTGTGGTTCAGGAGCATCCGCAGTGTGATCGCCCGCCCGTCGGGCACGAGCCCGGGGAGCCATGTGTCGACGGGGTCGGACAGTGCGAGGCGGTGTGCGGCGGCCAGTTGCAGGATCACGGTGGCGACCATCGTCTTCGTGTTGGAGCCCATCTTGAAGCGGTCGCCCGCCGACAGCCGGTGGTCTCTGCGGGACCATGGTGCCTGCCGGGCAATCTCGACTGCCGGTCCCCGGCCGTCGTCGACGCGCACGACGACGCCGGGGGCACCCTCGTCCACGTCCCGCTGGACCAGCGCCGTCAACTCGCCCGGCCAGGCCGGGCGAGAGGTGTGTTCCGCTGTCGTGGCTGCGGGTGACGAGCATGTCGTGACGGCGGCAGTGAGAGCGGCGGCCGAGGTCAAGGCGAGTGCCGTGAGCCGGATGCGGCGCGAGGGCAGGGACTTCCCGTTCACGTACGTACTCCTTGTTCAGGGGCGGTAACTACCCTTCGTAGTCTGGGTGTTCATGCCGACGTGCCCCATGGGGCGGGCCCCCGGCTCCGGGGTGGGGCCGGCAGGAGTCGAGGATCCCCAGGGCGGCACCCTGCCGCGGGTTCGGCGTGTCCGAGGGATCCTCAGCAGGAACTCAGGGCAGATATTGCGGGTTCGGGAGAGCGAACTGTGGGGCGTAGGTTGATGTCGGCGGGATGCGCAGGGAGAGGAGCGGCATGGCCGCGCACGGGTACTTCACGCTGGACGTTTCGGCCCGGTGGCGGTTCATGACGCCCGGTGGAGATCCGTTCTTGTCCATCGGTGTCGTCCATGCGGACGACACGAATCTGCGGTATCCGCACAACGTGGGCCTGTTTGCCGAGCGTTACGGGTCCTCGCGTCGGCGTTGGCTGCATGAGGGTGTGGTGCCGGAGCTTTCGGAGTGGGGGTTCAACACGCTGGGGTGGAGCGCGGAGTACGTCAGCGGCAGTGGACTGTCGGCCACGCACGACGTGGTCGATCTCGGTCACTCGGACGGTTTGCCCGACGACGAGGCGGCCGGTGCCGGCCTGCCCTACACGCTGTCTCTGCGGGTGGCCGAGATCGAGCACTGGAACGGCCACCCGGCCTACCGCGACCCTCGGTCCGAGGCGTTCGCGCAGTGGTGCGACCACCTGGCCCGGACCCGGTGCCGGCCGGAGGATCCGAACCTGATCGGCTACTTCCTCGTCGACGCGCCGGCGTGGGCGCGGCACCCGGCCGGCGCGGGCTATTCCCGGAGCGAGCTCGGGGAGATCGCGGAGGCCTACTACCGGGTCTCGGCCCGGGCCATCCGCCGCCACGACCCGAACCACCTGGTCCTCGGCGACCGCTACGGGACGCGGGCGGGGATCCCGGAACCGGTGCTGGACGCGGCCGCGGCCCACGTGGACGTGCTGAGCCTGCAGAGCTTCCCGGCCGTCGACCAGGCGGCGATCGACGCGGTCGCCGACCGGTTCGACGCGTGGCACGCGCGCACGGGACTGCCGATCCTCGTGGCGGATACCGGCAACTGGTGCCCGACGGTCATGAGCCCTTCGCGTACCGGGTCGGCGCGCGACCAGGCCGGGCGTGGTGAGGGCTACCGGATGATCGCCGACACATTCGCGGCCCGGCCCTGGTGTCTGGGCTGGCACTGGTGCAGCTGGCTGGAGAACCCGCACCGCGGCTTCGGGCTCAAGGACCCGTGGGACGAGCCGTATGCCGATCTGGTGAGAGTCGCCGCGGAGACCAATCGGCGCTGGAGGGACGCGGTCGCCTCCGCGTCGCACGCATGATCCGGTACCCGGGGCCCGGGACGCCGCACGGGCTTCTGCTCGTGAGTCGGTGCGGGCGCATGCCGAGGACAGTCATAACTGTTATGGTTACAACCCGAAGGGAGGTGACGGACGCATGGGGGCCAACAGCAGACTGACCGTCGCCGCGCACGCCCTGACCTGGATCGGGCTGTATCAGCGCCGCGGTCACGACGTCGCCACCTCCGAGCAGATCGCGACAAGCGTCAACACCAACCCCGTGGTGATCCGGCGCCTGCTGGCCCAGCTGCGCAAGGCCGGCCTGGTCGACTCGCGAAGAGGCGCCGGCGCCGGCTGGACGTTGTCGCGGGGCCTGTCGGCGATCACCCTGCTCGACATTTACGAGGCGGTGGAGCCGGGGCCGGTCTTCGCCCTGCACCCCGCCGCACCCGACCCCGAGTGCGTCGTGGGCCACGGCATAGCGCCGGTGCTGGGCGTCGCCTACGACGGGGTCGAGACCGCTCTCCGCGCGGAGCTGGCGCGAACCACCCTGGAGGATGTACTGCGCGACGTACTGAAAGCCACCTAGCTTCGGCCGCAGGCCCCACCGGGCCGCGGCAGCAGGGCGCCTTTTGCGGCCCGAAATGTAACCACAACAGTTACATCAAGTATTCGGAGAATGTCATGGGACAGCTGGACAACAAGACCGCTCTGGTGACCGGGGCCTCTACCGGCATCGGCCTGGCCATCGCCCGCCGGTTCGCCGCCGAAGGAGCCACCGTCTACCTCACCGGCCGCCGCAAGGCCGAACTGGACGACGCCGTCGAACAGATCGGCGGCCGCGCCATCGGCATCCGCAGCGACGTATCGCAACTCGACGACCTCGACCGGCTCTTCGCCGAGATCACCGAGCGCAGCGGCCGTCTCGACATCATCGTGGCCAACGCCGGCGTCGGCGCCTCCGGCCCGCTCGGCACGATCACCGAGGAGGAGTACGAGCGCACCACTTCCATCAACCTCAAGGGCACGGTCTTCACTGTCCAAAAGGCACTTCCGCTACTGTCGGCCGGCGCCTCGGTGATCCTGCTCTCCTCCAGTGCGGCCCTGCGCGGTGTCCCGGGCCTGGGCGTCTACGCCGCCACCAAGGCCGCGATCCGCAGCCTCGCCCGCACCTGGGCCGCCGAGCTCGCCGACCGCGGCATCCGGGTCAACACCCTCACCCCCGGCCCCGTCACCACCCCCGGCGCCGACGAACTGCGCGCCGCACTCCCGCGAGACGGCCAGGCCGCCGAGCCCACCGCACCGACCCCCCTCGGCCGCGCCGGCCGTCCCGACGAGGTCGCCGCCACCGCCCTCTACCTGGCCGGGGGCCAGAGCTCCTTCACCACCGGCGCGGAACTGTTCGTCGACGGCGGTACCACCCAGCTCTAGGGCCTGTCCGATGGGTCAGCACAGACCCCGCGACGCTCCCCCAGCTACCGCTGGGAGGTGCCCCCAGGCACGGCACCTCGCCGCGTTGTCGCATCACCCGAGTACGCCCAGTACGCGGATGATGCTCCGCCTTGCGATGCTCCCCCAGCTACCGCTGGGAGGTGCCCCCAGCACCGGACGCCGCGGGGCCCGCACTGACCCATCGGACAGGCCCTAGTCACGCCAATCGCCCTCGGCTGCGGGGGGGGGGGGGGGCGGCTCCCGTGGCGAGGGCCTCTCCCAGGGCGCGGTCGGCACGGGCCCGCTCCAGGCCGACCCCGTGCAGCGTGCTCACGACGACCCGGGCGGGGAATGCGCGGCCTCGCGGTGCAGGGCGCGGGTGATCGGTTCGATGGCCTGGGGGGTGTTGAGGCAGTGGTGAGTGACGGGGAGGGTGTGGCGTGCGAGGGGATGGAGGGTCATCGGCTGCCACCGTTCTGCCGAGGTGGCGGGGACGACGGTGTCGTCGCGGGCACTCCATACGGTGATCGGGTACTCCAACGGCCGGGGGGAGGGGCCGTACTCGTAGGCATCGATCAGGGCAAGGTCGGTGCGCAGCGCCCGTAGTGCCGCTCCACGAGGCACGGGGATGGCCAGGGCGGTGGCGAGGCCGGTCAGGGCATCGTCGTCCATGGCCCGGCTGTTCAGGTCGAAGTCCCCGTATTCGGGCGGTGAGAAGGCCGCGCAGGCATGGAGGGCCAGGGCAGGCCGGCGTCGGCGGGCGAGGTGCCAGGCGGTCTCGTAGCCGAGGACCGCGCCCATGCTGTGACCGAAGATCAGCAGGGGTTCCGTGACGTGCTGCAGCAGGGTGTCGGCAAGCCGGGCCGCCAGTCCGGCAAGGCCGGCTGCCGGGTCAGGAGTCGCAGGGCCGGTCCGCCGCCCCGGACGGCCGGCGGACAGGATCCGGAATCCGGGGGTGAGGCGGCGGGGCCAGTGTGCGAAGTCCGCGGCGCTGCCCCCCACTCCGGGGAGGAGCAGCACGGCGGCGTCCGCGCTGCCGTACCACCCCTGCTCGGGCGTCAGGTCCGACAGCAGTCCGTCACCGAGTGCCCTCACTGTCGGATCGATTCCTTAGTCCTGGCCCCGCGACCGCTTGGGCACCAGCGCGGCGAGCACCTCGCTGGTGTCCCGCAGCTGCTTGGGTACGGATGCCACTGCCCCTGTCCCGCGGGCCCGGTCCAGCCCGCGCCGGATTGTGAGCCGTGGAATCCCCAGGTCCCTGTTCAGCTCGCTGTTGAGCACCATGTCGGACAGAAACAGCATGTGTGCGTCCAGTTGACGTCCCCCACCGGTGGCCAGAAGAATCCCGACGGCCAGGCGGACCTCGTTGATCAGCCTGTTCCGCATGGTCGGGTCCGGGTGATACCGCTCCCGCCGGAACCGTCCGCTGCCCGGCGCGTGCCGGATCAGACCGCGTGTGACGAGCGCGTCGCGGTGCCAGAGGAACGCGTTGCGCCGGCGTCGCCGCCGCAACCAGTTGTGTGCTGCCAAAGGCCCGCCCGTGTGCGCCAGTTCGGCCAGCAGCTCGTCGGCCCAGACCAGGCCGACCGGGGTGGCGTCGATCAGCTGGATCTCGGACGCGGGCGGGTTGTACGCGTCCAGGCCGAACATCTTGAACTTGCGCGGCCGGACCAGCAGCTTGCCGCGCAGCGCGAGCTCGCCGAGTTCTGCCAGCGCGCAACCGGTCTTGGCCTGGCCGGAGTCGATCACTTTGCCGGTGTCGGCGAGCGAGAGCAGCGCGAATTCCTCGGGCAGCATCAGCGGGCCAGCCATATGGCCATTCTGCCTGGACCAGGGGTGCGGACCGGAGGGTTCGCCTGTTCCGGGGGACGAATCTTTCCCTCACGGCATGGGCAGGTCTCCGACAGGCCAGTAGGGGAGTGTGCTGCCGTGGGGGCTGACATGGACGGTCGTGCCGAGGGCTGTGCGGGGGAGGCCGGCCGCGGAGGCGATGTGGCGGTCGTCGGGGTCGCTCTCCGCCTCCCGGGCGGTCTGAACAGCCTGGACACGCTGTGGTCCGCGCTCCTCGACGGACGGGATCTGGTCACGCGGATACCTGCTGACCGCTTCGACGCGCAGGAGTTCACCGACGCCGACCCGCGTCGGCCCGGGCGCAGTTATACGGCGGCTGCGGGGGTGCTCGACGACATCGCCGGCTTCGACGCCGAATACTTCTCCCTCTCCCCGCGCGAGGCCGGCCGCATGGACCCGCAGCAGCGGATCCTGCTGGAGCTGGCCGCCGAGGGGGTGGACGACGCCGGCATCGACCCGGCCCGCCTGGCCGGTTCCGGCACCGGGGTCTTCGTCGGGGTGTCCAACCACTCCTACGGCAACCTCCAGTTCAGCCGGCTGGAGACCGCCGACCGGCACACCATGACCGGGCTGGCGAGCAGCAACACCGCGGGCCGTCTCTCCCACGCCTTCGACCTGCACGGCCCCAGCCTGGCCGTGGACACCGCCTGCTCGTCGAGCCTGGTCGCCCTCCACCAGGGGTGCATGTTCCTCGGCTCCGGCGGGCAGCTGGCGCTGGCCGCCGGCGTCAACGTCCTCGTCGGGCCGCACGAGTTCGTCGGCTTCGCCAAGGCGTCGATGCTCTCGCCCACCGGCCGCTGCCGCGCCTTCTCCGCGGCAGCCGACGGGTTCGTACGGGCCGAGGGAGGCGTGCTCCTCGTCCTCAAGCCGCTCGGCCGGGCCCTCGCCGACGGCGACCGCATCCACGCCGTGATCGTGGCCACGGGGACCAACAGCGACGGCCGCACCCCCGGCCTGGCCCAGCCCAGTGCCCGGGCGCAGGCCGCCCTGCTGGGCCAGGTCTACGGCTCGTCGGGACCGGACGCCCGTGACCTGGTGTACATGGAGGCGCACGGCACCGGGACCCCCGTGGGCGACCCCCTGGAGTGCGAGGCCATCGCGGCGGCCCTGGCCGGCAGGTGCACGGTGGGGCCGCCGCTGCCCATCGGGTCGGTCAAGACCAACCTCGGGCACCTGGAGTCCGCTTCGGGGCTGGCCGGACTCCTCAAGGCCGTCCTCGTCCTGCGCCATCGCATCATCCCGCCCTCCTTGCACGGCCTGCCGGTCAACCCCGCCATCGACTTCCCCCGCCTGGGCCTGGCACCCGTGCCCGCGGCCACCCCGCTGGCGACGGCCTCCGGCGGGCTGGTGGGCGTCAACTCCTTCGGGTTCGGCGGCTCCAACGCCCACGCGGTCCTCGCGCCCGCCCCCGCGCCCGCCCCCCGGCAGGACCCGCCCGAGGGCCCACGCCCGGTGCTGGTCTCCGGACGCACGCCTGCCGCCCTCGCCGCAGCTGCCGCCGCGCTCGCCGACCGGCTCGACGCCACGGGCAACGACACCCGCACGTATTACGACATCGCCCACACCACCCTCATGCGGAGCGGCAGGCACCCCTGCCGCTCCGTCGTCCTGGCCGCCGACGCCCGCGCCGCCGCCGCGCGGCTGCGCGCCGCCGCCGGTGCGCCGCCCGCGCCCGCGCCCGCGCTCGCACGCGGCGCGATCGCCTTCGTCTACAGCGGCAACGGCGCCCAATGGACGGGCATGGGACGCCGGTTGCTCACTGCCTCCGAGCGCGTACCCGGGGCGACGGCGTTCCGCGATGCCGTCGCCGAGGCCGACGCGGCCCTGGCACCCCTGCTCGGCTGGTCCGTACAAGAGGAACTGGCCCACGGCACCGACACGGCCCGGCAGGCGCGGACCGAGATCGCCCAGCCCTTGCTGTTCACCGTGCAAGTGGCGCTCACCGCCGCCCTGGCGGCCTACGGGGTGCGCCCCGTGGGCGTGGCCGGGCACAGCGTCGGGGAAATCGCCGCCGCCCACGCCTGCGGCGCGCTCGACCTCGCCTCCGCCGCCCGGGTCATCACCCACCGCAGTCGCACCCAGGCCCGTACCGCCGGTTCCGGGCGCATGGCCGCCGTGGGCCTGCCTCCCGAAGAGGCGCTGAAGGAACTGGACGTCTTCGACGGCCTGTTGGAACTCGCCGCCGTCAACAGCCCCCGTGATGTGACGGTCGCCGGTGACGAGGCCGCTCTCGACGAGCTGGCCCGGAAGCTGGCCGCACAGGGCGTCTTCTTCCGGATGCTCGACCTCGACCACGCCTTTCACACCGCGCACATGGACCCCATCGAGGCGGAACTGCGCACCGCCCTGGCCACCGTGCACCCACAGGCCGGCACGATCCCGTTCGCCTCGACCGTCACCGGAGCCCTCCAGCCGGGAGCATCACTGACCGGGCCGTACTGGTGGCACAACATCCGCCGCCCCGTGCAACTTCCGGACGCGGTCAGGGCGCTGGCGGACGCGGGCTGCGACGCCTTCGTGGAGATCGGCCCGCACCCGGTTCTCGCCGGCTATCTGCAGCGCATCCTCGCGGACGAGGACACCGGGCCGACCATGGTGCTGCCGACCCTCTCGCGGGACCGGGACGGATCCGAGGCCCTGGAACGGACCGCCGCCGCCCTGCTCGCTGCCGGTGCCCGCACCGACGTCGGCGCCTTCTTCCCCGTACCGGGCCGGGTCCAGGACCTGCCCGCCTACCCCTGGCAGCACGAACGCCACTGGCACGGCTCACCGCGATGGTACGGGCGGGGCTGCGGCGACGGCCGGCAGCACCACCCCCTCCTCGGCGAGCGCACCGCCCACGCCGAACCCCTCTGGCACCTGCGCATCGACCCCACCCGCCACCGGTGGCTCGCCGACCACGTCGTCACCGGTGCGGTCGTCGTCCCCGCCGCCGCCTTCGCCGAGGCGGCCCTGGGCGCCGGCCGTCTCCACCTCCAAGGCACCGTCCAGCTCGAGGACCTGGCCGTCGAACGGGCCCTGACCCTGCCCTTCGACGACCCCGCCATGGACGTCCGCCTGCAGACCTCGCTCGACGCGGCCGACGGCACCGTGCGCATCACCAGCCGCGACGGCACCGGGCCCTGGCGCCCGCATGCCCGAGGCGTCGTACGCCGCCTGCTGCGCGACCGGCCCGCGGCGGAGGACGTCCGGGCCTTGCGCGCCCGCCTGCCGCAGACCGTCTCCGCGGCCGACGCCCACGCCCGGGCCGCCGCCGCAGGCATCACCTACGGACCCGCCTTCACCGTCCTCACCGGCCTGCACGTCGGTGACGGTGAAGTCCTGGCCCGGTACGCACTCCCCGAGCACCCGGGGCCGGCCGCGCCCGCCCCGTACGTGCTCCACCCCGCCCTCCTCGACGCGGCCCTCCAGGCGGGTGCCCCCCTGCTCGCCCAGGACGGCACCGGGGGAGGCCGTGCACCGGACGCTCCCTACCTTCCTGCGGCCATCACCACCCTGCGGGTATGGGCGGAGGCCCCCGCCGAGGGCTGGGCCTGCGTACGCCGCCGCGAGAGCACCCCGCGCGAGGTGACCTGGGACATCCGCCTCCTGGACGACCAGGGCCGCGTCACCGCCGAGGCCGACGGCTGCCGACTGCGCCGATTCGATGCCGCCGGCACCGCGCCGCGCCGCATGGTCACGGTCCTGCGCGCAGTGCCCCACGCACTCGACCCCGTCGCACCCGCCCCGTCCCTGCCCGCCCTGCGTGAACTGGTCCGTGCTGCCGAACGCACCTGCAACGGGGACTGGGACGGGGAGCGGTACGCCAACGCCGCCGTTCTGTTCGACCGGTTGAGCGCGCACTTCACCCTCCGCGCACTGCGCACTCTCGACCCCGGGGCCACCGCACACACGCCCGACAGCCTCATCCGTGCCGGTGCGCTCCCCGTCTACCGGCACCTGCTGCACGCCTCACTCGACCAAGGCGCACGCGCCGGGCTGCTGCACCACGACCGTGACGGGAACTGGGTGCCGACGGCCCTTCCCGAACCCCAGGGCGTTCTGGCGCAGTTGCTGCAAGCGGTCCCGGAGTGCGCCACGGAGGCGGTGCTGTATGCGTACTGCGGCACCCTGCTGCCCGAGGTGCTCCTCGGCCGTCGTGACGCCGTCGCCATGCTCTTCGGGGACAACGACCGTCACTGGGTGGAGAACTTCTACGCGACGAGCACCGTGGTCCGTCACGACAAGGCCCGGTTGGCCGCCCTCGTCCGCGAACTCGTCCGGCACTGGCCCGAGGACCGGCCCCTGCGCGTCCTGGAAGTCGGCGCCGGCACCGGAGCCCTGACCACGGCGCTCCTCGACGTCCTGCCGCCCGAGCGCACGCGCTACACCTTCACCGACATCTCCGCCACGTTCTTCCCCCGCGCCCAGGCACGCTTCGCCGGTCACGACCACATCGACTACCGCCCGCTCGACCTGGACCGGGACCCCGAAGGGCAGGGCTTCGCCCGGGGCGCGTACGACCTCGTCGTGGCCGACAACGTCCTGCACGCCACCACCCGGCTGCGCGAGAGCCTCACCCGCCTCGCCGGCCTGCTCGGCGAAGGCGGCCACCTGCTGGCCGCCGAGACCCACAACCTCGACCGGCTCCGCCCCTGTTTCGGCCTGCTGACGAGCTTCTGGAACGCCGACGACCCCGATCTGCGCCCGCGATCCCCGCTCCTGACGGCCGGGCAGTGGCACGAACTGCTCGCCGCCCACGGTTTCGACGAGACGGCTCAGGTGCATGCCGATGGCGCTGAAGACGACTATTCCGTCCTCATTGCGCGGCGGGCACACGGGCGGATCGGCCAACAACCCGCCAGAACCTCCGACTCACCGGCGGACCAGCGCATGGTCCCCGATCCTGCGACCAGTTGGATCGTCGCCGCCGAGCAACCGGACGACCCCCTCGCCCAGGCCCTCGCGACGGCCCTCGGCTCGGCGGACGACGCACCGGCGACCGTCGTCCAGGCCACCACCGACCCCGGTCAATGGGCGGCGCATCTACGGACCGGCCGGACCCGGCCCGCCCTGGTCCTCCTGCTCGCAGGCGGGAGCACGGACACCAACGGCGACGGTCCGAAAGGCCCGCACCACGAACGGACCGTCCTCGAACGGGCCGTCACCCGCACCGCCGTCCTGCGCGCCGTGGCCCGGAGCTGCGCACAGCTTCCTCGCCCGGTCGACCCCTCCTTGTGGCTGATCGCCCGCCCGTCGGGGGCCGTGCCCGGCACGGGAGCCGCGACGGCCCCGGCGGACTGCGTGCCCTGGGCGGCGGCCCGCTGCCTCGCCAACGAACAACCCCGGCCTGCCGTCAGGCGACTGGCCTTCGCACGCGGACCGTCGCCCGAGGACGACGCCGCCCGGCTGACACACGAACTGCTGGCCCCGACAGCGGAGGACGAGATCGTCCTCACCCCTGCCGGCCGCTTCGTCCCACGCCTGCGAGACCTGCCCGCCGCCACCGCCGCCGTCGGCGGGCGCTGTCATCGGCTGCGTCTGCGCCGCCCGGGGCTCGGCTTCGGCCTGGACTGGGTGCCCGCCCCCGCCCCGCCCGCCCCCGGCCCGGGTGAGGTGACCATCGAGGTGCGGGCGGCCGCACTCAACTACCGGGACGTCCTGCTGGCCACCGACTCACTGCCGCCGGGCGCCGAGGTCCCCGCCCCCGGGGAACACGGCCTGGGCCTGGAGTGCGCGGGCGTCGTCACCGCCGTCGGCGAGGACACGGAACCGACCGTCGGAGAACGCGTCTTCGCCTGCGCACCCGGCGCCCTGGCCTCGCACGTCGTGGTCCCGGCCGCATGCACCGGGCGCATCCCGGACCATCTGTCGTTCACCGAGGCGGCGACCCTGCCGGTCGCCTTCTTCACGGTCCAGCACTCCCTGGAACACCTGGCCCGCCTCGCCGAGGGGGAGACGCTCCTCGTGCACGGCGCCGCCGGCGGGGTGGGACTCGCCGCCCTGCAGTACGCCCGCCACGTCGGAGCCCGCATCATCGCCACCGCCGGCAGCCCTGCCAAGCGCAGGCTGCTGACCCTGCTCGGCGCCGACCACGTCCTCGACTCCCGCACGCTCGGCTTCGCCGACCAGGCGCTCGAACTGACCGGGGGCGACGGCGTCGATGTCATCCTCAACTCCCTTGCGGGCGAGGCCATCGACCGCAACCTCGGCATCCTGCGCCCCGGAGGCCGCTGCATCGAACTCGGCAAACGCGATATCCACACCGGAGGCCGCCTGGCCCTGCGGGCCTTCCGCAACAACCTGTCCTTCCACGCCGTCGACGCGCTCCAGATGTTCACGCGGCAAACACCGCTGTCGGCACGCCACTTCGCCGAACTCACCCACCGCGTCCAGGAGGGGACCTACCGCCCGCTGCCGCACCACCTCTACTCCGCCGACAACATCATGGACGCGTTCGCGCTGCTGCGCCGCTCACACCACGTGGGCAAGGTGGTCATCGACCTCACCCCCCGGCCGCACCTCACCGAGGCCCCCCGGCGCCTGGTCTGCGACCCCGACGCCACCTACCTGATCACCGGGGGCCTCACCGGTCTGGGAGCCGCCACCGCGGGTCTCCTCGCCGACCGGGGAGCCCGCCGTCTCGCTCTCGTCTCCCGCCGTGGCCCTGCAGCACCCGGCGCGGACGACCTGCTGGCCGACCTGGCCCGCAGGGGAGCCACCGCCGTCGCCCACGCCGCCGACGTGACCGACCCGACCGCCATGGCCGCCGTACTCGACGGCATCGCCGCCACCGGGCGGCCCCTGCGCGGCGTCATCCACTCGGCCATGGTCGTCGACGACGCAGTGCTGACCGAGTTGAGCGACGAGACCCTCGAAGCAGTACTCGCACCCAAGCTGAACGGCACCATGATCCTGGACCGGCTGACCCGCGACGCCCGCCTGGACTTCTTCGTCGTCCACTCCTCCATCTCCGCCACCATCGGCAACCGTTCCCAGTCCGCCTACGTCGCAGGCAACCTCGCCATGGAAGGCATCGTCCGCGCCCGCCGGGCGGCGGGACTCCCCGGCCTGACCGTCGGCTGGGGTCTGTCCGGAGAAGTCGGGATCGCGGCCCTGGACGACGTCGTCGAGGTGCTGGAACGCATGGGTCTCGCCCCCATGAGCACCACTCAGATCCTCACCGCTCTCGAAGACCTCATGACCCGCCCGGACAGTGGTCCCGACAACGATGCGAGCGTCGTACAGGCCGGGCACTTCGACTTCGCCCGCATGGCCATGATCCTGCCGCGCATGCACACACCGCGATTCACCGGACTGCTGCCCACCCGGACATCCCGCGGCGACCAAGCCACCGAGACCCGCCGCCTGTTGGCGGAGGGCAGCCCGGACATCACCGAGAACACGCTCGCCGACCTGCTCGTCACACTTGTCGCCCGCATCACCCAACGCGTCCCCGAGCGCATCGACCGCACCCGCGCCATGGACGCACTCGGCCTGGACTCCCTCATGGCCACCGAACTCGTCGTCGCCCTCCAGAGCGAACTGTCCTACGAGATCCCCGCCATGGAGGTCGTCAACGCCGACAGCATCGACGGCCTCGCCGCCCGCATCCTGACACTCCTCGGCACAGCGGGCCGCCCGTGAACCGGAGTGGACGGCAGAGCCGTGAGCGTGCTGTTCCGGTCGCGGGCGGACCCGTACGCGAGGCTCCGGCCGGACATGGGGACAGGCGCCTGTCCTGGGCTCGCCATCACTCGGTCGATCCCAGGACAGGTTCAACGGTCAGCCGCCGACAACGTGGACGTCCGTGGCCGTCAGGCCCTTCGGCCCCTGTCGGACGCTGAACTCCACCTTCGCGCCGGCGTGCATCCTGAAGATGTCGCCCGGAGCCACTGAGGTGTAGTGAACAAAGACTTCCTGCACGTTCCTGCCGATCCAGTAGGTGATGAATCCGAAGCCCTTCGCGGCATTCCACCACCTCACCACGCCGTGGCGGTCGGCGGACAACGTGCGGGCTGCGGATTCGTGGCCGGGGCCGGCGGAGGCGGCGGTTGCGGCGGTGCCCGCGACCGCGCTCCCGCCGACCAGGGCCAGCATCACGACGGTGGTGGCCAGGCCACGCTGTAGACGCTTCATCAGGTAATCCTTCGTTCTGGGCCGCAGCCATGACGGCGGCCTCGGCCGGGTCGACGTCGGCGGCGTAGACCTCGGCGAACTTGTCCGGCCGCAGGTAGGCCTCCTGCCCGCCCGGGTAGGCGCGGATGAGCAGGTTGCCGGGCGTGAGCAGGCTGCCGGGGAATGTGGAGTTGAGTTCGCTTGCAGTCTCGCCTGCGTCCTGCTGGAAGGCGGCCACGAACACCAGACCCCGCACGGCGGGGGTGAGCGCACCGGGATGGGACAGCACCGACCCTGCGTAGGAGTGCCCGGTGACGACGAGCGGGCCGGGCAGGCTCTGCAGGAACGCATGCAGGTAGGCGGCGTCGCCGGCGAGGCTGCGCATCGGGAGCGACGGTGCCACCACCCGGTGACCCGCGCTCTGGAGCCGGCCGGTGACGCCGCGCCAGACGGAGGCGTCGGTCAGGGCGCCGTGGACGAGGACGATCGCTGGTACCTCGGTCATGGCATCCAGTTTTGGCCGGGCCGCCTCGCTGCCGCGCGCGGCAGTCCTGCCACTCTTCGCAAGCATTCCGCCACACCGGTCGGTACGATTCTCCTATGACGCGGCATCGGCTGGTGGTCGTCGTCATCGACGATGTCCTTCCACTTGACATCGGCATTCCCCTGCATGTGTTCGCCAGGGAGGCGCCGGAGGCTTACGAGGTGGTCACCGCCTCACCCGGCGGCCGGCCGGTGCCGATGGCCGGTGGCATGACGGTTGTTCCCGACGGCGGGCTCGACCTCGTGCGCACCGCCGGGACCGTGATCGTGCCCGGCTACGCGGGGGCGGCCGACCGGCCGGCCGGCGGAGCCGTCGCCCGTGCGCTCGGCGACGCCGCCCGGCGCGGCGCGCGCATGATCTCCATCTGCTCCGGCGCCTTCGCGCTCGCGCAGGCCGGCATCCTCGACGGCCTGACCGCGACCACACACTGGTCGCTGTGCGACGCACTGGCCGCCCAGCACCCACGGGTCACCGTGGACTCCTCAGTCCTGTTCGCCGACAACGGCATGGTCCTCACCTCGGGCGGTGTCACCGCCGGCGTCGACCTGTGCCTGCACATACTGGCCAAGGATCTCGGTACCTCGGCCGCGCGGCAGGTGTCCCGCCGCCTGGTCATGCCGCCGACCCGGGGCGGCGATCAGCGGCAGTTCATCCAGACCAAGGCGGTGCCGCCCGCCGATGACGCGATTGCCGCCGCCCAGCAGTGGATGATCGCCTCCCTCGCCGAGCCGCTCACCGTCGCCCGGATGGCAGCCCATGCCCACATGTCCGAACGCAACTTCCACCGCCGCTTCACCGAACGAGCAGGCAACTCCCCGCTGGCCTGGCTGCGTGACCGACGCATCGCCCGTGCCAAGGAACTCCTCGAGGACTCAGACCTGTCAGTCGAGCAGATCGCGCGCCGGGTCGGCCTGGGCACCTCGGCCAACCTGCGCCTCCACTTCCACCGTGCGACCAGCCTGTCCCCCCAGGAACACCGACGCCGGTTCGCCTTCCCGGGTGTTCAGACCTCCGCATCCGTCAACCGTCCGATGGGGCGTGACCAACCCTGAACTGCGGTCGATGCGGCCGATGTCAGGTGCGGCTGTGGCGCATGCTCTGCGAAACGGCGGCCAGGGCAGAGGAGATCGGTTGCTGATCCTTCTCCACCCGGCGCTCCGCGCGGGCGTTCGCCTACCCGCCTGGCGCGAAAGGGCCGGCGGACGCCTCGTACCCGTCGAGGAACGCCCGCACTCTGGCCTTGCACGGCTCCCGGTCGTAGGAGGCGACGTACGCGCCGGCCATGCGGACCGGATCGCCGAAGAAGTAGTACTCGTACAGCGCCTGCCGGCCGGAGAAGGCCGAGATACAGGTGTCCCACACCAGCCGGAACAGCTTCACGCGCTCGGCTCCGGACAGCGTCGCCGACTGCAGGTAGGTGTCGATGTCACCGGCGGCCGGCCCCGTGACGTCGAACCCGGTGGGGGTGGCCATCAGCCCGGAGGCGCCGAGCTTGCGCAGGATCTGAGGGAAGCGCTGGTAGAGCCTGGGGTACAGATTGCGGGCGGCGTTCAGCGGGGCCCACGCCGGGGTCAGCACGCCGAACTCGTTGACCTGCGCGTCGGCTTCGGCGGCGCGCAGGAAGGCGCGGAGCGTCTCCAGGGTGGCGATGATCTCGGCGACGTCCTCCTGGACGTGCTGATACCCATCGATGCCGATGGCCTCCGTCAGCAGCGAGACCAGGCCCAGGACGTACTCGGTCTTCGTCACCGTCCGCGTGACGACCTGGTGGGACATGTGCACGACGGCCGACGTCCGGAAGAACAGGGCGTTGCACCTCTCGACGTCGCCCAGCAGGAAACACCGCTCGTACGGCACGTGCACGTCGTCGAAGACCACCACGCAGTCCGGCTCGTCGAAGCGCGAGGCGAGGGGGTGATCGTGGCGCGGCCGGCCGGAGTCGAGCGGTTCGCGGGCGATGCACCGCAGTCCCTCGGCGTCCATCGGGACGGCGAAGGCGTACGAGTAGGGCCTGTCCTCGGGGGTGCCGCGCAGCAACGTCGAGGGCAGGACGAGGAGTTCGTCGGCGAACGGTGCGATGGTCGCCAGCATCCGGGCGCCCCGGATCACCACCCCGTCGCCGTCCTCGCGCACGATGCGCGCGGCGACGCTCCCGCCGGCCTGCCGGGGGCCCGCCACGGCGCGGTTGACCTGGGGCGGGATGAGCGTGTGGCTGCACAGCAGGTCCTCTTCACGGACCTTCTCGTAGTAGCGGCGGATGTTGTCCCCGAAGGCCGGGTCGGCCCCGGCGAACCAGTCGGCGGCCGAGGCCAGGGCCATCAGGGCGCTGTTGAGGTAGTCGCCCGTGCGCCCGAGCATGCCGTTGCTGTGCTCGGCCCACACCCGGAACGCCCGGCGTCGTTTGACGAGTTCGTCGGGTGTGGTGGGGACGAGGAAGGAGGAGGCGACGGGCTCACCCGAGGTGGGGGAGCGGTACGTCAGAACGTCCTGGTGTTCGGCGGAGTGCTGCAAGTCGTACAACTCGGCGTACGTCTGCACGACGTTGCGGAACGCGGGATGGTGCTGGATCCCCCCGACGAACGTCTCCCCCTGGACGTGCACAGTGGGGCGGGAGTCGGCGAGCCGGGCGAGAAATTCCTCGCCGGTGCGTGCGGCCACTGGGGCTCCTCGGGGCTTTCCGTCAACGGTCACACCTCGGTCCACGCCGGATGCCCGGCGCCACGGCCGCCGCCCATCATGCCCGTATCCGCACCGGCCTTGCCAGTTGTCGAATGCGCGCGGTTCACGGCGCGGGTGCGCGCGTGGCGGCACATGGCGCCAGTTCCCGCTTCGCCACCGCCCGGAAGCCGTGCGGCGGGCGGCCGGTGAAGCGCTGGACGGTGTCGGTCGTACGGTTCTCGGAGCCCTCGGCGATGGCGCGGTCCATGCCGGCGAGCATCTCGGCGAACTCCAGGGGCATCCGCGCGGCCAGGCGGTCCCGCATCTGCTCGTACGTCAACCGGCGGTGGAGCACGGTCCGGTCCGTGGTCTCCGTGAGGATGGCGGCGATGTCGTCGTAGCCGAGTGCCTCCGGTCCGGTCAGGATCAGATCGCTGTTGGGCGCGTGGTCTCCGGTCAGGGCGTGGACGGCGACGGCGGCGATGTCGTCGGCGTCGACGAAGCCGACCCGGCCGGCCCCGGCCGCGGTCAGGATGATGCCGTCCTCGCGGATGCTGTCGGCGTGGAGGTGTGCGCCGGTGAAGTTCTGCATGAACCAGGAGGGCCGCAGTACCGCCCACTGGTCGAACAGTCCGGGCAGGGCCTGGTGTACCGCCCCCACTCCCGGCCTGCCTTCGGGGATGGCCGAGGAACTGAGCAGTACCGCACGCCGGACGCCTGCGCCGAGTGCTCGGTGGAGGAAGGGCAGCATGACGGTGGCGGGGTCCGGATCGCCGACCGGCGGGACGAGGTAGACGCGGTCGGATCCGGCGAGGGCGTCGTCGAAGGTGGCCGGGTCGTACCAGTCGAAGCGGACCGCTTCCGCACCCGGCAGCGGGGCGGGCCGACGGCTCGCGGCCCGGACGCGGTGGCCGGCGGCGATCAGACGGGCGGCCGTCCGGCTGCCGGTGGTGCCGGTGGCTCCGATGACCAGGATGGTGCCGGTGTCGGTCATCGGACGGCGCTCCCGGCGAAGTCCAGGCCGAGGTCCTGGACGGCGAGGGGGTTCCAGTAGTCGCGGTAGGAGGTGAAGAGCCCGCCCTGAACGGACACGACGGCGATGTAGGTCATGTCGAAGGGGGCTCCTGTCCGGACCAGGCGGCCCACCCCGCGCATCTCGACCACGATGGTCTCCGGCTGGGTGGTCCGGTGGATGTGCAGGTGCGGGAAGTCGTGCAGGTCGATGTGATCGGGATAGTCGCGCATGTAGGCGGCGATGGCCTCGCGGCCCTCCAGCCGGCCGGGTCGGCCCGGGGGCGCGAAGGGGAATTCCATGACGCCGCCCTCGGCCCACAGGCCGACCCAGGCGGGAATGTCCTTGTCGAGGAGCAGGCGCAGGCTGTGCCGGTAGAGCACTTCCGGTGAGGCGGGTGTGGGCATGGGGTTCCTCCGTCCCGTACGATACGGACCACTGGTCCGCTTCAATGAACGATACGGACCGGGGGTCCGTATCGTCAAGGGAGGAGTCACGTGACCGAGCGCAGACCGCGCAAGGACGCCGTGCGCAACAGGGCAGCCGTCTTTGCGGCCGCCGATGTGCTGTTCGCCCAGTGCCAGAGCCCCGACAGCGTCACCATGGCCGACATCGCGGCCGCGGCCGGGGTCGGCAAGGCCACCCTCTTCCGCGCCTTCGGTGACCGCACCGGGCTGATCCGTGCGCTGTACGAAGCCCGCCTCGAACCGGTCAGTACCGCGACCGAACAGGGCCCGCCACCCCTGGGGCCCGCCACCCCGCCCCTGGCGCGGGTGCCGGCCCTGCTCGATGCCGTGCTGTGCTTCAAGCTCGACAACCGCCACCTCGCCCTCGCCCTGGAAAAGACCGGCGCCGACAGCCCGTACGCGACGAAGCAGTACGAGCGGTGGCACACCCTGCTCCGGGAGTTGCTGGAGCAGGTCCTGGGGCCGGCCGACAGCGACTTCGCCGCCCACGCCCTGCTCGCCGCCACCCGGGCCGACCTCGTCGAATACCTGGTCGGCTGCAGGGGGGTGCCCCGCGAGGAACTGCGGGAGCAACTGGCGAAGTTCACCGCCACGGTCCTCGGCGCCCCTGCTCACCGGGGCTCGGCCGCCGACCGCTGACAGCGGCCGAGCCGTCTCCGGTGTATCCGGTGTCTGTGGCGGACTCGGTGCCGGTCCGGTCCGCCAGGGGCGCTGCGGTGAGGTGTGTGCCGGGTGCGCGGCGTCGTGTCAGGGTGCTGTCGGCGGTCGGTGTTGCCAGCGGCGTTCGACCCTGGCCAGGCGCCAGTAGCCCAGGGCGCAGGCCCATACTGCGACGAAGAGTCCGACGATGATGAAGCCGACGTTGTTGAGGTCGATGCCGGAGATCCAGTCGGTGACCGGGTCGTTGAGCGCGAGCTGGTCGTGCAGGACGCCGATGAGTTCGATGGTGCCGATGAGGAAGGCGACGGCGATCGACAGTCCGGTGATGGTGAGGTTGTAGTAGACCTTGCGGACGGGGTTGGAGAATGCCCAGTGGTAGGCGAAGTTCATGAACGTGCCGTCGAGGGTGTCGAAGAGGCTCATGCCGGCGGCGAACAGCAGCGGCAGGCACAGGATCGCGTACCAGGGCAGCCCGGCTGCGGCGCCGCTGCCCGCCATCACCATCAGGGTGACTTCGGTGGCTGTGTCGAAGCCGATGCCGAACAGCAGGCCCACCGGGTACATCTGGCCGGGACGGGTGATGGAGCGCGTGAGGCGGCCGAGGATGCGGTTGAGGAACCCGCGGTTGCCGAGGTGCTTCTCCAGCTCGGATTCGTCGAACTGCCCGGCGCGCATGGCCTTGAAGACGCGGTGGATGCCTGCCAGGGAGATCAGGTTGAGCGCGGCGATGAGGTAGAGGAAACCGCCGGAGACCGTGGTGCTGACCACGCCGAGGGTCTGGTGGGCACTGGAGTTGTCGTTGGTGAGCGTGCCGGCGACCTTGGCCCCGACGGAGATGAGGGCGGCGAGGACGACGATGATGGTGGAGTGGCCGAGGGCGAACCAGAAGCCCACCGATATCGGACGTTTGCCGTCGGCCATCAGCTTGCGGGTGGTGTTGTCGATGGCGGCGATGTGGTCGGCGTCGAAGGCGTGCCGCATGCCCAGGGTGTAGGCGGTCACGCCGAGGCCGAGGCCGAACACCTGCTTGCCGACGGTGTAGTGGTGCGGGGCGACCATGGCCACCAGGATTCCGAAGGCGACGACGTGGAGGGCGGCGATCACGGCCATCAGGCCGCCGGTGCGTATCCAGTCCTTGCGTTCCCATCGGAGGACCGGGGTGGCGGGGAGGGCCACGGCCTCGGCAGCGGTCGGGGGAGGGTTGTGGGGCGGAGTCATCTCGGGCAGCCTCTCCAGCACCTCGTGGATGGTCGTCGAGCGGTGCCGTGGCCGGTCTCCTGGCTGACGGGTCGAACGCTGCCGCACCGGCCTTCCAGGGCGAGGTGCCCCGTGGCCTTCCGCTGGTGCGCCGGCTTCCCGATCACAGTGGCGAGGGCCGCTCCGGCATCGCACCGGTCTTCCCGAACACCACGGCGCAAAAACGGTATTGGCCGAGAACCATCGCCTGCAAGACTGCGAAGGTATGCAGGTATCGATTTTCTGCCCAGCAATGGGCAAGGCTGAGATCATGCATCTGATCCCCGCGGAGCGTGCGCACCGGAGCGCGATCGACGAGCACACGGTCTGCGACGCCATCGAGGGCATCGGCGACCTCGCACGGGTCCGCGCCTGGTCGGAGCGGTTCGCCCTGCTCTCTGACCCCGGGCGGCTGGCCCTGCTGCTCGCCGTGCACCGGGCCGGGCCCATCGCCGTCTCCGACCTCGCCCTCGCCACCGGCATCAGGGACACCGCCGTGTCCCAGTCGCTGCGTCTGCTGCGTGCCGCCGGTGCCGTGGTGGCCGAGAAGGACGGCCGCATCGTCCGTTACCGTCTCTGCGATCAGGAGATCGCCGGACTCCTCGGCCGTCTCTCCACGTTCAGCGATGGGTGAAGCCCGGTGAGCGTTTCTCCACGAAGGCCGTCATGCCCTCCTTCTGGTCCGCTGTGGCGAACACCGCGTGGAACAGGCGGCGTTCGAAGCGCACGCCTTCCGTGAGGGTGGTCTCGAAGGCGCGGTTGACGGCCTCCTTGGCCATCATGGCGACCGGTGCGGACATACCCGCCACGGTCTCGGCGACCGCCAGGGCCTCGGCGAGCAGGTCGTCGGCCGGGACGATCCGGGACACCAGGCCCGCCCGTTCCGCCTCCTCGGCATCCATGGTGCGGCCCGTCAGGCACAGCTCCATGGCCTTGGCCTTGCCCACGGCGCGGGTCAGTCGCTGGGAGCCGCCGATGCCGGGGATGACGCCGAGTTTGATCTCGGGCTGGCCGAAGACGGCGGTGTCGGAGGCGAGGAGGATGTCGCAGAGCATGGCGAGTTCGCAGCCGCCGCCCAGCGCGTAGCCGGAGACGGCCGCGATCGTGGGGGTGCGGACCTGGGCCAGCCGGTCCCAGGCGGTGAACCAGTCGCTGAGGTACATGTCCATGTAGCTCTGCGGCCGCATCTCCTTGATGTCCGCCCCGGCGGCGAAGGCCTTCGCCGAGCCGGTGACGACGATGCAGCCGACCTCGGGGTCGCGATCGAGCGCCTCCGCCGCCGCGACGACCTCGGTCATGACCTGAAGGTTGAGCGCGTTGAGGGCCTTGGGCCGGTTGAGGGTGAGGAGCGCGGTGCGGCCCTTGCGCTCGACGAGGATGGTCTCGTACGTGTGGCCGGGGGTGTCGTCGCTCATGCCGGTGTTCCGTTCTCGTACTCGTGGGTGGGCGGTGCGGAGCGTCGGCGGATGGCCCGGACGATGCCGGAGAAGTCCTGTCCGGTTCCGTCTCCCTCCGCGAACTCGGCATACATCTGCGCGGCGCGCAGGCCCAGTTGGGCATCGACCGCACCCGCACGGGCGGCGTCTGCCGCGAGCCCGAGGTCCTTGGCCATCAGGGGCGCGGCGAAGCCCGGTGCGTAGTCGCGGTCGGCCGGGCTGCCCGGGACCGGGCCCGGTACGGGGCAGTTGGCGGTCAGGGCCCAGCACTGGCCGGAGGCGGTGGAGGCGACGTCGAAGAGGGCTTGGTGGGTCAGGCCGAGGCTCTCGCCGAGGACGAAGGCCTCGCTGACGGCGATCATCGAGACACCGAGGATCATGTTGTTGCAGATCTTGGCCGCCTGGCCCGCGCCGGCGGCCCCGCAGTACACGGCCTTCCTGCCCATGGCGGACAGCAAGGGCTCGGCCACGGCGAAGGCGTCCGCATCGCCGCCCGCCATGAAGGTGAGGGTGGCGGCCTCGGCGCCCGTCACCCCGCCCGAGACCGGCGCGTCGAGTGCCCGGTGGCCCAGGACGGTTGCAGCCTGGTGGGCGGCTCGGGCATCGGCCACGTCGATGGTGGAGCAGTCGAGGAACAGGGTGCCGGGCCGGGCGGCGGCCAGTAGCTCTTCGTCCCGGTAGAGGGCGAGGACGTGCCGGCCGGCGGGCAGCATGGTGATGACCACGTCGGCACCGTCGGCCGCGTCCGCCGCCGAGGAAGCAGCTTCGACACCCCTGTCGGCCGCCGTGCCGAGCAGGCCGGGCACCAGGTCGTAGCCGCGTACCCGGTGTCCGGCCCTGACCAGGCTGGCAGCCATCGGGCCGCCCATATGACCGAGACCGATGAAGGCTACGGTGCTGCTCACCAGGGCACCTCCTGCGACTGCGACGAACCGGCGCCGGCGAGCCGGAGTTCGCGCTCGCCGAGCGGGGAGAAGAAGCGTTCCACGTCCGCGTCCGTGACCTCGGCGAGGGTCGCGGGTGACCACTTGGGGGTGCGGTCCTTGTCGATGACCTGGGCCCGGATGCCCTCGACCAGGTCCGGCGAGGCGAGCGCCGCGCAGGAGACGCGGAACTCCTGCTCCAGGACCCGCTCCAGGGGGCCGAGGTCCCGCGCGCGGTGCAGCGCGGTCAGGGTGACCTTCAGTGCGGTGGGGGACTTGGCCAGGAGCGCAGCGGCGGCTTCGCTGGCTGCCGGGGCGCTGTCGGCGAGCAGCCGCTCCAGGACGGCCTCGACGGTGTCGGCCGCGTAGCAGCGGTCGATCCACTCGCGGTGCGCGGCGAGTTCGCCGGGCGGTGCCTCGCGCACGTACCGGGCGAGGACATCGTGCACGGGGTCGTGGGCCAGGTCGCCGACCAGTTCCGGCAGCAGCTCGGAGGGCACGTAGTGGTCCGCGAGTCCGCACAGCAGGGCGTCCGCCGCGCCCACCGCCGTGCCCGTCAGAGCGAGATGGGTGCCGAGCTCGCCGGGGGCGAGGCCGAGCAGGTGGGTGCCGCCGACGTCCGGGACGAAGCCGATGCCCGTCTCCGGCATGGCGATACGGGAGCGCTCGGTGGCGATCCGCACACTGCCGTGTGCGGAGACGCCGACGCCGCCGCCCATGACGATGCCGTCCATGACGGCCACGTAGGGCTTGGGGTAGTGGGCGATCAGGGCGTTGAGCCGGTACTCGTCGCGCCAGAAGTCCGCCGACGCCGAGCCGCCGGCCCGTGCGTCCTCGTAGATGGAGCGGATGTCGCCGCCGGCGCACAGGCCGCGTTCGCCGGCGCCGGTGATGACCACGGTCTCGACGGCCGGGTCCTTCTCCCATTCCGCCAGGGCCTCGTCGATGCGGCACACCATGGCGTGGTCGAGGGAGTTGAGGGCTTTCGGCCGGTTCAGTGTGAGGTACGCGGCGCGTCCCTCGGTATGCAGCAGGACGTGTTCGTCGCCGGTGGTGGTCATCGCACGGCCCCCGTCAGCTCGCGGGCCACGATCAGTTGCATGATCTCGTTGGTTCCTTCCAGGATCCGGTGCACCCTCAGGTCGCGGACGATCTTCTCGATGCCGTACTCGCTGAGGTAGCCGTAGCCGCCGTGGAGTTGGAGGGCCCGGTCGGCGACCGTGTAGCCGGTGTCGGTGGCGAACCGCTTGGCCATCGCACACAGCTGCGCCGCCTGTGGCAGCTTCCGGTCCAGGGCGTTCGCCGCCTGTCGCACGAGCGCCCTGGCCGCGGTGAGTTCGGTCGCCATGTCGGCCAGCCTGAACTGCAGGGCTTGGGCGTCCAGCAGCGGTGCCCCGAACGCCTCCCGGTCCCTGAGGTGGGTCAGGCTGTGGTGGAGGGCGCTCTGCGCGCCGCCGAGGGAGCAGGCGGCGATGCCGAGCCGGCCGCCGTTGAGGCCGTTCATGGCGATGCGGAAGCCGTCGCCCTCGGCGCCCAGGCGGCGGTCGGCCGGGATGCGGACGCCGTCGAGGATCACCTGGCGGGTGGGCTGGGCGTTCCAGCCCATCTTCTTCTCGTCGGGGCCGAAGGACAGGCCCGCGTCGTCGTGCCGTACGACGAAGGCCGAGATGCCGCGCGGCCCGGCCTCGCCGGTGCGGGCCATCACGAGGTAGAGGTCCGACGTTCCCGCGCCGGAGATGAACTGCTTGACGCCGGTGAGGACATAGTGGTCGCCCTTGTGCTCGGCACGGGTGCGCAGCGCGGAGGCGTCCGAGCCGGCGCCGGGTTCGGTGAGGCAGTAGCTGCCCAGGGACTCCATGGAGCAGAGTGCGGGAAGCCAGCGGACGCGCTGGTTCTGGTCGCCGTAGCGGTCGATCATCCACGCGACCATGTTGTGGATCGACAGATAGCCGGCGATGGACGGGCAGCCGGTGGCCAGCGCTTCGAAGACGACGACTCCGTCGGAGCGGATCAGGCCGGAGCCCCCGGAGTCCTCGCGGACGTAGATGCCGCCGAGGCCGAGCTGGGCTCCTTTGCGCAGGGTGTCGACGGGGAAGTGCTTGGCCCGGTCCCAGGCGACGGCATGCGGGGCGAGGTGTTCCTGGGCGAAGTCCAGGGCCGTCTCGGCAAGGGCGAGTTGGTCCTCGGAGAGCAGGGTGTCAGTCATCGCCGTCATCCCATCGTGGGGAGGGTGAAGCTCGCGCCCTCCTTGACCCCGGAGGGCCAGCGCGAGGTGACGGTCTTGGTGCGGGTGAAGAAGCGGATGGCGTCGGGGCCGTGCTGGTTGAGGTCGCCGAAGCCGGAGCGCTTCCAGCCGCCGAAGGTGTGGTAGGCGACCGGCACCGGGATCGGTACGTTGACGCCGACCATGCCGGTGTTCACCCGGCGGGTGAAGTCCCGGGCGGTGTCCCCGTCGCGGGTGAAGATGGCCACGCCGTTGCCGTACGGGTGCTCGCTCGGCAGGCGCACGGCCTCCTCGTAGTCGGCCGCGCGGACGATGCAGAGCACCGGGCCGAAGATCTCCTCCCGGTAGATCCGCATGCTTGTGGTGACGCGGTCGAAGAGGGACGCCCCGGCGAAGAACCCGTTCTCGTGGCCGGGCAGAACGAATCCGCGTCCGTCGACGACGAGTTCGGCGCCCTCCGTGGTGCCGATGTCCACATAGCGGCGTACGCGGTCGACCGCATCGCGGCTCACCAGCGGGCCGAAGTCGGCCTCCGGGTCGTCGGAGCGGCCGATGCGCAGCGTGCCGATGCGTTCCTTGAGCTTGGTGACCAGGGCGTTCGCCGTCTCCTCGCCGACGGGCACGGCGACCGAGATGGCCATACAGCGCTCGCCCGCGGAGCCGTAGCCCGCGCCGATCAGGGCGTCCACGGCCTGGTCGAGGTCGGCGTCCGGCATCACGATCATGTGGTTCTTGGCGCCGCCGAAGCACTGGGCACGCTTGCCGTGCGCGGCGGCGGTGGCGTAGAGGTGCGCGGCGATCGGGGTGGATCCGACGAAGCCGACGGCTTGGACGCGGGGGTCCTCCAGCAGCGTGTCGACCGCTTCCTTGCCGCCGTTGACGACGTTGAGCACCCCCGGCGGCAACCCCGCCTCCAGGAAGAGCTCCGCGAGGCGCAGCGGTACGGACGGGTTGCGCTCGGACGGCTTGAGGACGAAGGCGTTGCCGCAGGCGATCGCGGGTGCCGCCTTCCACAGCGGGATCATCGCGGGGAAGTTGAACGGAGTGATGCCCGCTGTGACGCCCAGGGGCGTGCGCAGTGAGTGGACGTCGATGCCGGTGCCCGCGTTGTCGGTGAATTCGCCTTTGAGCAGGTGCGGGATGCCGGCGGCGAACTCGACGACTTCGAGACCGCGTTGGACGTCGCCATGTGCATCGGCGATGGTCTTGCCGTGCTCGTCGGACAACAGCCGGGCCAGGGCGTCCCGTTCGCCTTCGACGATCTGGAGGAACTTCAGCAGGACCCTGGCGCGGCGCTGTGGATTCCATTCGCCCCACTCCGCCTGTGCCGATGCCGCGTCGGTGATCGCGGCCGTGGTCTCCTCGCGCCCGGCCAGGGGCACCTTGGCCTGCACCGTGCCGGTGTTGGGGTCGTGGACATCGCCGAAGAGCCCCGATATCCCGGGTGCGCGCTTGCCGCCGAAGAAATGGGTGAGTTCGTGGATCATGAACAACCTGCTCCCGTAGGTGGGATCCGGGGACGGCACGGCAGGCCGACGGCGGCACCGGGTGAGGTGCGCCGCGAGGGCAGCCGTGGGACGCGAAGGCGGGAGAGCCGTAGGAGCGTTACGGATGCGCGGTCGTTTCCGCGTCGTGCTCCGCCGGATCACCGGGGTCGTGGGTGCGGACCGGTGCCATGCGTGTCTGCTCCATCCTCGTGGACAACACGGAACATCCCGCGGCCGGTATCCTGACTCCCGGATCACCGCGTGCCGCCCGCCTTCCCGACGCATCGCGTCAGTGGCGTGCTCTCGACGGCACACTCCCCGGTCACAGTGGCGGGACCGTGCCGGATTCACACCGGCTTCCCTGCACCGCGGGCCTTGGTCACGAACATATAGTTGGACGTCCTAGTAAGTCCACCCCTCAAGCGCCTTGTCCGGGGGCGCGCCCAGTGGGTTCGCCGCGCCACGGAGAGGGCCGCACGGTGTGCTGGGTCGCCTTCACCCGGACCGAGATGCAAAACATGCCGGGCGCACGGGCCCGGCGCGGTCACAGGCTGCTGCTCTCCACCTGATACGGCACATACGTGCGCCGGTCCGGGTCGATGGCCAGCCGGCCGCCGGCCGGTGGCCGGGCCCGCTGTGCGCAGTTGCGCCGTTCGCAGATCCGGCAGCCCAGGCCGATCGGTGTCGCTGCGCGGGGGTCGTCCAGGGCGATGCCCTCGGCGTAGACGAGCCGGTGCGCGTGCCGCAGTTCGCAGCCGAGCGCGACGGCGAAGTCGGCACGCGGGGCATGGTGGCCGAAGCCACCCCGGGTGATGGTCCGTGCGATCCAGAAGTACCGCTTGCCGTCGGGCATTTCGGCGACCTGGGTCAGTATCCGCCCGGGTGCGGAGAACGCCTCGTACACCGTCCAGAGCGGGCAGGTGCCGCCGAGGCGGGAGAAGTGGAAGTCGGTCGCCGACTGCCGTTTGGAGATGTTGCCGGCCCGGTCGACCCGCACGAACGAGAACGGCACTCCCCGGTGACCGGTGCGTTGCAGCGTGCTCAGACGGTGACAGACGGTCTCGAAGCCGACGCCGAAGCGTGCGGACAACAGCTCGATGTCGTACCGCACCTCCTCGGCCGCGGTGTGGAAGACCGAGTACGGCATGAGCAGGGCGCCCGCGAAGTAGTTCGCCAAGCCGATGCGGGTCAGCGCCGCCGACTCCGGTGAGGACATGTCGGCGGCGTCGGCGAGTCGGCCGAGCAGCGGTGCGTGCTCCAGCAGGGCCAGCTGCGTGGCGAGTTGGAAGGCACGCTGACCGTCGCTGAGCCAGGGGGACAGGAACAGCAGTCCGGTGGCGGGATCGAAGTGCCGGGCGTCGGCCGAACGGCCCGGCGCAGCCTGGACCACCCGGACCCCGTGGCATTCGGCGAGGCGCGCGGTGAGCGGATCGGCGGTCCGGCCCGGCCGCAGTTCCATGGCGGTGGCCGTCTGTTCGGCCGCGGTGTCCAGCGGTCCGAAGTGGTTGTGGTGGGCGTAGAAGAAGTCCCGCACCTCGTCGTGCGGCTCCGCGGGCGGCAGCGGGACGCCCGTCCCGGGTGCAGCGAGGGCGGCGGCCTGTTCGGCGGTGTCGCGGTAGCGGCGGTGCAGCGCGACCAGGGCCCGGGCCACCTCCGGTTGGTCGCGGGCGGCCTCGGAGATCTCCTCGGCGGGGAGCGACACCCCGCACGCCTCGTCGGCGAGTGCGGTGCGCAGGTCGGCGGCGAGCCGGTGCTCGTCCGCCTCCGAGAAGAACTCCGCGTCGACGCCGAAGACTTCCGCGATCCGCAGCAGCACCGGGGCGGTCAGCGGGCGCTGGTTCTGTTCGATCTGGTTGGCGTAGCTGGTGGAGATGCCGAGCGCGCGGGCCAGGTCGACCTGGTTCATGCCTCGTTCGCGACGCAGCCGGCGCAGTCTGGCGTGGGCGTAGACCTTGCGGTCGGCCGGTCGCCGGGCCATGGCGCACCTCCTCGTCGCGAGCCGTCGGGCAACGGTACCGGAGGGCCGGGAAGTTGCGAACCCGGCATCCGCAGCATTCGCAGTCTTCGCAGATTCGCAGCTCCGTGCTGTACGGATTCCGCAGATTGGAGCGGTGGCCCGGCGGGCCGCACGCGGGCAGTCTTGATCACGTCAGCCCCCGCAGGACCGCCCGACACCCATGAGGAGTCCCGTGATCGAGCACCACGTCCGTGTCCACCCCAGTGCCGACCGGCTCCCGCGCGAGGACCAACTCGCCTGGAAGCTCGCGGCCGTGGCCACCGGCACCGAGGAACTGGAGGCCGACAGCGTCACGATGGCCGTCAACCGGGTCATCGACAACGCCTCGGTGGCCGTCGCCTCCCTGCTGCGCCGCCCGGTCGCCGTCGCACGGGCCCAGGCCACCGCCCACCGGGCAAGCACTGTGGGAGCGTCGGTCTTCGGCACCCGCGCCCGGGTCTCCCCGGAGTGGGCCGCGTGGGCCAACGGCACGGCCGTGCGCGAGCTGGACTTCCACGACACCTACCTCGCAGCCGACTACTCCCACCCCGGGGACAACATCCCGCCCCTGCTCGCCGTCGCCCAGCACGCCGGCCGTACAGGCGCCGACCTGCTGCGCGGCATCGTCGCCGCGTACGAGATCCACGTCGCCCTGGTGAAGGGCATCTGCCTGCACGAGCACCGCATCGACCACGTCGCCCACCTCAGCGCCGCCACCGCCTGCGGACTCGGCGCCCTGCTCCGGCTGCCGACCGAGGTCGTGCATCAGGCCGTTCAGCAGGCGGTGCACACCACGACCGCGACCCGGCAGTCCCGCAAGGGTGAGATATCCAGCTGGAAGGCGTTCGCACCCGCCTTCGCCGGCAAGGCCGCCATCGAGGCCGTCGACCGGGCCATGCGCGGCGAAACCTCCCCCTCGCCCGTATACGAGGGCGAGGACGGCTTCCTGGCCTGGATGCTCGACGGGCCCCGAGCCGACTACACCGTGCTGCTCCCCGAACCCGGCGAGCGGCGCCGCGCGATCCTCGACACGTACACCAAGGAGCACTCCGCCGAGTACCAGGCACAGGCGATCATCGACCTGGCCCGCCGGCTGCGCGAGAAGGCCGGCCCGCTGGAGGGGGTGCGCTCGGTGGTCCTGCACACCAGCCACCACACCCATCACGTGATCGGCTCCGGAGCGAACGATCCGCAGAAGTACGACCCCACGGCCAGTCGCGAGACCCTCGACCACTCCGTGCCGTACATCTTCGCGGTCGCCCTGGAGGACGGCACCTGGCACCACGAACGCTCCTACGCCCCCGAGCGCGCCCGCCGCCGGGAGACCGTCGAGCTGTGGCGGAAGATCACGACGATCGAGGACCCGGAGTGGACCCGCCGCTACCACGATCCTGACCCGGACCGCCGTGCCTTCGGCGGCCGAGCGGTGATCACTCTCGGCGACGGCTCGGTGATCGAGGACGAACTGGCCGTCGCCGACGCCCACCCCGCCGGTGCCCGCCCCTTCGACCGCCCGGCCTACGCGAAGAAGTTCCGCACCCTCGCCGAGGGTGTCGTCACCCCGGCCGGCCAGGACCGCTTCCTGGCCGCGGCCGAGCACCTCGCCGAGCTGACCGCCGTCGACCTCGACGGCCTGTTCCCGGCGGTCGACCCCCAGGCCGTCGCCGCGTACGACGAGTGTCTGCCGAAGGGCCTGTTCTGATGCTGCACACCCGCACCACTCCCGCGCAGCGCCGCCGCGCGCTGCGCGAACGACTGGCCACCGGACGCCTGTTGCTCATGCCCGGTGCCCTCAACCCGCTCTCCGCCCGCCTCATCCAGGACACCGGATTCGAGGCCGCCTACCTCTCCGGCGCCGTCCTCGCCGCCGATCTGGGCCTGCCCGACATCGGCCTGACCACCTCCACCGAGATCGCGGCCCGCGCCCAGCAGACGACCAGGGCGACCGACCTGCCCGTCCTCATCGACGCCGACACCGGCTTCGGCGAACCGATGAACGCGGCCCGCACCGTCCAGCTGATGGAGGACGCGGGCCTGGCCGGCCTGCACCTGGAGGACCAGGTCGACCCCAAGCGCTGCGGCCACCTCGACGGCAAGTCGGTCGTGCCGCGCGCGGAGATGACCCGCCGCATCCGCGCGGCCGTGGACGCCCGGCGCGACCCGGACTTCCTGCTGATGGCCCGCACCGACGCCCGCGCCGTCGAGGGCCTGCCCGCGGCGATCGACCGGGCGAAGGCATACGTCGACGTCGGCGCGGACGCGGTCTTCCCCGAAGCCCTCGCCGACGAAGCCGAGTTCGAGGCGTTCCGCAAGGCGGTCGACGTCCCGCTGCTCGCCAACATGACCGAGTTCGGCAAGAGCCGCCTGCTCGACGCCCGCACTCTGCAGGACCTCGGCTACGACATCGCCCTGTACCCGGTCACGCTGCTGCGCCTGGCCATGGGCGCGGTCGAGGACGGCCTGCGCACCCTCGCCGCGGAGGGCACGCAGGAGTCCCTCCTGCCCCGCATGCAGACCCGCTCCCGGCTCTACGAACTCCTCGGCTACGAGGACTACGCGGCCTTCGACTCGGCCGTCTTCGACTTCACCCTCCCGCCCAGCACCTGACGCCCGCACCGGAGGCACGACTCATGTCCACCACCGCGCCAGAGATCCACCGCGGCCTCGCCGGTGTCGTCGTCGACACCACCGGGATTTCCGCCGTCATCGAGGAGACCAACTCCCTCACCTACCGCGGCTATCCGGTCCAGGACCTGGCCGCCCGCCGCTCCTTCGAGGAGGTCGCCCACCTGCTGTGGTACGGAGAACTTCCCGACACCGCCGAGCTGCGGGAGTTCCGGGCCCGCGAACGCGCCCTGCGTCCCCTGGACCACACCACCTCCGAACTCCTCGCCCGGCTGCCCGAGACCTGCCACCCCATGGACGTCCTGCGCACCGCCGTGAGCTTCTTCGGCGCCGAGGACCCCGTCGAGGACGACGGCAGCCCCGCCGCCGACCGCGCCAAGTCCCTCGCCCTCCTGGCGAAGCTGCCCACGGTGGTCGCTGCGGACCAGCGCCGGCGGCGAGGGCTGGCACCGATCCCGCCGGACCCCGGCCTCGGGTACGCGGAGAACTTCTTCCACATGTGCTTCGGCGGCGTGCCCGACCCGGAGGTGGTCCGCTGCTTCGAGATCTCCCTCGTGCTGTACGCCGAACACAGCTTCAACGCCTCGACGTTCACCGCGCGTGTGGTGACCTCGACCCTCTCCGACCTCTACAGCGCGGTCACCGCAGCGATCGGTGCCCTCAAGGGCCCCCTGCACGGCGGCGCCAACGAGGCCGTGATGCACATGCTGGAGGAGATCGGCGACCCGCAACGGGCCGGGGAGTGGCTGGACGAGGCCCTGGCCGCCAAGCGCAGGATCATGGGCTTCGGCCACCGCGTCTACAAGCACGGCGATTCCCGTGTGCCGATCATGCAGGAAGCGCTGGACCGCCTGGTGGCGCGTGCCGCCGACCCGGAGGTCACACGCTTGGCCACGCTGCACGCGGCCCTGCGGCAGGCCATGCTCACCCGAAAGGGCATCCACCCGAACCTGGACTACCCGGCCGGACTCGCCTATCACCTGATGGGCTTCGACACCCCCGCCTTCACACCGATCTTCGTGATGAGCCGCATCACCGGCTGGACCGCCCACATCACCGAACAGCACGCGCACAACGCTCTCATCCGCCCACTGGCCTCCTACGACGGTCCTCGACAGCGCCCGGTGCCGGCCGTTCCACAGCGCGACCTCGGGGCGGGGCCGGGCAGCTCCCGCCGGCCACCGGCAGCAGGCGGCGCCATCGGTGCGTCCGATGCGGGCCGGGCAACCGGCCCGGCGTTCAACGTCAGCCCTCGGAGAGGAAGTCGGTGATACGAGGCCAGAGCGCATCCCACTGCTCGCCGTCGTGCCTGCTGTCGTGTCCGAGGCCGGGCACGGTAACGAGCGTCGCGTCGCGGCCCAGCCGCTTCGCCTCGGCGGCCAGGTCGCGGGCGTGCTCGACCGGGATGACTCGGTCGTCCTCGCCGTGCACGACGAGCATGGGGGAGACGACGTCGCCGAGCGAGGCCAGCGGCCGGCGCTCGGGGGCTGCGAAGTAGGAGGCCAGTTCGTCCGGTTCGAGACCGGGACGGGAAGGGACGAGGGAGCCCGGCCGGGCCTGCTCGGCCGCCACGAGCAGTGCCGGGTCGTACAGACCCATGAGCAGAACCGCCCGGTGCCAGCGGTCCGGTGCGCGCCCGAGCGCGGCGAGGGCGGAGTATCCGCCGCGGCTGGTGCCGAGCAGGCTCACCCGGGTGCCGTCGACCTCGGGGAGCGCTGCGAGGTGGTCGGCGGCGGCGAGGACGTCGGCGATGTCGCGGCCGCCCATCTCCGCCCGGGCCTCGAAGTCGGGGCCGTGCCCCGGGGCGCCGCGGTGGTCGACGGTGAAGACCGCGAAGCCCGCGGCCAGCAGAGGCGGGTGTTCGCTGACCCGGACGGGGTCGCCGTCCGCGTTCAGGGCACCGCCCGGGCCCGCGGTGCACACCACGACGGCCGGGTGCGGCCCGGGCCCCGGCGGCAGACTGAGGTGGCCGTAGACGGTCAGGCCGTCCGCCGACGCGAACTCGTGGGCGGTGGGGTCCCGGAAGGCGTCGGCCGGCACCCGGTCGAGTTCGTCCATCAGGAGTCCGACCAGGCCGGCCATGGTGAGGTTGCGCTGCAGCTTGACCGCGGGTACGGAGACGCCGAGCTCCTTGTGCAGCAGGACGCGCAGTCCGACGGCGGTCAGCGAGTCGATGTCGAACGGCTGGTCGTCTCCGAGGTCGTGGTCGGTCAGGCCGGTGCTCTGTTGCAGGATGGGCGCGAGCAGGGTGGGCAGCAGCGTGGCACGTTCCTCCGGGCCGAGGTCCTCCAGACGCGGCGCGGCCGGCCCGTCGCCGCCTGCCACGCCGGCCGGCACGACCGGGCGGACCCGCGGCAGCGGGGCGAGCTGCGGGTTGGCACGGGCCCAGCGCGGCCAGTCGATGTCGGCCACCGAGGCCTCGACGGGACGGGTTCGCAGCAGCGTTTCCAGCTCGGTCGTGAACCGGGCGGGTGACAGGCCGCCGTGCCCGTTGCGGCGGAGGTAGGAGCCGACCTCACCGTTTCCGCTGACCGCCACGCCGACGTCGTCGATCATGCCCCAGCCGACGCTGGTGGCGGGCAGGCCACGGGCGCTCCGGTAGCGGGCGAGGGCGTTCAGGAACTCGTTCGCGGTCGCGTAGGCACCCAGCGCGACGGAACCCAGTTGTGCCCCCACCGAGGAGAAGAGCAGGAAGAAGTCGAGGGTGTCCGGCCGGGTCTCCAGATGCAGGTTCCAGGCGCCGTCCGCCTTCGGCCGGGTGGCGCCCACCAGGCGCGCCCCGTCGGTGTCCGAGAGCACGGCGTCGTCGAAGTCGGCCGCGGCGTGGACGATGCCCCGGATCGGCGGCATCGTCGCGCGGACCCGCGCGAGCAAGGCGGCCACTTGGTCCCGGTCGGCCACATCGGCCTTCTCGATCCGGACCTCGACGCCCCGGCCGGTCAGTTCGGCCACCGTCTGCTCGGCCTCGGCCGTCGCGACACCGCTGCGCCCGACCAGGACCAGATGCCCGGCTCCCCGGTCCGCGAGCCGGCCGGCGACCGTACGCCCCAGGCCGCCCAGGCCACCGGTGAGCACATAGGTGGCGTCGGCCCGGACCGGCGATCCGGCGAGCGAGGAGGCGGGAACGGTGACCGGTTCACCGGCCAGGCGCACCACGATCTTGCCGAGGTGGTCCGGCCCGCCCATCGCCAGCATCGCCTTGTCGACCTGATCGGCGGGCAACTCGCTGACCGGCAGCGGGGCGATGACGCCCTCCTCGAAGAGGGCGGCCACCTCGCGCATGGCCGTGCGGACGTCCTCCGGCCGCAGCGCCATCAGCTGGTCGTAGTCGAACGAGTGGTGCGTCATCGCCCGCTGTGCGGGCCCGGCGTCGATGGCGGGCTTGCCCAGTTCGACGAAGCGTCCGAATGTGCGGAGGGCCCGGAGGTTGTGGTGGATCATCTCCCCGGGCAGCGAGTTGACGATGACGTCGACGCCTTCACCGCCGGTCCAGCGGAGCACCTCGTCGGCGAACGCCGTGGACCGGGAGTCGGTCACGTGCAGCACGCCCTGGTCGCGCAGGAACGCCCGCCGGGTCCGGCTGCCGGCGGTGGCGAACACCTCGGCGCCGAGCCGGCGGGCGATGCGGACCGCGGCCAGTCCGACGCCCCCGGCGGCGGAGTGGACCAGGACCCGGTCGCCCGGGCGCACTTGGGCCAGCCGTACCAGCGACAAGTAGGCCGTGGCCACCGGGAGCAGCGAGGCGGCCTGTGCCAGGGACAGGCCGACGGGCTTGCGCACCACCCGGACCGCGTCGAGCGTCGCGTGCGATGCGAACAGTGCCCGGCTGTGCGCGAACACCTCGTCGCCGGGGTGCAGTTCGGTCACGTCCTTGCCGACCCGGACGACGGTTCCCGAACACTCCAGTCCGAGTGCGTCCCGTGAATGGCTGCCCTCCCTCGCCTGTGGGGCGAGCAGTCCGGTCACCTTCAGCACATCCTTGAAGTTGACGCCGGCGTAGGCGATTTCGATCTCGACCTCCGTCGGGCCGGGCTCGCGCCGGGCGGCCGCGGCGTAGCGGAGGTTGTCGGCGGCGGTGCGGAGCACGCCGAGGCGGACCGGCGTGACGTCGGTGCGGGTGGTCACCTGGTGCAGCGGGGACAGGTCCCCGGCCGGTTCCAGCCGTCGGACGTAGCGTGTGCCGCCGCGCAACGCGACCTCGTCGAGCCCGTCGTGGAGGAGTTCCTCCAGCAGTGCGTCCTCGGTGCCCTCCCCGACGTCGATCAGGCGACAGCGCAGTTCGGGCCGTTCGGCGTTGACGACCCGGCCGAATCCCCACAGCGCGGCGGCACAGGGGTCGTCGGTCGGGTCCTCGGGGGAGACGCTCTGGGTACCGGTGGTGACGACGAACAGCGGCACTTGGGTGACCGGCATGGCCTGCACCAGCCGTAGCGGCTCGGCGACCGGTGTGCACACGGGCACGTCGGCCGTCCGGCGGTCCGCGACGCAGACCACGCCGCGGCAGCCCTCGACGCGTTCCGGCCAGTCCTCCGCGGCCGGGTCGGTGCGCACGACGGAGCCGCCCGAGGCGATGATCCGTCGTTCCAGCCCGGCTGCGATGTCCGAGGAGCCGACGAGGATCCAGGTGCCCTCGGCATCACCGGTGCGGTCGAGCGGTTCGGGCCGCCAGGCGTGCTCGTAGTAGAGGCGCTGCCCGGGTGCGGTGGTCACGGCGCCGTCGTCGGCCAGCCGTTGGGCGCGCAGGCCGGTCACCTCCGCGACCACCTCGCCGTCGTCGGTGACGAGGGTGAGGTCGCACTCGAACCGTCCCGGGACCGTGCTGTGCCGGTCGCGGCCGTGGACCCACAGCCGCCGGCCCGGTGCGCGGTAGTACCGGAGCCCGGCGATGCGAGCCGGTACGTAGGTGCCGGCCGCGGCGTCACCACCGAGCACGAGGGCCCCGGCGAACACGGCCTGGAAACCGGCGTCCAGGTGCACCGGGTGCAGACGGTGGCCCGCCGGGTCCACGGTGCCGAGGCCGATCTCGGCGAAGACCTCCCCGGTCTGCTCCCGGAGCCACAGCCGGTCGACGGCGCGGAACGCCGGTCCGTAGTTCAGGCCGCCGGCGCCGAGGACCGCGTACACCTCGTCGTGGCCGAGCACCGGCAGCGAACGGGTGTGTTCGGCCAGGGTGTTGGTGCGCGGCGGCGGAATCGGTGGTCCGGCGAGGTACGACCGGCGCAACTCGGTGTGCAGCGTCCAGTCGGGGGCGTCCGCCCGGTCGCGGCTGTGCAGGCTCACCTGCCGGCGCGCCGGGTCGTATCCGAGGCGCAGGGTGGTCACCGAGGACGGCGGGAGCACGAGCGGACGGTGGAAGGCGATGTCCTCCAGGAAGCAGGGCTCGTCGTCGGGGAACATCGCGAGCGCGGCCTCGACGTATCCGGCGCCCGGGAAGATGAGATCGTTGCCGATCCGGTGGTCTTCGAGGTAGGGGAGCTCGGTCCTGCCCAGTTCGACGTCCTGGACCGGCGTGGCCGAGGCGACGGTCCGGCCGGCCAGGGACAGGCCCGTGATGTTCAGCCGTGCCTGCCGGGAGGCGGGCGACTCGATCCAGTGACGGTCCCGCTGCCACGGGTAGAGCGGCAGGTCGAGATGGTCCGGAGAACCGGGGTGCACCCGCTCCCAGTCCGGCGTGACGCCGACCGCGTAGCAGGAGCCGAGCGTTTCCAGCAGTTGCCGGCGCTGCGGGCGGTCCCGGCGCAGTGAGGCCAGCCGCACCGCGTCGATGTTGCGCTCCGCCAGGGCCTCGTCCACCGCCGTGGCCAGGACCGGATGCGGCCCGACCTCCAGCACCGCTCCGGGTGCCCGGCCGAGCAGGCGCCGGAACGCGTCGGCGAAACGCACCGGCTGCCGCACGTTCCTCCACCAGTACTGGTTGTCGAGCTCGAAGCCGTCGACCTGCTCACCGGTCACCGTCGAGTACAGCGGCACCCGGGCCCGCCCCGGCCGGATCCCGGCCAGTGCCGTCAGCAGCGCTTCGCGGATCCCGTCCATCTGCGGGCTGTGGTAGGCGACTTCGACCCGTAGCGGCGTGACCGTCGCTCCCGCAGCCGCCAGCCGTCCGGCCACGGCGTCGACGGCCCGGTGATCACCGGCCAGCGTGGTCGCCGTGGTGCTGTTGATCGCGGCCACTGATATGTCTTCGGCCAGGTAGGGGGCGAGTTCGCCGGCGGGCAGGCCGACGGCGATCATGCTGCCGCGGCCGGCGAGCGTCGCCTGCAGGCGCGCTCGGTGGAAGCTCACCGTCAGCGCGTCCTCCAGCGTGTACACCCCGGCCGCATAGGCTGCGGCCACCTCGCCCACGCTGTGGCCCACGATCGCGGCGGGTTCGATCCCCCAGTCGCGCCACAGCGCCGTCAGGCCGGCCTGCACCACGAAGTTGGCGACCTGCGCGTAAAGGGTCCCGGTCAGCCGGGAGTCGGCCTCCTCGCGGAGCAGCTCGTCGCCGATCGAGACACCGAACCTTTCGAGCACCGCGTCGCACGCGGTGACGACCTCGGCGAAGCGTGCATCCTCCCGCAGCAGTTCCCGGCCCATTCCCCACCACTGCGGGCCCATGCCCGTGTAGACGAAGGCGACTGCGCACGGCTCGGCCCGCTGTGCAGTGATTTCGAGCTGCCGCAGCTTCCCGGCTGCCTCCTGGGCGTCGGCGGCGACCACGAAGGTCCGCAGGGAATGGTGGTCGCGCCGTCGTGCGGCGGCACCTGCGACGCGTCGCAGGGCCGGCGCGTCGGGCTGTTCGAGCAAGGACGCGTAGGCGTCGGCGAGCGCGCGCAGGGCCCCTTGGCTCCGCGCCGACAACGGGAGGAGCAGCGGCTCTCCGCCGTCCTTCCCGCCGGGCCGGCCGGGTCCGGCGGCCGGCGCCTCCTCCAGGAGGGCGTGGGCGTTCGTACCGCCGACGCCGAAGGAGTTGACCCCCGCCCGTCGCGGCCCGCCGTACCGCGGGAACGGGACCGACTCCGTGGGCACGCGCAAGGGCAACCGGTCGAAGGGAATCGCGGGATTGGGCCTTTCGAAGTGCACATTCGGCGGTACGAGCCCGTGGGCCAGGCACAGACTCGCCTTGATCACTCCCGCCACCCCGGCCGCCGCCTCGGTGTGACCGAAGTTCGACTTCACCGAACCCATCCAGTGCGTACGCTCCGAGCCCGCGAGCGCGTCACCGATGGCCGCCGCCTCGACCGGGTCTCCCACGGCGGTGCCCGTGCCGTGGGCCTCGAAATAGCCCACCGAACCCGGTTCGACACCCGTCGTCCGGAACACCCGCCGGATCAACGCACGTTGAGCCTCGGTGCTGGGCATCGGCACTCCGGGAGTACGGCCGTCGTGGTTCACCGCACTTCCGCGCACCACCGCGTGGATCCGGTCACCGTCGCGCCGGGCCGCGGAAAGCGGCTTGAGCACGACCATTCCCGCGCCTTCGCTGCGCACATATCCGTTCGCGCGGCGGTCGAACGACTTGCAGCGGGCATCCGGGGAGAGGAACTGCCCTTTCGCCATCGCCATCGTGGTGACCGGAAGGAACATCATGTTCACCCCGCCGGCCACCGCCAGCTCGCACTCGCCACGGTCCAGCGCGGAACAGGCCTGGTGGACCGCGACCAGCGACGAGGAACACGCGGTGTCGAGCGTGAAGCACGGACCGTGCCAGTCGAAGGTGTACGACAGCCGCGCAGCGAGCATGGTCATGCTCACCCCGGTCGGGGTGGCCACGCCGAGCAGATGCCGGTTCTGGTCGGCCATCGCCAGAGCCGCGGCGTCGAAAGTGAACCCGCCGACGAAGGTGCCCACGCCGCTGCCGGCGGTCGAACCCGGCGGAATTCCGGCGTCCTCGAAGGCCTCCCAGGTCACTTCGAGCAGCAGCCTCTGCTGCGGATCCAACGCGGCGGCCTCACGCGGCGGCATCCCGAAGAATCCCGCGTCGAACTCCTCCAGAGCCGAACGGAGAAACCCGCCCTGCCGGATGACCATCCGGCCCGGAGTGGCAGGATCGGTGTCGAAGAAACCATCGGCACCCCACCGGTCGGCCGGGATGTCGGTAATGGCGTCCGTTCCGGAGACGACCAGGTTCCAGAAGCTCCGCGGATCCGTGATGCCGCCGGGGAAGCGGCAGCCGATCCCGACGATCGCGATCGGCTCGGCCCAGCCGCGGTTCGTTCCCTCCCGATCATCAGCCGTGTCGAAGAGCTGCGTTGAGAAAGCCACCGAAAACTCCTCACTCACGGCTCTGACCACGGCTCCGACCGCGCAGGCGCGCCAGCCTACCCGCTGCGCATACGACGATCGGGGTGGAAGTGACCAGAGTTCTCGGACTGAAAGAAGCAGCCCAAACAGGCGGCGGCGAGCAAGATCGAGGCCTGCTGCAGGGGCAGTTCGGGAGCAGGAGAACACCCGTGTCGGTGGGCTTCGACGAGGAGCGATCGTCGTGGACGAGCATCACCGCAATGCGGTGGCCTACTCGTGCGCCGGGGCAGGACTGCGCCTGACCGATGCAGAGCTCGCGTTCATGTGGCCCGAGAACCTGACTGCGCCGCACTAGGCCAGCGTTGGGTGGTGCTATCCCCCCTCCCGCTGGAGGGCCTGCCGGATTGGCTGCCGTTGGCCTGTGCAGAAAGGTCGACGAGGAGCAACCGGCCGAGGCATTCGGTCGGGGCCTTGACGGTCAGGGGGAGGTATGCGGGCCTGGTGGGTCATGTGTCTCGTCGCGGCGCTGGCAGCGTTGGTGACGGCAAGCGGGGCGGCCGTGGCGGGTCCCGCCCGGGCGGGGGAGGAGAGCGAGCAGAGTGTGGAGTTCCGCAGCGGGGGCGTGACACTGCACGGCACGGTGACGGTACCCGCCGGGACGGTACGACAGGGGCGGCCCGGGATCGTGCTGGTGCACGGTTCGGGTCCGGAGACACGGGCGAAGTACCGGGCCGAGGCGCAGGCCATGGCCCGCTCCGGGTTCGTGGTTCTCAGCTACGACAAGCGGACCACGGGCTACTCGAAGACACGGCGGTCCTATGCCCAACTCGCCGACGACGCCCTGGCGGGTGTCCAGTTGTTGCACGGGCGCGCCGATGTGGATCCCCGCAAGGTCGGGCTCTGGGGGTTCAGCGAGGGCGGCTGGGTCGTTCCGCTCGCGGCTTCACGCTCGACGCAGGTCTCGTACGTGGTACTGGTCGGAGCATCCGGGGTGTCACCGGCCCGGGAATCGGCATGGTTCGTCGAGAACAGGCTTCGGCACGAAGGTGTCGCAGGATCACTGCTGCGGACTGCATCCGTCACGGGCACGAGGTTCCTCACGGACGCCGGTCTGCTCCCCGAGGCGGACTACGACCCGCTGCCGGCGCTGCGGCGCCTGCACCAGCCGGTCCTCGCCCTGTGGGGCAACGACCAGCAGTCGCCCCCGGCGGAGAGCGCCGTCGCCATCGAGAGGGCACTGCGGGACGGCGGCAACACCGATGTGACCGTCCGCTTCTTCCCGCACGGCGATCACAAACTGCGCACCTCCTCCGACGGGTTCCAGCGGGGCGAGCAACTGGTGCCCGGCTACGTCGACACCATGGCGTCCTGGGTCGCGGGACATGGACACCGGACCAACGATGCCCTGCCTCATCAGGCGAGGCGCAGCCATGCTCTGGCCCCTCTCCCTGAGTACGAGGCATCCACAGCACAGGTCGCAGCGTTTGCATTCATGGTCGTCTCGTTCGCTGCCCATCTTCTGGGTGAATTGGTACGCCGCTTGCGCAGGCGTCCCTGTGCTCCCGGGGTGGGCCGGGCACCTCGATGGCTGGCCGTGGCGGGACTGACCACCTTGCTCGGCTTCGTGGGCTACTTCGGCTTCGTGACGATGACGCTGACCGTCGGCCCGATGCTCGGCAACCGTCCGGTGTTCTGGCTCGTCCTGCACCTGCTCACCGCCGGGACGGCAGTGGCGGCCGTGGCAACGGCGGCGGTCTGGTGGCGAGTCAGGGCTTCGGTCTCCGGCCGGACCAACGCCCGGCTCGGGCTACTGGGTCTGACGAGCGCACTGTTCCTTCTCTGGGCGCTGTTCTGGGGCCTGGCGACGCTGTAGTTGCCGCACTCGCAGCTCAGCCAGGCCTGTTCATTCCGATTTCATCGGTCCGCGCACACTCACGGAGTGAGGACTGCAATCACAGGATGTTCACAGATTCACCACGGAAGGGCACATGCGTAGACACATCAAGGGCGTCAGACGACTCATAGCGGCCCCGTCGCTCGCCCTGCTCATGCTCACCACCGGCGTCGTCGCCACCACCGCCACCACGGCGCAGGCGGCAGACTCCGGTGCCTGGACGTTCGCCAATTCGAACGGCACTCTCAACGCGACGGGCAATGGTGACGGAAATCAGATCTCCGTCACCCCCGACGGCACCAACTACACGAACTGGCGTCTGATCAAGCTCGGTGACCCCGGCGCGTTCAACATCGCCAGCACCTCGTCCGGGAAGTGCATCTACGCCACCCAGCCGGCCACTCAGCAGTCCTGCGGCAAGGACGGCGAGCAGTGGCACTTCCGCCCCGTCGACGGCAAGCCCAACACGTTCGGCATCGTCCGCCGCGACGACAGCAGCAGCACCGAATGGTGCATGGACAACCGGGGCGGTCTGCACCTGTGGGGGATCCTCGCCCAGCCCAACATCTGCAACGGCAGCGCGAGCCAGGAATGGACGGTCCCTGCATCGAAGGCGGACGAGGCGAGGAAGCTCGCCCTCGACTACTACGCCGACCTGTGCTCCAAGAAGACCTCCACCTGCTCGTGGACACAGAAGTCCGAGGGGCAGCCCGAGGTCCTGCCCCGTCAGCCCGCTTCGTCGGTCTGGTACAACGACACTGCTTCGTCCATGAAGCAGGTCTTCACCACGATCTACCATTCCGGCTGGTCGCAGGGGTTCTCCGCGGGCGCGTCAACCTCCGTCGGTGTCTCCACCCCGGTCCAGGCCATGATCTCCAGCCAGCTGACCGCGACGACGGTGTACACCTCCGACGAGACGACGATCAACGGCATCGCCGTGGACGTCCCGTCGAAGAACTACGCCTGGGTCGACTTCGCGGCCGTCGGCAAGAAGGTCACCGGAACGTGGACGTTCGATACCGACAACCAGCCGTGGACCACGGACGCGACCGTCACCGTCCCCGTCGTCAACTCGACGGCCGGATCCACGATGTACGTCGCCCGCACCAGCACCGACCCGTCCGGCAGCAGTGGCAGTACGACCAGCCCTGATGTGAAGCCGCAGACCTTCGCCACGACCACGACGAAGACCTTCAGCCTTCCCGCGGGAAGTCAGGTGACGTCGTCCAACGGCACCGTCACCGCTACGGACACCGACGGCACTGTTGCCACCATCCTCCCCACCACACTGAAGGACGCCAACGGCACGACCCACAAGGTCGGCCTGACCGTCTCCGGCAACACGGTGACCCAGACCATCGAAGGCGTCACCGGCGACACGATCACCGGCACCATGAGCCCGCCGGTCTTCTCGGTGAGAGCAGCAGCCGCGCCGGCCGCCGCGAAGAAGACCCTGATGACGACGGCCGCCATGATGCGCCCCACTGCGTCCAGCGACAAGAGGGGCCGCATGAACTGCATCGGAGACAAGATGGGCGAGGGAGCCACCTTCGGCCTCCTCGGTGCTGCCCTGGGACAGCCCGAAGCCGTCCTGGGCGGAGTCTTCGGCGGCCTCATCATCGGCCTCGCCCAATGCACCAGATGACCTGACGACCTGAACGACCGCGTCCCCCCGCTTACGAACCGGCGGGGGGACGCGATGTTCTTCGAGGGAAAGGCGATGCCATCGCCTCCCGTCAGGCCGCCCGGCGTCGGCGCCGCAGCACCACCACCACACCCGCGCCCGAGGCCGCGAGCGCGACCGTGCCGAAAGCGGCGGGGAGCCACGAGGCGGAGGCGGCGGTGTCGTTCCGTACCGTGGTGTCCTCGGTCAGGGCGTAGCCGCCGGCCAGGCCCTTGCGGTCGTACGTCGAGCCGGGCAGCTTGTCGCCGTAGCGCTTGGCGACGAGCTGCCGGTAGGCGGCGAGCGTGACGTGCGGCTCGCCCTGCAGGGCCGTGGAGGCCTCCTTGTTGAGGGGTTCCACGGTTCCGGCGCCGGTCAGCCGGTACCAGGCGTGGAGCTGCGGCTCCAGGAACGTGCGGGCCTGGTCGGTGCCGCGTTCGGCGGCGTTGATGTCCGCTTCGCCGTCGCGGATGCCGGCCAGGTGCCACGAGCCGCTGCCGGGCCTGGGCATCAGGAGCACGGCGGCCTGGTGGCCGTCGGCGGCCGAGACGCGGGAGGCGAGGCCGGACAGTCGCAGCGCCGTACCGGCCGTGGGGCGGGCCTTGCCGGTGACGAACCCCGGGGCGAGTTCGTACAGGGGTACCGGCTTGCGGAGGTCGAAGTGCGGTGCAGCAGTGGGTTGTTGTACGAGTCCGCGCCGGTCGCCCCCGCCCGTGCCGCCGTCCGCACCGGCGGCCGGGGTCGGGTGCCCTGTGGCGGTCAGGAAGCGGGCCACGGTGGAGTGGACCTGGTCGGAGCGCAGGACCTGCTGGGCGGCGGCGTAGTCGGAGGCGGCGGGCACTGTGGGGCCGTCGGCGGCCTGCGCTGGGCCGGCCACGCAGAGGACGGTTGCGGCAGCGGCGGCGAGCAGGGTTGCGGCGGTGCGCCCGGTCATGTGCCGGGTCCGGATGTGGTGGTGCATGGTCGGTGGTCTCCTCAGCCCTGGATGCCGGTACGCGTGTGGGTCCACCGGAAGGAGTTGTTCCCGGCGTAGGTGGAGTAGTCCCACCACGTGTAGGTCTGCGTGCTCGGCCAGGGGTCGCCGACCGCGATCATGTTGCTGTTGCCGTCGTAGCCGTAGATGACGTTCATGTGGCCGCCGCCGGAGGTCCAGCCGATGCGGGCGGCGAACGGGCGCCCGCTCGCGATCTCGTTCTGCGTCTCGGAGAAGGACGCGTTGCGGTAGAGGTCGCGGCCGCTGTTGCGGAAGCCCATGTTGGCGAGGCCGTTGGCCATGTCGCCGAGCGTCGCGGGCCGGTTGTTGCAGTCGAGGCCGCTGTTGCCCTGGGCCGCCAGGCGGCAGAAGTCGTACTGGTTGTAGGCGGTGTAGCCCCAGTAGTTGGCGATGGTCAGCCCGGAGGCGTCCCAGCACCACTGGTCGCGGACCTGCTTCTGCATGCCGATGTTGAGCACCTTCTGAGCGGCAGGGCGGCTGGTGCCGCAGACCGGCAGGCCGCCGGTGTCCTAGCGGATGAACGCGTCGGCGAGGTAGTAGCCGCCTGACCAGATCCAGCGGGAGTTGTTCTCGACGACGTCGCCGGTGGTGCGGCAGACCATGGGAATGCGGTCGCCCGGCCGGGAGCTTCCGGTGACGCTGGAGGAAAGCGACGGCTGTGGACGCTGGTTGACCGTACTGAAGTTGCCTTGCCCGCCGATGACGGTTCCCGTGGCGGCGGCCTGGGCCTGGGGCCCTAAGGCCATCAACAGCCCGCCGGAGAGGGCGGCGACGAGGGTGGAGCGCAGCGCCTTCTTGCGCGCCGGTATGCGGGATCTGTGCATGGGGGGTTCCTTGGTCGTGCTGAGGACGTACTGAATCTGTGTGCTTCCTGTGTGAGGTGAGCGGGTGGCGGGAAGTGTGCCAGAACAGATGTGCTGTCAGGCAGTGGCGATTTCGCAGTGGGATGCGGCCGAAGGTCTCAGCCGATGAGGGGGAGGCGAGGGGACGCCGGGCAACTGACTTCGGAGTCAGGAGGCTTACCGGCCGGAAACAAATGGTCTGATCCAAGTCCCGCTGTTTTCCGATCCGTTGCTCAATGAGATCGTTATCGTGGAGCAGGAGAGTCCGGTTGTGTGCACTGGCCCTGAGTGGCGGCACTGTCACCCACGATCACTTCGACGGGAGTACGAGACATGGATCTGCGCGGCGCGAAGGTGTTGTTGACCGGGGCCACCGGCGGGATCGGGCGGGCGCTGGCCGTGGGCCTGGCCGCCCGCGGCGGCGAGGTGGTGCTCACCGGGCGCCGCGCGGACGTGCTCGAACCGCTGGCCGAGAAGCTGGGGGGACGAGCCATACCCGCCGACCTGTCCGACCGGGGCACGATCGACGAACTCCTGCAGGCGGCAGGCGAGATCGACGTGCTCGTCGCCAACGCCGCGTTGCCGGCGTCGGGTCTGCTGGCCGACTACTCCATCGACCAGATCGACCGCGCGCTCGACGTCAACCTCCGCGCGCCCATCGTGATGGCGAAACTGGCCGGTGAGCAGATGGCCGCACGGCGCCGCGGCCACTTGGTCTTCATCTCCTCGCTGTCCGGAAAGGCCGCGTCCGGGCAGGCATCCCTCTACAACGCCACGAAGTTCGGAATGCGCGGCTTCGCCCTCGCGCTCCGCGCGGACATGCGGCCGCACAACGTCGGTGTCTCGACGGTGTTCCCGGGCTTCATCAGGGACGCGGGCATGTTCGCCGACTCCGGCGCGCCCCTGCCCCGGGGCATCGGCACCCGTTCACCGCAGGACGTGGCGCGCGCGACCGTACGCGCCATCGAGCAGAACCTCGCCGAGGTGGACGTGGCCCCACTGGGCCTGCGTCTGGCCACCCTCATCGGCGGCGTCGCCCCCGGCCTGGCGGCCACCGTCCAGGGCCGCTTCGGCGGCGACAAGCTCGTCGAGCAGCTCGCCGAGGGGCAGCGTCACAAGCGGTGACGCTCCGCGGGGGGGGGGGGGGGGGCGTTGCGTCGGCTGCGGGTTCGTCGTGGCTGGTCGCGCAGTTCCCCGCGCCCCTTCGGGGCGCCAACGGCGCCTCTCACAGGAGCGGACGCGGGGTCCAGGGCTCCGCCTCGCGTTCCACGTTCTCCGCCGCGTAACGTCCCGTGTGCTTGGTCCACTTGTAGTATCCGGTGATCCAGTTCTGGAGGCCGGTGACGTAGCGGTCGGTGTCCGCTCTGACCTGCTCCGGCAGACGCTCGTACGGCTGTGACGTGCGCAGCGTCTCGTGGCGTCGCCGGAACCGGTCGATCGCGTCCTGGGCCATTCGATCGCCTCGTCCTTGCGCAGCCGGTTCTCGGCTTCGTGGATGTAGCTCACGAAGAACCGCTGGCAGCTCCGGAAGAACTGCCGGCACCAGCTGGTGGACATGCCGTCGGTCATGCGTGGCAGGCGTACGATCCGACACCGACAGCGAAGTCCGCCCTGGGACGAGGAGGGGCCGAGTGCCGTACGTCGACATCGGCGAAGCGCAACTCTGGGTCGAGGACAGCGGAGGCGACGGGCCGCCGCTCGTGCTGCTGCACGCCGCCGCGGGCAACAGCACCTGCTGGGCCGAGCAGCGCCCGATGTTCGAGGCCGCCGGCCACCGGGTCGTCACCTACGACATGCGCGGCTTCGGCAGGACACGCTCCGCCTCCGGAAAACGGGCCTCCGGATCCATGACCGGTGACCTCGAAGCCCTGGTGGCAGAACTCGGGCTGCGGCAGTTCTCGTTGGTGGGCACCGCACGAGGGGCCGTCTGCGCGCTCGAGTACGCCCTCGACAACCCGTCGTCGCTGAAGGCGCTCGTCGTCTCCACCACGTTCGGCGGGCTCGTCGACCCCGAGTTCGCCCGGTTCCGCGCGCGCTATGTCGACCCCGGCCTCCTCAGCCGCCGGACCGAGGAGCGGGAACTGGGCAGCACCTACCGGACGGCACACCCCGAGGGTGTGTCCGCCTTCCTGAACATGACGCAGGGCAGCGACTACGAGGAGCACGGCTCGTACCAGTCCGTCCGCGAGCCGATGACGCTCACCCGCCTTGCACGGATGTCCGTTCCGGCCATGCTCATCGCCGGGGACGAGGACCTCTACGCCCCGCCCCCGGTCATGAGAATGATCGCCGACAGCATTCCGGGCGCCCGCTTCGAGGTGGTGCAGCGCGCAGGGCACAGCGCGTACTGGGAGCAGCCGCAGGAGTGGAACCGTCTCGTGCGGGAATTCCTGCGGTCCTGACGGCCGAGCGCCCCCCTCACGTGATCTGCCGGCGCACCAGCTCGTGGAACAGGCCGGTCGTGTCCGCGAGGAGCCGGGCCGGCGGCCCCTGCTGGACGATCCGGCCCTCCGACATCACGACGACCCGGTCCGCGTCCATCACGGTGGAGAGCCGGTGGGCGATCACGATGCGGGTGGCCCGCAGGGCGCGGGTGGAGTCGATGACGATGCGCTGGGTCTCGTTGTCCAGCGCGCTCGTCGCCTCGTCCAGGAACAGGATGCGCGGCTTGCGGATCAGGGCCTGGGCGACCATCAGGCGCTGGCGCTGGCCGCCCGAGACGGCGCCGCCGCCGTCGGACAGCATGGTGTGCATACCCATGGGCATGGCCCTGATGTCGTCGGCCAGGCCCGCCGACTCGGCGGCCTCCCACGCCTCTTCGAGCGAGAAGCTCTCGGCCCCGCAGATGCAGTCGAGGATCGAGCCGGAGAACGGCTGGGCGTTCTGCAGGACGACGCCGCACTGGCGGCGAACGGCGGCCCGGTCGAGGGCCGCCAGGTCCTGGCCGTCGTACAGGACACTGCCGGCAGCCGGCCTGTCGAAGCCGATGAGCAGGCGCAACAGGGTCGACTTGCCGCAGCCGCTGGCCCCGACGATCGCGACGAACTCGCCCGGCTGCACCCGGAACGACACGCCGTCGAGGACGAGCGGGCCGTCGTCGGAGTACCGGAAGGTCAGATTCTTCGCCTCCAGGGCACCGCTGAGCGTTCCCGGCCGGACACTGGAGCCGCCCACCTCGGGGGCCTCCCGGAAGAGCGGTCCGACACGCTCGAACATGGGCTGCACGGCGGCAGCCGAAAGGAGCGCACCGGTCAGCTGGGTGACCGAGGACAGCAGCATCGTCATGGCGGTGCTGAAGGTCAGGAACGCGCCGGCGGACATGCTGCCCCGCGCCGGTCCCGCCAGCAGCGCGAACAATACGAGCGTGCACAGCGGCAGGCACACCGCGTTGAGCACCGTGACGACGTTCTTGATCCGGCCGATGCGCTGCTGCAGCACCCGCGTACGGGCGAACTCCCGCGCCCAGGCCGCGTACGCGAAGCTCTCGGCCGCGGCCACCCGCAACTTCGGCAGCCCGCGCAGGGTCTGGAAGGCACGATTGTTGAGCTTGTCCTCCAGCCCGATCAACTGCCGCTGGTAGCGCAGCTGCCACAGCCCCAGGCCCAGGAAGACCGCGGCGACGACGAGCAGCAGGGCGAGCGCCACCAGTGCCAGCGGCACGCTGTAGGCGAGCAGCAGCAGGAGGTTCACCGTCCCGACCGTGCTCGCCTGCACGACCACCGAGCCGATGCCCGACAGCACGCGGCGGATGGAGCTGATGCCCATGGCCGCGCCGGCCAGCTCACCGGTGGAGCGGCCGGTGAAGAACCGCGTCGGCAGCCGCAGCAGCCGGTCCCACACGGCGGGTTGCAGGGTGGCCTCGATGCGGCCCTCCAGACGGAGGACGGAGACGTTCTGCAGCAGCATGAAGGCGGCCGAGACGACACTGGTGGCGATGAGCGCCAGAGAGGTCTGCACGATCAGATCGTTCTCGGCCCGCGGGACGTACGTGCCGAGCACCCGTCCGGTGGCGACGGGCACGAGCGCACCCAGGCCCACCGCGACCAGCCCGCCCAGCAGCAGGGAGCGCAGCTCCCGCCCCGTCCCGCGCAGGCTGAAGCGCAGCAGCCGCAGCAGGCCCAACTTCCCGTCCGGCAGCGGGCGGTAGAACATCACGGCGCGCGGCGCGAAGTCGGCCTCGTTGGCCTTGCCGATGTGTTCGCGAGTGCCGGTGGCGGGATCGACGGCCAGATAGCCCCCACGTCGCCACAACAGCGCCACTGGCGCCTCGTCGTCCGCGCGCCGGCCCACCAGGGGCCCGCTGTCCTCCCGCCACCAGCGGCCGTCGAGCCCGACTGCACGGGTGCGGATCCGGGAGGCGAGCGCGATGCGCTCGACGGGATCCATGCGCTCAGAGCCGGCGGCACTGCTGCCGCCGGGCTCGGCCAGGGTGATACCGGCCGCCTCGGCGACCAGGCGGCACACGGCGAACGTCGCATCGTCCCCGGTGCTGCTGCGGTGCGCCGTGTCACGGGAACGGCCGATGGAGGCCAGCAACGCCCGGTCGGCCTGCGCGCGGGCGGCCTCGCCCGCTTCGATGCCGGCCGCCGCGCGGTCCTCGTGGGTGCGTTCGAGCTGCTCGATCCGGTCGTCCAGGGCGTACAGCAGGCGGTACTGCTGGTCGACCATGCCCTGCCACATCGCCGGGTCCATGAGGAGCACACCGGCGGTGTCGTGCCCTTCGTAGAGGGCGCCGTACTGCACGTCGCCGGGGGAGATCTGCATCCACAGAATGTCGTCGTCGGCCTGCGTGCCCTCCTGGTACAGGGCGCGCAGACCGCGCCCGACACCGAGCGCGAAGGCGTTCTCCAGGGGACTCGGTCCACCGCCGACGGCGCCGTAGGAGGCATGTCCGTACGGGTCGTGCCCGTACGGATCGTGGTCGTACGACGAACGCTGCAGCTCGCGCAGCTCCACGCGGCGCAGCCGGCAGCCGTGCACGGGCCGGCCGAGCAGGGTGTGCCGGGGGCCCTGGGCCGGGCCCAACAGCAGTGTGCCCGCTGCCAGTCGGCCCAGGAAGTGCCAGGGGCCGTCCTGCACCGCGTCGACCGCGAACAGATCCAGCTCGCCGTCCACGACGAGCCACAGGACGTGCGGCCCCTCCAGGGAGAGGCTGCGCATGCCCGCGCAGTCGACGGCGGTGCCGAGCCCGCCGAGTGCGTCCACGACCGGGTCGGTGGCGGCGGCCGTGGCGTAGTGGGGAGAGGTCACCTCAGTGCTCCTTGACCAGTCGGGCGTACGCGCCCTGCGCGGCGAGCAACTCCTCGTGCCGTCCGCGTTCGACGACCGTGCCCCGGTCGAGCACGACGATCTCGTCGCTGTCGCGCACCGTGCTCAGCCGGTGGGCGATGACCACGCAGGCGCAGCCGCGCCGCCGCAGGTTGTCCATGACGATCTGCTCGGTCGCCGCGTCGAGTGCGCTGGTCACCTCGTCCAGGACCAGGACACTGGGGTTACGGACCAAAGCCCGTGCGATCTCCAGGCGTTGGCGCTGGCCGCCGGAGAAGTTGCGGCCGTCCTGGTCGACACGGCTGTGGATGCCGCCGGGGCGCCGGGCCACGACGTCGTGGACGGCCGCGTCCTGCAGGGCGGCGACGACGGCCTCGTCGGGGACGGACGGATCCCACAGAGCCACGTTGTCACGGACGGTGCCCTCGAAGAGGAAGAGGTCCTGGTCTACGAAGGAGACGGAGGCGGCCAGCGCGCCGCGCGGTATGTCCTCCAGCCGCATGCCGTCGATGCGGACGGCACCTTCCCAGGGCGCGTACAGGCCGGACACGAGCCGGGAGACGGTGGACTTGCCGCTGCCCGACCCGCCGACGAGCGCCACCTGCCGGCCGGGGCCGACCGAGAGGGAAAAGTCCTTCAACAGGGGGGCGTCCAGCGGGCTGTAGCCGAAGGTGACGGCGTCCAGTTCGACATGACCCGTCAGGCGGCGGGCGGCGGTGAGGGGCTCGCGCCGCGCATGGAGCGGATCGGCGGGGAAGTTCTCCACGTCCTTGAGACGGGCGACGTCGGCGGCGAAGTCCTGGACGCGCCCGGCCACGCCGTTGAGGCGGGCGACGGGGGCGGTGAACCCCGTCACCAGGGCCTGGAAGGCGACCAACAGGCCGACCGAGAAGTGCCCTTCGACCGCCCGCAGGCCGCCGATCATCAGAATGAGCGCGCTGTTGAGCGCCGCCAGCGTGGGCGCGACGACCGCGAGCCAGGCACTGGGCACGCCGAGCCGCTGCTGCACGTCGAGGGTGACCGCGTGCCGGCCGGCCCACCGGCGGAAGAAGCCGTCCTCGCCGCCGGTGGCCTTCATCGTCTCGATGAGCTGCAGACCGCTGTAGGCGGTGTTGACGAGCCTGGCGTTCTCCGCGCGCAACTGCTCGGTCCCGGTGGCGCGTACATGAACGACCACCCGCAGGGCGACGACGTTGAGCAGCGCGATGCCGATGCCGACAACGGTGAGCTGCGGGTCGTACGTCCACAGCAGCACCGCATAGAGGATCACGACCACCGCGTCCACCGCCGCGGCGGCCACGTCCCGCGCCAGGGTCTCGGCGACGGCGTCGTTGGACTGCAGCCGATGGACGAGGTCGGCGGGGCTGCGCTGGGCGAAGAAGGTGACCGGCAGTCTGAGCAGGTGCCGCAGGAATCGGGCGCTGCCCAGGGTGGAGGAAATGATGCGCCCGCGCAGCAGGTTGGCCTGCTGCAGCGCGGTGAGTACGGCCGTGAGCAGCAGCGCGGTCGCCATCGCGGCGAGGAGCGCACCGGTCAGGGAGGTCCGGCCGCCGATCAGGAACGTGTCGATGTAGGTACGGCCGAGCGCGGGCACCGCCGTACCGACGACCACCAGCAGGAGGCTGGAGAGCACGGCGGCGAGCATGGTGCCCGACGTGCCGCGCAGGCGCGCGGGCAGGGCGGCGAGGACGCCGGGTCTGCGGCCGGTGCGGCGGAAGTCCTCGCCGGGCTCGAAGGTGAGGACGACGCCGGTGAAGCTGGTGTCGAACTCCTCCATGGGGACGAAGCGCCGTCCCTTGGCGGGGTCGTTGACGTACACGCCGCGGCGGCCGAGGCGGCGGCCCATGCCGTCGTAGACGACGTAGTGGTTGAACTCCCAGAAGAGAACGACCGGTGCGGGCACCCGGGCGAGGGCGGCCAGGTCCATCTGCATGCCCTTGGCCCGCAGCCCGTGGCCGCGGGCGGCCTTGAGGAGGTTGCCGGCACGCGAACCGTCCCGGGAGACGCCGCAGTCGATGCGCAGTTCCTCCAGGGGGACGAAACGCCCGTGGTGGGCGAGCACCATGCCCAGCGCGGCCGCGCCGCACTCCACGGCCTCCATCTGCAGCACGGTGGGGGTGCGCACGGGCCGCGGCGTCCTGCCCCTCGGCACGGACACGGTGGATGCGCCCCGGCGGCGCCGGTGGCCGGGGACGGGCGCGCGCAGCGGGGTGTTGTCCTGTGTCGCGGTCACGGCAGCAGCCAGTCGACGGGCCGCTGCGCGGCGAGGTGGACGGCGGCGGCGACGGGAGTCGTGGAACCGAGCCGGTACGGGGGACCGCCCGCGGAGGTCCACCGATAGCCCGACTTCGTGGCGGAGGAGCGCTCCAACTGCACGAGCACCGCGACGGGATCCCCCTGCCGGGAGAACTGCGCGGCGAGCCGGGCGTCACCGAGAAAGCTGCCGATCTGCGCCTGCGACTGCGGCGCTCGGCCGACGGCCTCGACGCGGCCGCGGAGCATGCCGAACCGTTCCCGGGGGACGGACTGGACCGTCAGATCGACCGCAGCGCCCGGGGAGATCGCGCCGCCGCTGTCGCCAGGTACGTAGAGCATGGCCACCAGCGGATCGTCCGGATTCCGCACGCGCTCCACGATCGCCACGTCCGCCCCTGTGGCGAGCACGCTGCCCGTCCTGGCGGCCAGTGAGGTGAGCTGTCCCTGCGCCACGGCCCGCACGGTCCGGGTGCCGTGGTCGGTGGAGACCTCGATGAGCGGGGTGCCCGGGGAGAGCAACTGGCCCTCCTTGGCGAGGACTGCGGTGACTTGCCCCGGGTAGGGGCTTTGCAGCAGGTAACTGCCGTCGGAGTGGATGAGGATGCCGGGTGCGCTCAGCCGGGAGGACACCGATCCGGTGAATACCCAGACACCGGCCGCGGCCATCACCAGGAGGGTGACGGCGAGGACGAGCCGCCCCTGCGGGCGGGCGAAGTGCACGGGCAGATCGAGCTCTTCGGGCGATTGCAGCTTGGAAAGCGCCTTCTGGCGGAACTGCACGGACTATTCCTTCTGTTCCTTCGACTGCAATCGTCGACAGGACTGTTGAATTACTCGGGGAAACGGCCATGAACCCCGGAACAGGGGAGGAGTTCCGGGGTCCACGGTTTTCCTGAGACACCTCACGGCAGCGCGGACGCGGCCGTCAGGCCGTGAAACTCACCGGACCGTGCGGCCCGGTGGCGGAGTTCACGCTCAGAGGCCGGCGACGCCGACGTTCAGGCCGGTGATGCCCTCGACCTCGCCGGGCAGGGCCTTGACGGCACCCACCGTGTTCAGCGAGGTCACCGTGTTCACCACGTTGTGGATGTCGCCGGTCACGGCGCCGAGGAGACCACCGGAGACGCTGACGCCACCGGCAATGGCGTCCAGCTCGGCGTCGGCGATCTCGCGGGTCTCGATGTCGATACGCATGATGTGTGCGCACCCTTCGTTCGTCTGAATCCTTGTCAAAAAGGCGGTGGGCAACGGAAATACCGTCGAACCGCCTCCCGCGTCGGCCCGGCCGAAATCGACCGCCGTTCTCAGGGCCGCCGCGGTGCCGCAGATATAAGCACGCGAACGGGCGATGCGGCCAACCGCGTTGACGGCAGGGCGCGGATGGTGGGGTGGCCCGACCAGTCAACTTTCCGATTCCTTTGCCGTATCGATACGCCTTCTCCATAGGATCGAGTAACAGATTCGGCCCCTCCCTCGCGCTCCCGGAACATAGCCGGACACAGCGTCATCAAGCTCGTCGGTCATAACCGGCATTTTGTGGAGTGGCCGGAGAGAGGGGGCGGTTGGGCGTCGCAGCTGTAAAGATTTTTTGAAGCGACGTACGGTGGCGGCACCGTCGCAAGCCGTGGCGGGCGGGAGTACCGTCGGATGTCGTGCGACGACATGAGGGGGACCGGTCGGGGACGGACCGTCGTGCGGCGGGGCTCCAGCCGGGCTGGGGTTTCACCCACACCCGGCACAGCGCGGACCACGGCACACCGGACGCCACCGGCAGGGCCGGCGCCCTGCTGTCCGTGCAACCCCTGCCGCAGAACCAGCACCTCATGGGCTGGGGCGCCGAGAACCCCGAACCGGCGCCCGGACGGTACGACTTCCAGGCCCTCGACGAGCGCGTCGCCCTGATGCGGGCCACCGGCGCCATGCCCGTCCTGACCCTGTGCGGCGCCCCGGACTGGATGAAGGGCGGACGCGCGGGGCACACCGACTGGTCACGGCTGGAGGCCGCGCCCGACCCCCGGCATTACGCGGACTTCGCACGGCTGGCGGGGGCGGTCGCCCGCCGATATCCGGACATCCGGCACTTCCTGGTATGGAATGAGCTGAAGGGCTTCTACGACGAGGACAAGCGCCGCTGGAACTACGAGGGTTACACCGATCTGTACAACCTCGTGTACGAGGAGCTGAAGCGGCAGAACCGGCAGAACCTGGTCGGCGGTCCTTATGTCGTCGCCGACCACGAGCCGCCCGGCGACGCGGACGGCTCCCCCGAGGTGCGGGGCCGCTGGGGCGGGCTCGACCGGCGCTCCGTCGACGTCGTCCACTACTGGAACGCGCACAAGGCGGGCGCGGACTTCGTCGTCGTCGACGGAGCGAGCTACACCCGTGAGGGCCACTGGACACTCCCCGACGAGTTCGCCGCCACCGAGAAGTTCGCGGACGTCACCCGCTGGCTGAGGAACGTCACGGGGCTACCGGTGTGGTGGGCCGAGTGGTACGTCGAGCCGCCCGCCGAGGACGACGGGCCGGGCGGCCGGGACGGCTGGAGCGAGCGGCACCGCATCGCCGTGCACGCCACCGCGCTGATGCGGCTGGCGGAGGGCGGCGCGTCGGCCGCCTTCTACTGGAATCCGCAGCAGACCGGGGACGACTGCCCCGGCTGCCTGTGGCGGAGCACCCAACTCCACGACGGCGGCGAGGGCTTGCCCATGGCCTGGCTGCTGACGCGGTTCGCCCGGGAGTTCCCTCCTGGCACCGCCTTCCGGCAGGTCGCCGCCACCGCGGCGTTCGGCGCCAGGATCGAGGTCCTCGCCGACGATGCGGCCGTGCTCGTCGTCAACACCGAACGCCGGCCCGTCGCGGCCCGGGTCGACGGGCGGGTGCTGGCCCTACGGCCGTACGAGGTGCGGTGGCTGGACAGGCCCTAGCCCAGGGCGGCTCGTCACGTGTCCGTCAGCCGGGCGAAGGCGCGGGAGACGTCGGCGAGCCGGGAGGCCGCGGCGTCGGTGCCGGGGGCGGCGTCCAGGGGGACCGGGCCGGGCAGGAGGCCCGTCGCCGGAGCAGGGGTACGCAGCGCAGCGGCGATCTGTACGGCCGCGGCGTGCACGGCATCGTCCCCCGAGGCGGCCGGCCGGAGGCGGGGGCGCAGCAGGAGCAGTCCGTCGTGGATCTCGATGACCCGGCGGTAGAGGGCGAAGCGGAGCCGGCGCGGAAAGAGGAGGCGGCGGTTCCCCGGGAGCGCCGTCTCGGGGAAGGCCCGGTGCAGCGCGGACCACAAGGGGCCCAGCGCCCGGTAGGTGCGGTGGCACCACCACCAGTGGCGCAGTGCGGGCCAGGCGGCCGCACTGCCTCCGGCGGTCACCAGGGCCGTGCACAGCAGGCCCAACGCCATCGAGACGGCATCGTCGCCGTCCGTGTGCCGGCCGGCGAACAGGGCCAGCCGGACGTCGTCGAGACCCCAGGCCGTCCACGCCAGCCCCGCGGCCGTGGCGGCGGTGAGCAGCCGCAGCCCGGTGCGCTGCGCGCCCGCGCCCGCCCGGCGGGCCCGTCGCCCGACCGTCCGGCACAGCGCCGTCAACTGCCAGGCGGGATAGAGCACGAGCACCGTGTCGTAGGCGGCCAGGACCGGACGGTGCCCTTCGTCGACGAAGAGCCGGCCGTCCACGTGGTGCAGGTGTGCCGCGGCGAAGAGTGCGGGCAGCGCGAGCAGGACCAGCGCCGCCACCGTCCCCTGACGCCGGACCGGCCTGTCGGTCAGCAGGCCCAGGCAGCAGACGGCGAGCATCCGCAGCACGTCCCCCAGCAGCATCGGCAGCCCCGGCAGACCGACCGCCCGCTCGACGGCGAGTGCGCCGGCCGGGGCGAGCACGAGCAGTGCGGTGCCCAGGCAGAAGGCGAAACGGTGCGCCTGGCACAGGGCGGGATCGGGCCGCCGGTCGCGTAACGCGGCTTTGCGGTACAGGCCGAAGGCGAACAGGGCCAGTCCGGCCAGACACGCGAAGACGTCGGTCATGACCGGCCCGTGCGGGGCGCGGGGCCGAGGAGGGGATCCGGCCGCCCGGCGGGGCCGTCCGTCCACACGGCGCGGTGGAGGATGAGCGATGCCAGCAACTCGGCTTCCTCCTCCTGCGGTTCGGAGTAGACCGTCCGGCCCAGGACTCGGCCGACGAGCCGGTCCGGGAGGTGGGGCAACAGCTCACCGGACGCCGTCCCGCGGTGTTCGCACAGCAGGTGGGCCAGTTCGTGGACGAGGATGTGCTCGCGGTGCAGCGGCGGGGTGTCGGCCACGTAGACGATGTAGTCGGCCTGGTCGGCGGTGACGAGCAGCCCGCACGGCAGCCCGGACCGCCAGTCGGTGGGCATCAGCTCGACGGGTCTGCCGCGGTGCTGCGCGACCGTTGCGGCCAGTTCGGCCGCGTCGAACGGTACGGGCAGGTCCAGGCCGGAGGCGAGCGCCCGGCAGCGGCGCAGCCGTTCGCCGGCCCGGCGCCGCGCTCGCAGGGCGCCCCACGGGGAGAGCGGTCTCACGAGGTCGGCCGGCGCCGTTCGGCCTCACGGCGCGCGATGGCGTCGATCAAGTCCCGTACCGTGCCCAGCCCGTCGGGGGACAGGTTGACCGCGCGCAGGGCGACGTCGCGCACCCCGGCGTCGCGCATGGCGGACAGGAGGGCGATCTCCTCGGCGACCGGCGCGCTCCGCGCGTCGTCGAAGAAGTACGCGACCGGCACTTCGAAGAACCCGGCCAGGGCTTCGAGATGGCGCTTGGTCGGATTATCCCGGCGGCCGGTGCGCAGCTGCCACAGGTACGTGGCGGAGAAGGTCTCGCCCGTCGACTCGCGGCAGCCCTTGGCCACTTCCTCGTTGCTGTACGGGGTGCGGTCCGGGCGGCGGACCGTCCGGAAAAGACGTTCTATGCGTTCTGCCAGTGACTGGTCTCCGGCCTCCGACACGGCCCCACCTCCGTTCGCACGGGCATCGTAACCGACATCTGCCGGACGACCGGAAGTCGCCCGATGTGGCAGCTGAGATGAATGGAACTACATCTTCCTTCACAACAGTTGACAGGTGATCGGGTGTCCAGCAGGCTTCGGATCGTTCCGAGAGCCCGACCGCTCAACACCTGTGAACGGAAGGAGCACCACCGTGAGACGCATCGCCGCCGCCTTATCGACGGCCCTGCTGGCCCTGGTTGCCGCCATCGGCCTGCCTGCCACCGCGCACGCCGACAGCCCCGGCAACTGCACCACCCACCACGACGGCCCGGCCGGCTTCGCGAGCTGCACCGGCGTCGCGCCGGGCACCATGTGGCGCGCCGAAGTCGCCTGCTTCTATCTCATCGGCAACCAGCCGGTCGACTACTGGGTGACGGGCACGGTCGTCACCGGCGACGGCACCTCGTCGGCCCTGTGCAACCGCCCCCGGTCCTGGGCGACCAAGACGATCCGCCCGGTCGTGGTCGGCGTGACCGGACAACAGGGCCGGCTCGTCGGCTACGGCGGCAAGTGCGCCGACATCCGGCACGGCAGCACCAACGTCGCGACTCCGGTGCAGATCCACGACTGCAACGGCACGGGCGCACAGTGGTGGACCCTCGGCACCGACCACACGGTCCGCGCCCTCGGCATGTGCCTGAACGTCGTCTGGGGCCGCAGCGAGAACGGCACCAACGTGGAGATCTACGACTGCATCCCCTCCAGCCAGGGCGAGCAGTGGATCCCGCAGGCCGACGGGTCGCTGAAGAACGTCCTCACCGGCAAGTGCCTCGACGACCTCGGCTTCAACACCGACAACGGCACCCAGCTGGGCATCTGGGACTGCAACGGCCTGCCCAACCAGAAGTGGACGCTGACGCCTTGACGCGTTGACGTACCGGACGTGACCGGCGGCCCGGGTCCGCCGGTCACGTCCGGTCCGGCAGGGGCTGCGACTCCACCCGGGGGAGCACCAGCACACCGGCAGTGATCATGAGCACCCCGACCGCCTCCGGGACCAGCCACCACCCGGTGCGCACGTGCTCCTCGTACACCAGAAGCCCCAGGGTGACGCTGACCAGCGCATCGCCCAGGGTGAGCGCGGGCTGCGAGGCGAGCAGCGGCCCCGATTCCATGGCGTTCGAGAGCAGGAAGAGGGAGATGGCGCCCACCACCACGAAGCCGTAGGTCTGCCAGGTGGCGAAGAAGGCGCCGGCGCCCCGCCGGGCGAAGGTGACCGCGGCGTCCTTCATCAGGGCGGCGGTCAGCGCGTATCCGATGGCGGCGGAGGCGGCGAACAGGGCGGCACGGGCCTTGCCCCGGGGCCGCGGCAGAGCGGCCACGACACACACCATCATCGCGGCGAGCCCGGCGGCCACGGCCGCCAGCCACCGCGCAGGGGCGACGTGCACATGCTCGCCACTGGGCGCGGCGGCGGCCAGAGCCAGCCCGAGGCCCCCGGCGACGGCCCCGATGGCGGCCCAGCCGTACCCGGGCAGCCGACGGCGCAGGACGGGACCGGCGATCAGCAGGGCGAACGGGAGCTCGCTGACGACGATCGGCTGCACCAGGGACAGGGACCCCAGCGAGAGCGCCAGGGCCTGGAAGACGGCCGCGCAGAGCACGGCGACGATCCCGCCGAGCCACACCGGGCTGTGCAGCAGGCGGCGCATCAGCCGCAGACTGAAGGCGTCCGACCGGGGCACGGTGCGGGCGGCCGTTCGCTGGAGCACCACGGCCGTGGCGTTGCTCAGCGCGGCCAGGACGGCGAACAGCACGGTGAGCACGTCTGCCACGGGGGTCCCTCCGGTCGCGGGCGGTCGTCGGCGCCACGATGACAGAGCCACCACCTGGCCTGCGCGGGGCGCCACGGGGGCGGTTGGCACGGTCACCCGGGCGCGCGGTCCGCCGCGCGTGCGGAGTGGCCCCGCCCGGTAAATGGCTGGCCCCTGCCCTGATCCGACGGGATGATGATGTCCCCCTGCCCGGAAAGGGAACGCGATGACGACTGCCGCATCCGAGCCGACCGGCTCCGACCCCGAAGTCCGCACTGCAGCCGGGGCGCTGCGCGGTCGCATGGAGGAGGGCGTGGCGGTCTTCCGTGGCATCCCGTTCGCCGAGCCGCCGGTGGACGCGCTCCGGTTTGCCGCGCCGCAGCCGGTCAAGGGCTGGGACGGGGTGCGTGCGGCCGTGTCGTACGGTCCGCCGCCTCCGCAGGCCGGGGCCTTCGGGATGGATGCGCTGTCGCGGGACGCGGCCGGGACCGACTGGCTGACGGTCAACGTCTGGTCGCCCGAGCCGCACGCGGGAGCGGGGCTTCCGGTGATGGTGTGGATCTACGGCGGGGCGTACATCATCGGCACCTCCGGCCTCCCCGAGTACGACGGGGCCCGCCTCGCGCGGGAGGGCGGTCTCGTCGTGGTGACGCTCAACTACCGCGTGGGTATCGAGGGCTTCGCACACATCGACGGAGCGCCCGCCAACCGGGGGCTGCTCGATCAGGTCGCCGCGCTGGAGTGGGTGCGCGACAACATCCGGGCCTTCGGCGGAGACCCGGACCAGGTCACGGTCTTCGGCCAGTCGGCGGGGGCGGGGTCGGTCGCCGCGCTGCTGGCCATGCCGCGTGCGGCCGGGCTCTTCCGCCGGGCGGTCGCGCAGAGCGTGTGCGGGACGTTCTTCTCGCCGGAGCTCGCTGCCGACATCACTGCCGCTTGCGCCGCCGAGCTGGGGCTGCGTCCCACCGTGGCCGACCTGGCGACCGTGGCCCCGGGGCGGCTGCCCGCAGTCGGTGATGCGGTCGCCGCCAAGTCGGCCTCGTTCGCGGATCGCTGGGGGCGGCCCGCGCACAAGTCGGTCCTGTTCTCGCCCGTCGTCGACGGTGACGTGCTGCCCGCCACGCCCTGGCAGGCCCTGGCCGACGGCGCCGGCCGCGGCATCGAGCTCCTCGTCGGGCACACCCGCGACGAGCAGCGGCTGTTCACGGTGGTCGGGGGCATGCTCGGCAAGGTGACGGACGAGCAGGCGGAGACCGCTCTGCGCCTCTTCGCCCCCGGCCCGGACGGCGCGCGCCGGTACCGTGACGGGTACCCGGCCGCAGGCCCGGCCGAGCTGTTCGAACTGGTCAGCTCGGACTGGCTGTTCCGCATGCCGAGCCTCCACCTCGCCGAGGCCCAGGCCGCCGGCGGCGGCCGGGCCCACCTGTACGAACTGGCCTGGCCCGCCCCGGGAATGGGGGGTGTCCTCGGCGCCTGCCACGGCCTCGACATCCCGCTCGTGTTCGGCAACCTGGACAAGGGCCAGCCCTCCGTGCTGTTCGGCGAGAGCCCGTCCCCTGCCGTGGAGGAGCTGTCCGCGCAGATGCGCACCGCGTGGACGTCCTTCGCCGCCCACGGCGACCCCGGCTGGCCCGCATACGACGCCGGACGACGCCTCACGCAGGTCTTCGACACGCGCTCGGCCGTCACCGCCTACCCGGAGGAGGCCTCCCGCCTGCTCTGGCAGGACCACCCCTTCCCGGTGCTGCCGCTGGTGGGTTGAGGGCGGCGCCTGCTGTCCGGCGCCACCCCCGCACCGACGGGCATCAATGCGTGATGATCCCCGGGTCGCTCACGCCCGGCTCGCCGTTCTCCACGTGGCCGGCGAAGCGGCGCAGGAAGCCGGGGTCGGTGTCGCACGACACCGACAGGTCGTACCACCGCTTGCTGTGCCCCAGGCCGACGGTGTGCACCTTGCGGGCCCCGGCACGCAGCGTGAACGTCTCGTGCTTGCTGCCGTAGGCACTGGTGACCGTCAGCCGGCAGGTGGTGCTGCCCGCGTTGGTCAGGGTCAGCTCCAGGCCGTGCTTGGTGTGGCGTGCGGTCACCTCGGGACCCTGTGCCTTCCCGGAGCCCTTGAAGGTGCGCAGGAAGCCGTTGGGGCCGAAGACCGACAGGTCGTAACTCCCGTGGGAGTAGGAGGTGTTCCAGGTGTCGGAGATCTTCTTGCCCGCCGAGGCGGTGTAGCTCCACGGGCCGTCGGTGCGGTTGGCGGAGGTGACGGTGAAGCACGCTCCGGCGGCATCGCCCCCGGCGAAGGTGAGGGTGATGCGGCCGGTCGCCGCGGCCACCGCGGAGTCCACCAGCGGGGCGTAGGGCAGCGGCCGGGTGGGCCGGGAGCCGGCCTCCTGCTTGGGCAGCGAGGGGTTGGCGGGCGGCTTGGGCACGTAGCTGCCGTGCCGGTCGTGGTCCTTGGGGACGTAGCCGGAGGTGTCCGGCAGCTCCGGGTGCCCGGTGCGGCGCAGCCGGAAGTCGAAGGCCGAGGTGAGGTCACCGCAGATGGCGCGGCGCCAGGGCGAGATGTTGGGCTCGTGCACGCCGAAGCGGCGCTCCATGAACCGGATGACGGAGGTGTGGTCGAAGACCTCGGAGCAGACGAAACCGCCGGTGCTCCACGGCGAGACCGCCAGCATGGGCACCCGCTGCCCCAGCCCGTAGGGGCCCTCGGCGTAGTGGGCGTCGCCCTTGAACCAGTCCAGCGAGGTGTCCACGGTGGAGGCGCCGCGGTCGGCGTTCGCGGGCGGGAAGGGCGGCAGGACGTGGTCGAAGTAGCCGTCGTTCTCGTCGTAGGTGATGAACAGGGCGGTCTTGCTCCACACCTCGGGGTTGGAGGTGAGCGCGTCCAGCACCTGGGAGACGTACCAGGCGCCGTAGTTGGCGGGCCAGTTGGGGTGCTCGCTGAACGCCTCGGGCGCGGCGATCCAGGAGATCTGCGGCAGCTTGCCGGACTTCACGTCCGCCTTGAGGATGTCGAAGAAGCCCTGGCCGTTCTTGGCGTCGGTGCCGGTGCGGGCCTTCTCGTGGAGCGGGTCGCCGGGCTTGGCGTTGCGGTAGTTGTTGAAGTAGAGCAGCGAGTTGTCGCCGTAGTTGCCCCGGTAGGCGTCGTTGATCCAGCCCCAGGAGCCGTGCGCGTCCAGTCCGTCACCCATGTCCTGGTAGATCTTCCAGGAGATGCCGGCCTTCTCCAGGCGCTCGGGGTACGTGGTCCAGTCGTATCCGGCCTCCTGGTTGCCCAGGACGGGACCGCCGCCCTTGCCGTCGTTGCCGACGTGGCCCGTCCACATGTAATAGCGGTTGGGGTCGGTGGCGCCCATGAAGGAGCAGTGGTAGGAGTCGCAGACGGTGAAGGCGTCGGCGAGCGCGTAGTGGAACGGGATGTCCTCGCGGGTCAGGTACGCCATGGTGCCGGTGCCCTTGGCGGGGATCCACCGGTCGTACTTGCCGTGGTTCCAGGCCTGGTGGCCGCCCGCCCAGTCGTGGTCCAGGCCCTCGATGAACTGCATGCCGAGGTCCTCGGCGTCCGGGTGGTACGGCAGGACCTCCTTGGTGCCGTCCGACTGGTGCCAGACCGGCTTGCCGCTGGGGAGGGTGACCGGTCGCGGGTCGCCGAAGCCGCGGACGCCGCGCAGGGTGCCGAAGTAGTGGTCGAAGGAGCGGTTCTCCTGCATCAGCACCACGATGTGCTCGACGTCCTTGAGGGTGCCGGTGCGGCGGTTCGCCGGGATGGCGGCGGCCCGCTCGATGCTGCTGGACAGCGCGGTGAAACCGGCGGTGGCACCGGCGATCTGCAGGAAGCGGCGTCGGTTGAGTTCAGGCATGGGCGTGGGAGACCTCGTGGAGCCGGGGGACGACCGTTGTGTTGGTCGCGGACGCGGACAGGATGCGTCAGAAGCGGCGGCAGGGGAAGTCTTGTGCACGTCTGGCAGGTGAATTCCAGGTGCCGTTTCCGGAGTCGGGGCGGTGCGGTGCCCCCATGACATCGAGAAAAGCGTCCTGCCGCTGTTCGGTCACTCCGCCCTCGGCGGCATCGCCCCCAGTGCAGCCCGCGCGATGTCCCGGGCCTCCGCCTCGCACGCAGGGTGCTTGGTGCCGTCCAGGTACACCCGTATCGCGAGGTTGCCGTCGCGGACGTTGAGCTGGCAGCTCTTCCGTTCGGTCGCGGAATGGGCGGAATACGCGGAGGTCAGCCAGTAGGCCTCGTCGCCGAAGCCGAGGCCGGTCTCGCGCCGTTCCTTCTTCGCGCTGTCGGCGAAGTCCTTCTGCTGCCTCTCCGTGCCGTTCTTGCGGGGGTCCGAGCGGAAGACTTCCCACGAGACGTCGGCGCTGGGGGACCAGTTCCAGCCGTCCGGCTGGGGCTGATCCCTGTCGTACCAGGAGCATTCGGTCTTCCCGGACGCCGAATCCTCGCGGGCGATGTCCTTGTCCTTCCTCCGCTCCTCCCGCAGCGGCAGCTTGGCCACGGCCTCCGAACACACCGGCATCGTCACGTACTTGTCCGGCGGGCCGCCACCGCTGTCGTCGCGCAGCAGCAGGTAGGCGCCCGCGCCGAGCCCCGCCGCGAGCACCGCACCCACCGTCACCCATGTCACGGGGCGCCGGCGGCGGGGCGGCCGGGCGGGGGCGTTGTACGCGGTGAGCACGGCCGTCCGCGGGGCGGCGGGGCCGGGGCCCCGCACGAGTGCCGTCCGTTCGGGGTCGCCGTCGAGGAGGCCCTCGACCCGGGCCCGCTGTTCGTCGACCATCCGGTGCACGGCGGGCGGCCACGGCCGGGCCGCCGGGGCCACCGGGCCCAGGAGGGCGAGCAGTTCGAGCGGCGTGGGCCGGTCGGCCGGGTTCTTGGCCAGGCAGCGGGCGACGATCCCGTACAGGGAATGCGGCACGCCGCTCAGGTCGGGTTCGGTGTGGATGACGTTGTAGAGGGTCTGGAGGGCGGACGGGCCGGCGAAGGGGCTGCGGCCGGTCGCCGCCAGGACGAGTACCGCGCCGAGGGAGAACACGTCGCTCGCCCCGGTCAGTTCGCGGCTCTCCGCCTGCTCGGGCGACATGAACGGCGGCGAGCCGACCACCCAGCCCGTGCCGGTGAGTTCGGTGGCGTCCCCGGTCTCCGCCGCCCGCGCGATGCCGAAGTCGATGACGCGGGCGCCGTCCTCCGCGAGCAGGACGTTCTCGGGCTTGAGGTCGCGGTGGACGAGGCCGGCCCGGTGGATCTCGCCCAGGGCCGTCGCCAGGCCCACCGCCAGGCGGTGCAGGGCCCCCTCCGGCAGTGCGCCCGCGCGCTCCACGGCCGCGCCCAGGGAGGGGCCGGCCACGAACACCGAGGCGAGCCAGGGCTGTTCGGCGTCCGCATCGGCGTCGAGGACGGCCGCGGTGTACGCGCCGGACACCTTCCGCGAGGCCTCGACCTCGCGCCGGAAGCGGGAGCGGAAGCCGGCGTCGGCCGCGTGCCGGGCGTGCACCAGCTTCACCGCCGCCGGCCGGCCGTCCGGCGCGAGCCCGAGCAGGACGCGTCCCATGCCGCCCCGGCCGAGCTCGGTGAGGAGGATGTACGGCCCGGCCTTCTCGGGTGTGGCGGGTATGCCGGGTATGGAGTGCGGTGCGTTCACAGGGACTTCACCGCCGCCACGCTCTGGCGGGCCATGTCCTTCGTGAGGTCCTCGCAGGTGCCCCTCGGGTAGTGGACGCCCTTGACTGCGACGAACAGCTCCAGGTTGACGTCCCGGGCGTAGAGCACGCAGCTGTTCTCGTCGGAGTCCTTGAGCCACATGCCTTCCTCCACGAAGCCGAGCCCGGAGTCGCGCGGGGTGCTGCCCCGCATGTAGAAGCCCTCGTAGTGCTTCTTCGCCTGCTCGGCACCGGTGGGTCCGCCCGGGTGGGAGAGGTAGAGGTCCCAGGTGATGTCGATCCGGTCGCCGGAGCGGGTGTCCCAGGTGCAGGCGTTCTGCGGGTGGGTGTGTCCTTCGCCGTCGCGGTACTGGAACACCTTGTCGGGGAAATTGCCCCCGGGTTTGCCGAAGGAGGACGGGGCCTTCATGCTGCGGGCGACCTGATTGCAGGTCGGGACCGTCTTGGTGTACTTGTCCCGCACCTGCGCGAGCGGGGTCGAGCCGGGCGTCGGTACCGGCTCGGGGAAGGCCGCGTAGTAGACGTTGTCCGGGCCGATCGCCAGGACCGCGGCCGCCGTCGTCGCGAGCACTGCGCCCGTCACGATCGCGGGGGTCCGCCACCGGGGTCGGCGGCGCGGCGCGGGAAGCACCGTCGGAGGGAAGGCGGGCGGGGGCGGCGCGGGGGCGGGCGTGGCCGCGAGCCGGTCCGCCCAGGCCCGGCGTTCCGCGATCTGCCCGTACACCGTTTCCGGCCAGGGGTGCGCGGAGGGGGCCAACGGGCCGATCAACTGGAGGAGTTGCGCGGGCGTCGGCCGCGCGGCCGGGTCCTTGGCCAGGCACGGTTCGACGATCCGGCGCAGCAGGGGCGGCACGGAGTTCAGGTCGGGGAGGTCGTGGGCGACGGCGTGCATGAGCGCGAACGGCGAGTCCCCGGCGAACGGGGTCCGGCCCGTGGCGGCCGTGACGAGCGTGACGCCGAGGGAGAACACGTCGCTGGCCGGGCCGGGCTGTTCGCCCCGGACCTGCTCGGGCGACATGAACGCGGGCGAGCCGATCAGGGCGCCGGTGTGGGTCAGCTTCGTCTCGTGGTCGGCCGCGCGGGCGATCCCGAAGTCGACGACCCGTACGCCGTCCTCGGTCAGGAGCACGTTGGACGGTTTGAGGTCGCGGTGCACGAGCCCCGCGCGGTGGATGTCGTCCAGGGCCTGGGCGAGTCCGGCGCCGAGCAGCCGCACCGCGTCCTCGGGCAGCGCCCCGCCCGCGTCCAGGGCCTCGCTCAGCGAGGGGCCCGCCAGGAACAGCGAGGCGAGCCACGGGGTCGGCGCGTCCGGGTCGGCGTCGACGACCGGCGCGGTGTAGGCGCCGGACACCCGCCGCGAGGCGTCCACCTCCCGCCGGAACCGGGAGCGGAACCCGGTGTCCTCCGCCAGGTCGGCGTGCACCCGCTTGACGGCCACGAACCGCCCGTCCGGGGCCACCCCGAGCAGCACCTGTCCCATGCCGCCCTGTCCGAGCACCCCGACCGTGCGGAACGGCCCCACGTGCGTCGGGTCGTCCACTCCGAGTGTGCGCATGCCGAATCGTTCCTCCCCCGTACCCCCGTGGCCTCCCCTGAGGCCCGGCTGGATCTTACTCAGTGGCATGCGCACGGCGCCGCTGCTGTCCGCCGGACTCGACCCCGGCGTGTGCGCGAACGAACTGGTCGACCCCTACGACCGCGCCGTGCGGTCCGAGTGACCGGCTGCTCAGGAGGCTTTGTTCCCCGGTCCCGTGGCCGGCAGGGCGGTGTCGTTCGGGCCGCAGCGGACGGTCCAGGGGCCCTGCTCGGCCGTGTTCTCCTGGATGCGGACACCGCTCTCGTGGATGCGGACATCGACCTCCGTGGCGGGCCGGCCGCCGGGAACGTCGGCATGGGCGACGGTGCAGACGATCTGGGAAATGGCCATCACATCGAGTTGGCCGGAGGCCACGCTCACCGGGACGCGGACATCCACGGCACCCGGCTCCGTCGTCGCACTGAACGTGCCGGACCCGGCCGGTACTTGGCTGACCAGGCCGCGGTCGCGTTCGGCGGCGTTGGGGCCGGCCAGGAGCAGGTCCAGAGCCTGCTGCGGGGTGACGGGCCGGTCCGCCGGCCGGGTGCTGGCGCGGATGCCGTACGGGCCCGCGAAGTACAGCCGTACGTCGTGCGCTTCGGTGCCGGGCTGCCGGATGCCCGACGCGGGGGCGCCCGCATGGACCGGGCCGGTGCCGGAGATGCCGCAGCCGGCGGCGGACGTGCCGAGGAGCAGCAGCGCCGCCGCGGTCGGGAGGAGCGTGTGCCGGGCTCTCATGTCGCCTCCGGAGATCGGGCGTCGAGGGGGAGGGCGAGGGTGAAGACGGCCCCGCCGCCGGGGGAGTTCGCGGCGGTCAGGGTGCCGCCGTGGAGCCGGGCGTTCTCCCGGGCGATGGCCAGGCCGAGGCCGCTGCCCTCGGAACGGGTGCGGGCGGAGTCGGCCTTGTAGAAGCGGTCGAAGACGTGCGGGAGCACGTCGTCGGGGATGCCCCGGCCGTGGTCGGTCACCGTCACGACGGCTTCCCCGTCCATGGCGCGCGCGGCGAGGGCGACCGGGGGACCGCCGTGGCGCAGGGCGTTGTCGAGAAGGTTGGCCAGCACGACGTCGATCCGGCGCGGATCGATGCGCACCGGCAGTTCGTCCGGCAGGTCGGCGGTCACGAGGGCGTTGTCGTTCCAGCCGCGCAGTTGGAGCGACTTGGTGACGACGGTCGTCAGGTCGACGTCGTCCCATGCGATGCGGGCCGCACCGGCGTCGAAGCGGGAGACCTCCATCAGGTCTTCCACCAGCCGGGCGAGCTTGCGGGTCTCGCTGCTGATCAGCCGGACGGCGTCCGCGGTGTCGTCGGGCAGGACCCCGGAGTCGGCGTCCTCGTCGAGGACCTCGGTCACCGCCGCCATCGCGGCCAGCGGGGTGCGCAGTTCGTGGGCCACGTCGGCGGCGAAGCGGCGGGCGCCCGCCTCCAGCCGGCGCAGTTCGGCGTCGTCCTTCTCCAGGGCCGACGCCATGGTGTTGAACGTACGGGTGAGGGAGGCGAGTTCGTCCTTGCCCGTGACGTCGAGGCGGGTGCCGAGCTCGCCGGAGGCGATCCGCTCCGCGCCCGCATGCAGGCGCCGCACCGGACGCAGCACGTGCCGGGCCGCGTACAGGGCCGGGACCAGGGCGAGCACGAGCGCCGGAGCGACGCCGAACTGCGCGGCCCCGATCAGGGCGGCGATGTCGGCCTCGTCGGCGTCGAGGGGGAAGGAGGCGTAGACGGTCAGCCCGCTGGGGCGGCCGGCGTCCTCGTGCGTGCGGTCGTCCGGCGCGTAGGCGACGGGCATGCCGACGGTGAGCCAGGTGTGCCCGTCGTACTCGGTGCGCTGGAAACCGGCCCGGCGGCCGTCCTCGACGTCCTTGCGCAACGCATCGGGGACGGGTGCCGCGGCCGGGGTGCCGGAGGCGGTGACCGGGGGACCGCCCGCGTAGGTGGCGGTGGTGCGCCAGTTGCGGGCACCGCCGGCCACGTCGAGCTGGGCGCTCAGGTTGCGGAGGTCCGCCTCCCCGGGAGGCGAGGGCAAACCCGTTGCGAGGGAGTCGAGTTGGGCCCGCAGATCGCGGACCGCGGACTTCTGGGTGCGGTCGACGATGGCCGAGCGGGCCTGGTGGACGATGAGCACCGCCGTGATCAGGGCACCGAAGGCCGTCGCGAGGAGAAAGGCGGAAACGAGACTCGCCCGCAGGCCGCGGGGGCGCCGGATCCCGCCGGTCATACGACGGGGCCGAAGCGATAGCCGAAACCGCGCACGGTCTGGATGTACACCGGGCTGCGCGGCTCGTCCTCGATCTTGGTGCGCAGGCGTTTGACACAGGCGTCCACGAGGCGGACGTCGCCGTAGAAGGAGTGCTCCCACACCTGTTCCAGCAGCTGCTGGCGGGTGTGGACCCGGCCGGGGGCGGAGGTGAGGAACAGCAGGAGCTTCAGTTCCGAGGGCGCCAGCGTGACGTCCGCACCGTCCTTGGCCACCATCAGCGCGGTGCGGTCCACGGTGAGCGCCCCGTACTGCTCCGCCCCGGTCCCGGCCGCCGGGTCCGCGCCCGGCGCGTCGTCCTCCGGGGGTACGACGCGCCGCAGCACGGCCTTCATCCGGGCTCCGAGGATCTCGCCGCTGGCCGGCTTGACGATGTAGTCGTCGGCGCCCGCCTCCAGGCCCACGACCGTGTCGATCTCGTCGCCGCGCGCGGAGAGGATGATGATCGGCAGCTGTTTGGACTCCCGGATGCGGCGGCACACTTCGAGCCCGCTCATGCCGGGCAGCATCAGGTCCAGGAGCACCAGGTCGGGCCGGAACCGTTCCAGGGCGAGCAGCCCGGTCTCGCCGCTGCCGGCCACCTCGACCTCGTGGCCGCGACGGCGCAGCGCAAGCAGGACGCCTTGCCGGACGGCGGGGTCGTCCTCGACGAGCAGCACTCGTGCCATGGGTCTGTCGCTCTTCTCCAACTGGTCCGATCGGGCGCCGCCGACCACCTTGCCGGACGCCTGTGACCGGACTTCGTGCGTCGTGTGATGGTTCGATGACAGGTGTGCCGGGCGGGGCCTTCGTGACCGGTGCGGGCGTGCTGTGTGACCGGGTGCGGCGCGGTGTGTGACGAGGCGATGACGGGCCTCCCGGCGGGCGGTGCGCGGGTGTTTGCCTCGACGGCATGAACAACGACACCACTGCTTCCCCTGCTTCCACCTGTGCACAGCGCCGCCGGCCCCGCGCAGCCGCCGCCATGGCCGCGGTCGCCGCCGTCACCGTGCTCGCCGCCGCCGGCTGCGGCGCGTCCGGCGACGACTCCCGCAAGGACTCCGGCGCCGCCGGCTCGTCCGGTTCCTCCGGCTCGTCCGGCTCGCAGGACAAGGGGAAGCTCTCGAAGCTGCTGTGGATGGGCGACTCCATCGCCGAGGGCGAGGCCCCCGCGGTGGGCGCCGCTCTGAAGGCGGGCGGCGTCGAGGTGACCTCCATGGCCGCCGCGGGCGGCGGCGGGGTCGTCGGCGACCTCGGCAAGTCGACGTGGGACACGCTCCCGCAGAAGGTGCAGTCGGTCCACCCCGACGTCATCGCCTACCAGATCACCACCTTCGACTGGGGCACGCCCGACGAACAGCGGGCGGGCTACGAGCGGTTGGCCAAGGCCGCGAAGGACGCCGGGGCCCGGCTCGTCATCGTCTCCGCCCCGCCGATCACGATCGACGACTTCTACAAGAAGCACGAGGCCGAGATGGGCACGGCGCCCAAGTCCGCCAAGGAGGTCGCGGACAAGAACCCGGACACGGTCCGCTTCCTCGACGCGTCGGCCCTGTGGGGAACCGACAGCAAGGCCGACAAGGCGCAGCGCAGCAAGGACGGCGTCCACGCCTGCCAGCAGGGCTCCGCGGCCTTCGCCAGCTGGTTCGGCAGGGAGCTCGCCCAGCCCTACGGGTTCACCCCGGCCGCACCCGACCAGTGGGCCAAGGGCTCCTGGACCGGCGACAAGGTCTATTCGAAGCTCGGCTGCAGCTGACGACCGCCCGGAAGGAGAGCAGGAAAGGACGGCTCGTGTCCGTGCAGACAGCAACACCCCCCACCCACCACGACGGCAGCCGGCGTCACCGGGCGGCCGGGCGGCACATCGCGCCGCTGGACGGTCTGCGCGGACTCGCCGTCCTGGGCGTCCTCCTCTTCCACGCCGGGCACTTCGGCGGCGGCTTCCTCGGCGTCGACCTGTTCTTCGTGCTGTCGGGATTCCTCATCACCTCCCTGCTGCTCAAGGAGGCGGCCGGCAACGGCGGGACCGTCCGGCTCGTCGCCTTCTGGGGGCGCCGCTGCCGCCGTCTGCTGCCCGCGCTGGCCGTCACGGTCGCCGGTACGCTCCTGCTGACCGCGGCCCTCGGTCCGCCCCACCTGCTGCGGTTCGCGCGCGAGGACACCCCCTGGGTCGTGGCCGACCTCGTGAACTGGCACTTCATCGCCGACCAGGTCGGCTACTGGGGCGCCGGCGACACCCGGGTCTTCGGTCACCTGTGGAGCATCGCCGTCGAGGAACAGTTCTATGTGGTGTGGCCCCTGGTCCTGATGCTCCTCGTGCGCGGCCGCACCACGCGCCGGTACCTCGCGCCCGTCGCCGGCGCGGGAGCCCTCCTGTCCCTCGCCCTCATGATCGTGCTGGTCGATCCCGCGGACACCACGCGCGTCTACGAAGGCACCGACACCCGCGCCTTCTCCCTTCTCCTCGGCGCCCTCGCCGCCACCGACCCCGTACGCGCCCTCGTCGCCCGCACCGGCACACGGGCGGCGAACCTGCTGTGCGCGGCCCTGGCCCTCGCGCTGGGCGCGTACTGGTTCCTCGTCCAGGGACAGGACTCGCCGAACCTGTTCCAAGGCGGGCTCTTCCTCCACGCCCTGGGCGCCGCCCTCCTCATCGCCCTCCTCGCCCACGCCCCCCGCACCCCGGTCGGCCGCGCCCTGGGCTGCGGTCCGCTGCGCGGGCTGGGGTCCGTCTCCTACAGCCTCTATCTGTGGCACTGGCCCCTCTACCTCCTCCTGGACGAGGACCGTCTCGGCCTCGCGGGGTGGTCCCGTACCGGCGTCATCGTCACCGCCTCGCTCGCCGCCGCCGTCCTGTCCAAGCTGCTGGTCGAGGACCCCGTCCGTTTCCGGGCCCGCTGGGCCACCGGCCGCCGCGGCCTGGCGGCCCTCGCCGCCACCTGCGCCGCCCTGCTCGCCCTGTGGGCCCTGCTGCCCCAACCGCCCACCGGCGCGGGCTCGGTCGACGTCACACGGCTCGCGGCAGCCCCGGACGGCCCCGCCGGAGCCGGTCGGCATACTGGGAGCCGATGACGACCTTCAGTTACCCCGAGGTGGGCGCCACCCGGCAGCACCAACTGCCCGACGGCTACCACCACCTGCGCGAAACCACGTACCTCGGCCGCGGCCGGGCGGTGTTCGAAGCGGCCGCCGACGCGGTGCTCGACTGGACCATGCACCGGGCCGCCGGCGTGCGCATCGCGCCCGGCACACCGTCCGCCGCGCCCGGCGTCGTCGTGACCCCCGTCCTGGCCCGCGGCCCGCTGCGGATCGCCGCGCCCTGCGAGGTGGTGTGGACCGTACGGGACGGACGGCGGGCCGGCTTCGCCTACGGAACGCTGCAGGGCCACCCCGAATGCGGCGAGGAGTCGTTCGTGGTGACCCTCGACGGGGCCGAGGACGTACGGCTGACGGTGACCGCCTTCAGCCGCCCGGCGCGCTGGTACACGCGGGCCGCCGGGCCGCTGGTCCCGGCCTTCCAGCGGGTGTACGCGCGCAACTGCGGGCGCGTGCTGCGCCGCAGGATCGGCGGCTCCGCGTGATGCTTCCCCTGTTGTGTCAGGGCGTCTTGACGCACCCGCGCTGTCAGGGAATCCTGACGGCATGAGCGCCGAGGACTCACCGGCCGCCGAACTGGCAGGCCGGGTCACCGACAAGGACCCCGCCATCGGGCTGCAGGCCGTCGTCTCGCTGCGGCGCCTGCTGGAGGAGCTGGAGCGCCTGCACGTGGACAACGCCCGTGAACAGGGCTGGACATGGCAGGCCGTTGCGACGGCACTGCAGGTCAGCAGGCAGTCGGTCCACGAGAAGCACGCAAGCCGGCGCAAGGCCATGGGCAAGGAGGAGTAGTCAACGTGTTCGATCAATTCACCGAGCTCGCCAAGCGGGCCGTGGTGGCCTCCCAGGATGCGGCTCTCTCCCTGGGGCACGACTTCATCGGCACCGAGCACATCCTGCTCGGCCTGGCCCAGACCGCGGGCACGGCAGGCGAAGTGCTCCGCGAACACGGCGTGGACCTGGTGCAGGCGCGCGAGGAGGCCGTACGGCTCCTGGCGGAGTCCGGGGTGACCGCGACCGGCGGCAAGGCGGCGAAGGACGCCCTCGCCTCGATCGGCATCGACGTCGCCGAGATCCAGCGCCGCGCCGACGACACCTTCGGCCCCGGGGCCTTCCACTTCCCGCGGCCCGCCTACACTCCGCACGCCAAGAAGGCCCTGGAACTGACCGTGCGCGAGGCGTGCGCCCTCGGGCAGCAGCGCATCGACACCGAGCACATGCTGCTCGGCCTCGTCGCAGAAGGCGAAGGCCTCGCCCTCGAGGTCCTGACCGCGCTCGCCGTGGACCCGGCGGCCCTGCGCACGTCGGTCCTCAACCGCGTGACGCCGCAGGCCTCGTAGGGCGCATCCCAGCCCGGTGGGAACCTGTGCTGGAAAATGCGGCCGCCCCGCACCAGCGAGCAGGAACGCGGCATCCGTGCGCACAAATTGCTGAAGGACCTGCTCCGGGGGGCTGGAACCCTCGCCGGACGTGGATGCGTCGCCGCCTGCTGAGTGCAGGCGGCGATACGCGGGGCGACGGGTTGTCAGGCGGGGATCAGGCTGTCGGTGTTCTCCTGCTTGGCGTCGGGGGTGTGGTGCCGGATGGCGTTGCTCTTGGGGAGGAAGAGCGCGGCGATGGCGCACAGGCCGTAGGCGGTGATGGTGACGAGGGTGGCGTGCAGGATGCCTTGTCGGATGCCGGGGAAGTCGAAGCGGGTGCCGATGGCGTTGAAGAAGACCACTCCGGTGACGGCGATGCCCAGGGACGCGCCGAGTTGCTGGAAGGTGGAGAAGACCCCGGAGGCGGCGCCGGCGTCGCGGGCGTCGACGGTGGCGACGGCGAGGTCGACCAGGGGCACGATGAGCAGGCCGAGGCCGATGCCGCCCAGGGCCATGGGGCCGATCAGGTCGGTGCCGCTCAGGTGGGTGTGGGCGGCGACGGCGTGCCGGGTCCAGAGGGTCGCGGCGGCCTGGGCGAGGGCGCCGAGGACGACCAGGGGCTTGCCGGCCTTGGCGGCCAGGGGCACCGAGACGGCGGACGCGAGCATGGAGCCGAGGGCGAAGGGCAGCAGGACCAGGCCGGCGCGGATGGCGGAGAAGCCGAGACCGAGCTGGACGAAGAGGGTGATGACCAGGAAGAAGCCGGCCATCGCGACCTGGAAGGAGAGGCTGACGATGCTGCCGGAGGCGAAGCCGCGGTCGGCGAACAGATTCATCGGCACGAGCGGGGAGCGGCCGGTCCGGGCGCGGCGGCGCTGGTGGACGGCGAAGATGCCGAGCAGGACGGGGGAGGCGGCGAGCATGGCCCAAATCCAGGCGGGCCAGCCCTGGGACCGGCCTTCGACGAGGGCGTAGACGCCCAGGGCGAGGCCGGTGCCCGACAGCAGTACGCCCACGATGTCGACCTTGAGGGGGTGGGCGGAGCGGGTGTTGGGCACCCAGGCCGCTGCGGCGGCGATGAGCAGCAGGCCAACGGGGATGTTGATCAAGAAGATGCCGCGCCAGTGGAGGCCGAAGGCGTTGGCGGTGACGAGCCAGCCGCCGAGGAGGGGGCCGATGACGGCGGCCATGCCGGTGACTCCGCCGATGATGCCGAGGACGGCGGCGCGTTCCTTGGGCCTGTACAGGGCGTGGGCGCTGGCGAGGACCTGGGGGACCATCAGGGCGGCGAAGGCGCCCTGGGTGATGCGGGCGGCGACGAGCATGGTGCCGTCGGTGGCCGTGCAGGCGGCCAGGGAGGCGACGGTGAAACCGGCCACGCCGGTGAGGAACAGGTGCTTGCGGCCGAAGATGTCGCCGAGGCGGCCTCCGGTGATCAGCGTGATTGCGAAGGCGAGGGTGTAGCCGCCGGTGATCCATTCGACCTGGGATGCGGTGGTGTGCAGGTCGTCGCGGATGGAGGGCAGAGCGACGTTGACGATGGTGACGTCCAGCAGGTCCATGAAGGACGCGAAGATCAGCACGAACATGGCCAGGCCGCGGCGGGTGGCCGCCGGGGCGCGCCTGGCGCCGGCGGCCGGGGGCGGGCCGGGCTCGGCGGTGCGGGGGGTGGTGCGGTGGGGCATGGGAGGGATTCCTTTGCGCGGTGCGCGGGTGATCAGGCGGCGGTGGCGAACGCGGCGGTGATCTTGTCGATCATGTCGGTCTGGGCGGGGCTGGTGCCCTTCCTGGCGGAGGCGGCGGCCTGACGGACCGCGGTGGTCACCGCCCGCTGGAACTCGTCCGCCGCGGCCGGGTCCTTGGCCCGGAGCGTGGTGAGAGTGGCCTTGACCGCGGCCAGGACGGTATCGGCGATGTCGGCGGTCGTGTCGCCCTTGAGATCGACCTTGCCCTTGCCGGACAGGACGCGGCCCACCGTGCCGGTGGAGCCGGTGAGGACCTTGGAGCCGACGATGTTCACCTTCGCCGAGGACCAGACGCCCGGGTAGGCCATGGAGACCAGGGTTACGGCGCCGTAGGCGGCCGTGCGCAGCGTGGTCTGCTCGTCGTCGGTCAGCGGGATGTAGATCTCGGGCATGGCGGGGACTCCTGGTGAAGGGGGAGGGAACGGGGCGAGGGCTGCGGGATCGCGCCGGCAACGCTCATCTATCGAGTAGCTCGGAGCTGAGGTATCTTGGTTTCCGAGCGATGTGGATAGCTTGAAAGGCGAGTGGCTCGAATGTCAAGTGAAATGCCGCCGGTCATGACGGAGCTGGGCATGGCGATCCGCGCCTACCAGGCATCCGTCGACGACTCCGACCGCGAGACGGCGCGCCTGATGGGCGTCAACGAGACCGACCTGCGCTGCCTGGAAATCCTCATCGAGGAAGTCGCCGAGGCCGCCCCCAGCCTCCTGGCCGCACGCCTCGGCCTGACCACCGGCAGTGCCACCACGATGCTCGACCGGCTGGAGAAGACCGGCTACATCACCCGCTCCCCCCACCCCACCGACCGCCGCAAGACGATCGTCCGCGCCACTCCCGAGGCCACCCGCCGCGCCTACGAGCTGCTCACCCCCCTCGTCGAGGAGGGGCAGCGGGACGTGCTCACCCGTTACAGCGTCGAGCAGATCAAGGTGATCACCGACTTCCTGCACCGCACCAGCGAACTCCAGGACCGCCACACCCAGCGCCTGCGCGCCACCCCCACCCCCGCGAAGAACCGCCCCGCCTGAACCGGCCGGCCCCCTCGTCCGCCGACAGCCTGCTCCGGCACCGCCGTGGAGCCGCTTCCGGCCCCGCACGGGGCGGTGCGTAGCGGATGGCGGCGGTGTCCTTGAGATCGGCATAGGTGCCGCCGGTCGAATCGTTCCTCGAACTTGATCACTCGTGGTGATACCTGCTGAGGGCGAAACGGGCCAGGGACAGGTCTTGGCGGGGGCGGTGTCCCTCGGCCTGCTCGATGAAGCGGCGCCGTGCACGTTCGCGTGCGGCGGGGTCGGCGGTGTGCAGCGGTTCGGCGAAGCCGTAGTTCAGGGCGCGCTGCCAGATTTCGGCGGGGTCGTCCAAGGGTTCGGGTTCCTCCCATACGATCCGCTGGATGTCCTCGGCCTCCAGGCCGAGAGAGATGGCCAGTTCGCGCAGCCGGTGTGTGGTGCCCAGCTTGGCGTGCGGGTCCGGCAGGTCGATGCCTTCGGCTTGTGCGGCCTGGCCCATCAGATGGTTGACGCTGACGCCCTCGGCTCGTGGCACGGTGAACACGATCGCCGCCCCGGGGCGTGCGACCCGGGCCCATTCCCGCATCGCGGCCGGGGCGTCCAGGTAGGGGAGGCCGGCGACACACATGACCAGGTCGAAGCGGTCCGCGCCGAACGAGAGTTGGTGGGCGTCGGCGACCGCGTGGAAGCAGTTGCCCGGTGAGCGCTCGTGAGCGGACGGAGCATACCGGGCGAGAGGTCCACGCCGATCACGCGGCCAACTCCGCCCGTCAGCGTGGCGGCCTCCCGCGCGGCCAGCCCTGTCCCGGTGGCCAGGTCGAGGACCCATGTGTGGGGGCGAGGCGCGGCCAGGCGGACGGCTTCTTGTGCCTGCCACCGGTGCATGGCACTGGCGTCGTACGTCGCTGCCCGCCGGTCGAACTCCGCGCTGATCCGCCCTCGCTCTCGTCGCACCCCCTACCCGTACCACACCGCCAACCACCGCCGTACCCGAGCAGTAGCCAGGCCGGTCAGCGACTGCGGAGCATCGACTTGACGGAGCGTTGCAGATCAATGGTCTGGCACAGCCGGCTACGCGGGGCGGGTCCGGGAGCGGTCAGGTCGGCGTCGGGATCAAGGCTGGTCCGAGTGCCGAGGACGGTGGGTGTGCGGTCAGGGGTTGATGACGGATTTGATCCAGTCGGCCTTGGCGATCACGTTGGTGTAGATGGTGGGGTCGACGTCGGGTTCGCCTCCGTTGCCGGATGTGGCGCCGGCCAGGGTCCACTGGCCGTCGGTCTTGACGAGGGCGGGGCCGCCGGAGTCCATGTTGGCTGCGCCACGGCCGTCGACAGCAGCGATGCACAGCTCCTTGTCGTGGACGATCCCCGAGCGGTCACACTCCTCGTCGGGCAGCCGCTTGGTGTCGAGTTCCCGGAGGTCCTTGGGCCAGTTGGCGGGGATCATCTCCTTTCCGGTCATTCCCCAGCCGAGAATGCGCACCGGGGCATGGTGCTCGGGGACGGTATCGGCGATCTTCACCGGTGTGGCCCTGGCAGGCCTTTTGAGTTTGAGCAGGGCGATGTCGTCACCCCAGTTGTTGCCGTCGGGCCAGACGGCGCGTTCGATGCCGATCAGTTCACCACCCCGGTCCATCCGGGGAGAACCGATCCTCACCTTCATGGTGTCAAGATCGCCGCGGTCCTTTACGCAGTGGCGGGCGGTGACCATCCATTCCTTGTCGACGAGGGTGGCACCACAGGCGTGTCCGTCGGGACGGGGCGAGTTGGGATTCTGCAGCGACCCCATGAAGGGGTAACGCTCCGTGGCCTTTTCGCCGTTGATGATGGCCTGGGCCTGGGGGGCCGCCACGAGCAACGCCGTCGCAGAGGCCAGGAAGGCGCACAGGGCGCCGCGCTTGAGGTAGGTCATGAAGGCAAGCCTGAAAACGGCATATGATCACTGAGTCATGACAAAGTGACTGTTTCATGATGATCATGCATCAACAGCGCATCACGCGAAACGAGTCCAGGCACACGGCCATCAGTCCAGCGGACCAACGCACCAGGCCCCCCACTCCGGACAGACCCCCGGGCCCGCACCCCGCCGCAGAACCGCGACCCGGCCCCGCCACCGCTGATCCAGCCGCCACTGCCCGGCCCGACGTGCCGCCGAGCAGAACACCGCCTCCGCACGGGCCTCCGGCCTCAACCGGCGGCCGCACTCCCGACAACGCCGCCCGCCGGCACCGGCCACCCACCCAACCCGGCCCCGCCACAAGGTCCATCACCCGATATCAAGCACAGGTTCTCCTGCAGGGCGGCCCCGAGGAGGCGCCGTCAGCGGTGGCCCAGCACATTGACCACCGGCCATGGGGATCGTGGACGAAGAACCGCTGCACATGCTTCGGGGGCGTGGCGCACTTGACGCGGGCCGTCCGACGGACATGAATCAGGGGAAGCACAGATCGAGCAGCGAACACCCAGCGTGAAGGAAGTGCGATGGCGACAGGGACCGTGAAGTGGTTCAACGCGGACAAGGGCTTCGGATTCATCGCCCAGGACGACGGCGGACCGGACGTCTTCGTGCATTTCTCTGCGATCCAGTCCGCCGGCTTCAAATCCCTCATGGACAACGACAGAGTCGAATACGACCTGACGCAGGGAGCGAAGGGGCCGCAGGCCGAGAACGTCGTGGTCCTCGAGCAGTAGGCAGCCCCTGTGCACGGGTCCGGGCGGAGGCCGGCAGGCCGCGCCCGGACCCGTTCGTCAACCGATGATCTCCGCACAACGTGACCGATACGACTGTCGGACGTTAGGGCAGGCGACCTCGCTCCCGCGGGGCATGCGGCTACGGAACGGAGACGGTTGACCATGGTTCGGCACGGCAGGATTCTGGCTGTTCTGGCGATTTCCGCCCTCGCCCTGTGCGGTGGTACGGGCGCTGCTTCTGCGCTCACCGGGGGCAGTGGCGGCGGCGAGGGAATCGGGAACGGCGTTCTGTCGAACACCGGCAGTGCCGGCAGCACGGGTCACAGTGCCCTGTGCGGAGACCCTCTCTCCCTCTTCTCGCCGGCGAACTGCACGGTCGGCGGCGACCGGCCGGGCTCTCACCGCGAGGGTGGTCAGAGCATCGGGGGCGGGGTCCTGTCCGGCGTGCTGAGCTGGAATTCGACGGGCCACAGCAACAATTGCGGAAACGCGCTCGTCGCTGCCTTCAACCAGACCACTTGCCTCACCGGGCACGGCGACAGGCACTGATTCCGTCCGGTCTCACGGCTGCACGGCCAGGGGATTGGGGACGGGGAGGTAGACGGGATCGGTACCGTCCGCGCCGATCCACCGGGACAGGAGGCTGGCCTTGCCCGGCAGCGTCGGCGTGGTGAGGAGCGCGGTGGTCCCCAGGAGGCCGCGCTCCTTCTCGTACCGTTCGAACTCCCCTCGCGCGAGGGGCCACAGTGCGTCCGCGGCCTTGGGGAAGCGGTGGACGAGGGCGTTCGCGATCTCGGTGAGGTTGTTGATCACGAGGCAGTAGGCCAGGCGCTGCGCGGCGGCCGCACCGGGCGTTCCGGGGAGCGCTCTGGCGCCCTCGGTGTCACGGAAGACGGCCTGGACGGGGAAGCCGTCCGCGTCGACGGCGATCAGGGTGTTCTGCAGGTGGCATTCGACCGCGACGCCGTGACGGTCGTAGGCCTCCAGCACGGGCGGGACGACCTGGCCCAGGTAGGCCGACCACCAGGGCAGCGGGTCGGTGAGACGGTCGAGGGGACTGCCGTCGAAGCCCTCGGTGAGGGCAGCGGCCAGCACGGCCGTGGTGCCCGGTACCAGGCGGCCGTCCAGGCCGTCGCGGACGAGGACGGGGAACGTCTCCTCGAGGCCGCGGACCGTGCGGTGCCCGCGCTCGCCCAGCCAGGCCGCGGGGCCGCCCATGGCCCGGAAGGCGGCGGCCACCAGCGGGTCGGTGCGGCGCACGTGCTGGAGCTCGTGCTGCCGGATCCGCCGGACGTCGTTGGTGATCTGCACCTCCAGGCTGAACTTCAGGAACAAGTCCCGGGTCCGCCCGGGGCGTTCGGGACTCCCGGGAACGTGCACCGTACGGACCGAGGACGTGGCCCTGGCCTCCCACGGCGTGACGCCCAGCCGTACGAGGCGGCCCTCGGCGAACGCGGCCCGCACGGCGGGCAGATGACGGGTGAGGCCGAACTGCCAGGGATGGACGGGCAGCAGACGATGGCCGGGCGGGGCCTGGCCCAGGGCGTCCAGGGCGTGCGTGTCGCCCTCGTCGATCACCGTGTCCTCGCGCACGCCCAGCAGGACGAGCGGGAAACGGCCGTACGCCTCGGGGGCGTAGCGCAGCCAACTGCCGGGCGGGCCACCGCCGGTGCGGGCCTTGGGGGCCGGGTGGTAGGGATGGCCCATGACCAGGGCCTGTTCGGAGCGCAGCCACGGGTCGTCGGGCGGCGTGGTACGGGCGCGGGCTACGAGGAGGGCCTCCACGGCCGCGCGGCTGGCGGTCATCTCGGCGGCCAGGGCGGCGTTGGAGTGCCCGGTGACGGCACGCATCTCCTGCACGGCCACCTCGACGAGACCGGAGTGGCACAGGTGTTGCCAGACCGTACCGGTCCACACTTCGGGAGCGGAGGGCCGGTGGCCGGTGCGGACACGCAACAGTCGGCCGCTCGCGCGCAGGCGGTGGACGGCGCGGCCGGCGGATGGTTCGCCAACTGGTGAGGCCGCTTCTCGGAGCAGGCAGTTGAGGAGGGGCGTGATGGCCAGTGTGTCGGCTGCGTCGGCTGTCCGTGCTGAATCATTCATCGACCGTCAGTATGTGTGGGAGGCGTTCGAATGCGGTAGGACACGCGCGTGTGCCGCACCGACACCGAGCGGGACCTCGTGAAGGAACTGGACAGCATCGGCCCGGAGTTGGCTGCCGCGTGCGACACCGCGCTGCCCGCGGCGCGGGCGGCGGTGCTGGCGCGGCTGTGGCGGGGGCTGGTCCACGAGCCGCTGCCCTGGGTCGCTGACCGGACCGCCGGAAGCGACGGCGTCACGCTGCATCTGGCCGACGGACGGCGGCTGCACGGCCCGCCGTCGGATCCCTGGGCCACGGGCACGGAAGTGGCCGTCCTGGAACTGGACGGACGCCCCTACGACCACCCGGCCCGGCTGCTGACGGCCCTGGCCGTGCCCGGCGGGGAGCGGCTGGCCGCCGAACTCGACCACAGCGTCGCCTCGCTGGCGCTCTCCCGCACGACGCCCCGCCCCGCGGGCCCGCCCGCGGCGCCGTGGGAGTGGGAGCAGCGGGCGCCGGACGGCCACCCCTACCACCCCACCTGCCGGTCCCGGCCCGGCTTCTCGGCCGCCGAGCAACTGGCGTACGCGCCCGAGCACCGCGCGGTGGTGAGCCTGCGGCTGGCACCGGTCACGCGGGCCACGGTGCGGGGCCCGTGGCCACGGCAACTGCGCGACGGTGAAGCCGTGCTGATCCCGGTGCATCCCTGGCAGGCCCGGCACGTCCTGCCCGGCCGCACGCTGCTCCCCGGGCCGCAGGCCCGTCCGCTGCTGTCCCTGCGCTCGCTCGACCTCGGCGGGGACGTGCACGTCAAGACCGCACTGAGCACCCAGCTCACCTCCGCCGTGCGGGACATCTCCGCCTACTCGGTCGAGAACGCCCTGGCCACCTCCGCGGTCGCCGCGTGCGTCGCCGACCGCCTGGAGGGCCGGCTGCACATCGCCCGGACGCTGGCGGCGGCCGGGGCCGGCACACCGGATCTGGCGGCGGTGCTGCGGGAGTCGCCGTACGTGTACGCGGGGGAGGGGGAACAGGTCGTGCCGGTGGCCGAGTTGCCCGCGGTCTTCGCCCCGCTCGCGCCCCCGGAACGGCGGGAGCGGATCACCGGGTTCGCACGGCTGGCCCTCGGGGTCTGCCTGGACCTGCTCGACCTGGGGGTGGCCGTCGAGGGGCACGGACAGAACCTCCTCGCCGTCGTCGACGCCGAGGGCCGGGCCCGGCGGCTGGTCTACCGCGACCTCGCCGACATCCGCATCAGCCCGGCCCGGCTGGCCCGGCACGGCTTCCCGGCGCCGCCGCTGACCGGCCGGCTGTTGAACGACGACCCCTGCGCCCTGCGCCGCAAGGTCTTCGCCTGCCTGCTCACCGGCGCACTGGGCCCGCTGGCCGGAAACGCCCCGGCACTGGGCGCCCTCCTCGAGGACGCCACCCGGGAGCTCGCCCCGACCGACGACCTGCGGTCGCTCCGGGAGGAACGGCTGCCGGTGAAGGCGCTCACGCTGATGCGGCTGTCCCCGGGACAGGACCACTGGGCGCTGCTGCCCAACCCGATGGCACCGGGGCGGGGCTGACGCGCTCGGCGGTGTCCGTCAGTTCTCCTCGGGGGAGGGGAAGGCGACCTGGACGGTCAGACCGCCGTCCGGGTTGGCCTCGGCGTCGGTACGGGCGTCGTGGGCGCGGGCGATCGAGGCGACGATGGACAGGCCCAGGCCGGCTCCCTCGCCGGGGCCGTGGCGGCGCTCGTTCAGACGGCGGAAGGGTTCGAAGAGGTACGGGACCGTGTCCGGCGGCACTTGGGGGCCGCTGTTGGACACTTCCAGGATGTCGTCGTGCACGGTGACCGTTACGTGGCCGCCGTCGTGGTTGTACCGGAGGGCGTTGCCGACGAGGTTGCGCACCAGGTGCGTCAGCAGGACCGGGTCACCCTGCACCGTCGTGGGCGAGGTGTCCGCCCGGACGGTGATTCCGCGCTCTCGGGCCTGACCCGATGCGGCGTACTCGGCGGTCACGGTGCGGGCCAGCTCGTCGAGGGCGACTGCTGCGCGGTGCTCCAGTCCCTGGTCGGAGACGGAGAGCAGCAGCAGGCCCTCGATGAGTTGCTCGCTGCTGTCGGCGACTTCGATCAGCTTGCGGCGGATGCGGGCGACGGCCTCCGGGTCGGAGGTGGCCAGCCCGATCTCCGCCGCAGCCCGTTGCACGGCCAGTGACGTGCGCAGCTCGTGCGCGGCGTTGGCGGCGAAGCGTTTCTGTGCGCCGACGAGATGTTCTATGCGGTCGAGCATGTCGTCGAAGGTGTCGGCGAGTTGCTTGAGTTCGCCTGACGGGGCGTCGAGGGCGATGCGTTCGTGGAGGTTCTCCCCGGACAGCCGCCGGGCGGTACGGGTGATCACGCCCACGGGACGCAGTACCCGTCCGGCCATCCACCAGGCCAGCGCGACCGAGAGGACGGCGAAGACGGCCAGGACGATCAGGGAGACGGACAGCAGTCTGCGCTGGGCGGCCTGTTCGGCGGCCAGGGTGAACGTTCTCGCTACCTTCAGGGCCGCCTGGTCTTCTGGGGACAGGGGGCCGCTGGGAGGGGATGCGCGGACGAACCCGGAGGTGGCGGCAGGGCTGGCACCGGCCTCGACGGGGCTCCGGGCCACGGCTGTGCTGATCGTCGTGTACAGGCCCTGGCTCACGAGGAAGTTGACCAGGCCGATGAGCATGGCTCCGGCGACGACGAGCAGTCCGCCGTAGAGCATCGTCAGGCGGGCCCGTTCCCCGCCGGGCAGCCGGACGCTGGAGATGCGGGGCATTGCGGGCCGTTTCACGCGCCGCCGCCGATGCGGTAGCCCTGCCCCGGCACGGTGTCGATGACCGGGGGCTCGCCGAGCTTGGTGCGGAGTTTGCTGAGCGTGACCCGGACCGCGTTGGTGCGGTAGCTGGTGTTCTCCTCCCACACCTGCTCGATCAGGTCGTCGCCGCTGACGACCGCACCCTCGGCACGCATCAGTACCTCCAGCACCCCGAACTCCTTGCGCGACAAGGCGAGATAGCGGCCGTCCCGGAAAGCCTGGCGGCGTGCCGTGTCCAGAGAGATGCCGGCGCGTTCGATGACGGGGGGCAGAGCGGGTCGGGCACGGCGGCCCAGCGCGAGCACGCGGGCGAGCAGTTCCTCGTACGCGAACGGCTTCGCCAGGTAGTCGTCCGCGCCCAGTCCCAGGCCCTCGACCCGTTCCCGCACGGAGCCGGCGGCGGTGAGCATCAGCACCCGGGTCAGCAGGCGCGCCTCGACGACGTGGCGGCACACCTCGTCGCCGTGCAGGCCGGGCAGGTCTCGATCGAGGACGAGCACGTCGTACTCGCCCAGGCGTAGTCGCTCCAGTGCCGCCAGGCCGTCGCGGGCGATGTCGACGGCCAGGGCGTCACGCCGCAGCCCCTCGGCAATCATGTCCGCCAGGAATTCCTCGTCCTCCACGACCAGCACGCGCATGACATCAGGTGTACCTGAGAGGGACCTTTCGTCGGTGTAAACGTCTCCGTTGAGAGAAACGAAACATGGCCCTGTGTGAGTCTCCGTGCCGTCGGACATCGGTCCTCGGACACGGAGGAATTCCATGGGGAACATCAGGTATGGCATGGCGGCTGCGTTCGTCACGGGAATGGCGTTGTTCGCCGTCGGTTGCACCGGGGGTGGCGGGGATTCCGGTAAGGACAACAGTGCGCAGGGCTCGGGCGGGTCCGGCGACGGCAAGGCGGAGGACGACGCCTACAAGCACCGTCAGTGCCTGCGCGATAACGGTCTGAAGATTGACGAGCCCAAGGATGGCCAGCTTCCGGGTATCCAGGGCGGGGACAGCAAGGCGATGAAGAAGGCCATGGAGGCGTGCAAGCACCTGCCCGGTGCCGGCGGCGGCAAGGAAATGAGCCAGGAAGAGAAGCAGAAGGCCCTCGACAAGGCGGTCAAGTACGCCCAGTGCATGCGCAAGAACGGCGTCGACATGCCGGACCCGAAGATGGACGAGGACGGCTCGTTGACTGCGCAGAGGGGAGACGTCTCCGATGCGAGCAAGGAGAAGATGGAGAAGGCCATGAAGGCGTGCAGTGATCAGAATGGGGAGTGAGCGCAGGCGTCCTCCCAGGAAGTATGTGATCGCTTCGCTGGTCGTGGCGAGCGCACTGGTGGGCGGGGCAGCCGTTGTGGCGACGAGCGGTGACGACGGCAAGGGGCAGGAGCGGCGCGCGGACGGTCTGCCGCAGAAGACCGACACGATCAAGCGGCAGGATCTGAGCAGTCGCACCCAGGTGGACGGGACCCTCGGCTACTCCAAGGAGCGCAAGCTCAACGGGGGAGCACAGGGAACGGTCACCTGGCTCCCGGACACCGGCTCGGTGATCAAACTCAATGAGGCACTCTACGAGGCCGACGGAGCCAAGGTCTGGCTGATGTACGGCGAGCGGCCCATGTACCGGAAGCTGAAGGCCGGGGACAAGGGTCCGGACGTCCGGCAGCTGAAGCAGAACCTCCGTGACCTCGGCTACGGAGCGGGCCTGACCGTGGACGAGACGTTCACCTCCGGAACCGCGGAGGCGCTCAAGCGCTGGCAGAAGTCCCACGGCCTGAAGCAGACCGGCGAGACGGGTCCGGAGCAGATCGCCTTCACACCGAGTTCGGTGCGGGTCAAGAAGAAGGAAGCGGCCGTCGGCGACCAGGTGGCTCCCGGCAAGCCGGTACTGACCGTCACCGGCGCCGAGCGCGAGGTGGAGATCAAGCTCGATGTCGCCGATGCCGGGCTTGCCGAGGTCGGCACCCGGGTGGAGGTCACCCTCCCCGGCGGCGACAAGGTCAAGGGGAAGGTTGCCTCCGTCGACCGCAGTGCCGGCTCGGACGAGGACAAGGGCCCAGGCGGCGGCGAGGACAAGTCCGCCAAGGTCATCGCGCGGGTGGCCTTCACCGATCCGTCGCAGGTCAAGGGCATCGACCAGGCCCCGGTCAGTGTCGAGCTCAAGGGTGAGACGCACGAGAACGTGCTGACCGTCCCGGTCAACGCGTTGCTCGCCCTGCCGGCCGGCGGTTTCGGCATCCAGGTCGTGGAGGACGGCAAGGCCCGCGAAGTCCCCGTCAAGCTCGGCCTGTTCGGGCAGGGCAGGGTCGAGGTCAGCGGTTCCGGTCTCAAGGAGGGCATGAAGGTCGGAGTACCCAAGACATGAGTACTGTCGTCGAACTGCATCAGGTCACCAAGGAGTACCCGGGCGGGGTCGCGGCGCTGCGCGGGGTGGACCTGTGCATCGGCCGCGGGGAACTGCTCGCCATCGTCGGCCCGTCCGGGTCGGGCAAGTCCACGCTCCTGCACATCGTCGGCACCCTGGACCGCCCCACCGCCGGGACGGTCGCCATCGCGGGCCACGACGTCGCGGCTCTGTCCGACCGCCGGCTGTCCGCGCTGCGGGCCCGGCACATCGGATTCGTCTTCCAGTCCTTCCACCTCGTCTCCGGGGTCACCGCCCAGGACAACGTCGCCGAGGGCCTGCTCTACTCCGGACTCACCCGGGCCGACCGTCGCAAGCGCGCGGCCGAGGCCCTGGAGCGGGTGGGGCTCGGGGACCGGATGCACCACCGCCCGCACGAACTCTCCGGAGGACAGCGCCAGCGGGTGGCCATCGCACGGGCAGTGGTGGGCGAGCCGGACCTGCTGCTGGCGGACGAGCCGACCGGCGCCCTGGACTCCGCCTCCGGCGAAGCCGTCATGCAGCTGCTGCACGACCTCAACGCCGACGGCGCCACCATCGCGGTGATCACCCACGACAGCGAGATCGCCGGCGCCCTGCCACGCCAGGTGCGCATCCGCGACGGCCAGATCGTCGAAGACAGGCGCATGGACACCCACGCGGACACACAGCCATTGGAAAGGGCGGGAGGCGAGGAACAATGCCACGCGACCGACTGACCCCGGCCCGGCTCGGCCCCCGCGACGTCCTGCACGTCGGCTCTGCGGGCCTGCGCAGCCGGCCGATGCGGGTCGTGCTCTCCGCGTTGGGCATCGCCATCGGCATCGCCACGATGATCGCGGTGGTCGGGATCTCCGCCTCCAGCAAGCAACAACTGCTGCAACAGCTCGACAGACTGGGCACCAACATGCTGGCGGTCGCTCCGGGTCAGGACATGTTCAGTGGTGAGAAGGTCAAGCTGCCCAAGGAAGCACCGGGCATGATCGGCCGCATCCCCGGCGTCGAGCACGTCGGCGCCACCGGCGACCTGGATCCGACGGTCCGGCGCAGCGAGAAGATCCCCAAGAGCAACACCGGCGGCATCACGGTGAAGGCCGCCAGTGAGGACCTGCTGAAGGCTCTGAAGGGCACCGTCGGTGCGGGCACCTGGCTCAACGATGCGACCGGGCGCTACCCCTCGGTGGTGCTCGGGAGTGTTGCCGCCGAACGCCTGGGCATCACCACGCCCGGACAGCAGGTCCTCATCGGCAAGCAGTACTTCACGGTCATCGGCATCCTCGACCCGCTGCCCCTGACACCCGAGATCGAACGGTCCGCACTGGTGGGCTGGAAGGCCGCGGAAACGCTCCTGGGCTTCGACGGCCACCCCACCAAGATCTACGAACGCTCCACGGACGCCTCCGTCGAAGCGGTCCGCAAGCTCCTCGCGCGCACCGCCAACCCGCAGGACCCGCAGAACGTCCAGGTCTCCAGCCCGTCCGCCGCCCTGCAGGCCAAGGCCGCCACTGAGGGTGCCTTCGACAGCCTGCTGCTCGGACTGGGCGGCGTGGCCCTGCTGGTCGGCGGCGTCGGGGTGGCCAACACCATGATCATCTCGGTGCTGGAACGCCGCCACGAGATCGGCCTGCGCCGCTCCCTGGGCGCCACCCGCGGACAGATCCGCATCCAGTTCGTCACCGAGTCACTGCTGCTGTCCGGACTCGGCGGACTGGCCGGCGTGGTGCTGGGCTCGGCAGCCACCTATGTGTTCGCCCTGTCGGGCGGCATGCCCTGGGTGGTCCCCCTGTGGGCGGTCGGCGGCGGCTTCGCCGCCACCCTCCTCATCGGGTCCGTGGCGGGGCTGTACCCGGCGGTCCGTGCTGCCCGCCTCTCGCCGACCCTCGCCCTCCAGGCGGCATAAACAGGCGGCAGTGGACGGTCACCATTCGGCGGGGCTGTGTGTACACGCACACAGCCCCGCTCGGGCGTGCCGCGGCCGCTGCGTGCAAGGCGACGCTTTTCTTTTTCAGCCGGTCTACTTTCGTCTCCCTTTCCACCCCATAGAAGATTGTTCCCCTCCCTGGGCCCGTGCTCTTCTTTTCGGTACAAGTTCCCGACCGGCGAGGAAGGGAACCCCCGGCTGAAGCGCCCGGGCCCTGAACACCATCGGGACCGGACGCCCTCTGGAAAGGTGCCGGACCCATGTCATCGGTTACCCGAGCATCCCGATATTGCCACGCCGTGACATGGACCCGGCACTGCTTCGGTGAGAAGCCCCTGCGCGATGCCCGACGACTGGCTCGCCAATGGCTTGTCGACCACGGGTGCGGCGACGATCTCGTCGACACCGTCGAGCTGGTCATCGCCGAACTGGCAGCCAACGCCGTCGAACACGGCGGACGCCTCACCGCACTGAGCCTCGACATCGTGCCGCCCCGGACCGGTGTTGCGGGATCCCTGCGGGTGAGCGCACACGACCCCAGCCCGGAACTGCCGCCCGTCGGCGGGGGAACGGGCGCCGGTACCGGTGCACCCCTTCGGGAATGCGGCCGTGGCCTGGGGATCGTGGCGGCCGTGAGTCACGCATGGGGAGCGGTCCGACATCAGGACCGGCACAAACACGTCTGGTGCGAACTGCTGGTTCCGCAGCTTGCGACCGGCGCCGGCAACCAGTCCCATCGATAGAGGAGTTCACATGCCAGACCGTGGTATTCCAAGACATTGCCAGGAAGTGGCACCTGACGTCCGAGGGGGCCGCTGATGTCTGCTCTGGACTCACTCACCTCCGGTATCGAGAACGCCGTCAACGGCGTCTTCAACCCGGTCTCCGAGAAACTCTCGGAAATCGTCTTCGGTGAAGTCACCGTCTTCGGTGTCACGTTCCCGTGGATCGTCGCCTGGCTGGTCGTCGCGGGCGCCGTCTTCTCCTGCTGGTTCGGGTTCATCCAACTGCGCGGGATACGCCTCTCCCTCGACCTGGTGCGCGGGAAGTACTCCCGGGAAGACGATCCGGGTGAGGTGAGCCACTTCCAGGCCCTGACCGCGGCCGTCTCCGGCACGGTCGGACTCGGCAACATCGCCGGTGTCGCGGTCGCCGTGACCATCGGTGGCCCGGGGGCCACGTTCTGGATGATCCTGTGCGGTCTGCTCGGCATGGCCACGAAGTTCGTGGAGTGCACACTGGGCGTCAAGTACCGGGAGGTCCACGAGGACGGCACGGTCTCCGGCGGCCCGATGCACTATCTGCGCAAGGGACTTGCCGAGCGCGGCATGGCAGGTCTCGGCAAGGTGCTCGCCGTTCTGGCATCCGTCGCCCTGCTGTTCTTCGGACTGTTCGGCGGCAACCTCTTCCAGGCCAACCAGAGCTTCTCCCAGCTGAAGTCCGTCACCGGCGGTGACGGCGGCCTCCTGGGCACCTCGGGCGGAGCCCTGGTGTTCGGACTGCTGCTGGCCGGCGTGACCGGCCTCGTCCTCCTGGGCGGAATACGCTCGATCGCCAAGGTCACCGTCCGCCTCGTGCCCTTCATGGCGGGCATGTACATCCTGGCCTGCCTGATCGTCATCCTGGTCAACGTGACGGAGATTCCGTCCGCCGTCGGCACCATCATCCAGGGCGCGTTCGCTCCCGAAGGCGTGGCGGGCGGCGTCATCGGCGCACTGATCGTCGGCTTCAAGCGGGCCGCCTTCTCCAACGAGGCCGGCACGGGATCCGCCCCCATCGCCCACTCGGCGGTCAAGACGCGGCACCCCGTCACCGAAGGCCTGGTGGCGCTGCTCGAACCGTTCATCGACACGGTCGTGGTGTGCACCATGACGGCTCTGACGATCGTCATCGCCTCCACCCCGAGCTGGGACAAGGCCCGTGCGGCTGCGGCCGACGGCGAGGCACCCGGAGGCGTGGTCCTCACCTCGGACGCCTTCGCCACGGTCATGCCCTGGTTCCCGTACCTCCTGACCGTCGCCGTGCTCCTCTTCGCCTTCTCGACGATCATCACGTGGGGCTACTACGGTCTGAAGGCGTGGACGTACCTCTTCGGGCGCAGCCGGGCCAGCGAGATCACATACAAGGTGATCTACAGCGTGTTCGTGGCCCTGGGCTCGCTGCTCTCCCTGACCTCGCTGATCGACATGGCCGACGCGGTGCTCTTCCTGCTCGCGGTCGTCAACATCACGGGTCTCTACCTGCTCGCCCCGGTGGTCAAGAAGGAACTCCACTCCTTCCTCGCCCTGGTGCGCAGCGGCAAGGTGGGGCCGGGTGCCGACGACGACCCGGAGCCTCCGAAGCGAGCGGAGGCCCCCGTCGCGATCGAGTGACCGCCGGAACCCGGCAGCCGAAGACAGGCTGAACGGTCCTTCCCTGTACGGCAGATGACGGCCCACCGTGCGCAGCACGGTGGGCCGTCATCATGTCGGGCTTCGGTGCGACGTGGGTGGTGCAGCGGGCCGCACATGCCTGACAGGACATACGAGTCACCGTTCAGTCGACAAGGTCGAGTGCGGCGGCGACCACGCTTGAGGCGTCGATGCCGTGGTACTGGTAGACCTCGTTCAGCGCTCCTGACTGCCCGAAGCGGCTGACGCCGAGAGTGGTGACGGTGACGTTGTTGACGGTGGCGAGGAACGCCAGGGTGTGTGGGTGTCCGTCGAGCAGGGTGACCATCGGGGCCGCCCGGCCGGCGGGCAGGACCTGGTCGAGGATCCAGCCCGGTTCACTCTCCACCCCCCGGCGCCCTTGGAGAGCCCGGAAGAGCAGGTCGGGGCTGGTCACGCAGACCACGTCCGCGTCGACGCCCAGGTCGGCCAGTCGTTCGGCGGCAGCCAGTGCTTCCGGCACGAGGGCACCCATGACGGCGATGGTGACCGTCGGCCGTTCTGCCCGCCGCAGGATGTACGCTCCGGCAACTGCTTGACGCCGTCGGCGCTCGCGGGCGGCCGGGTCGGTGGGCACTGCGGCGAGCGACTGGTCGATCGGCCTGGTGGACAGCCGGAGGTATGCGGAACTTCCGTCCGGCTTTCCGAGCTTGCCGAGCGTGGCCAGCAGGCACCATTCGGTATCGATGGCGAAGGCGGGCTCGTAGGCGACACAGCCGGGCTGTTCGATGCCGAGGGAGGGTGTGGTGATGGACTGGTGGGCACCGCCTTCGGGAGCCAGGGTGACGCCCGAGGGGGTTCCTACCAGGACCGACTGGCCCCCTGAGTAGATGCCGAACGACCATGGCTCCAGCGCACGGTTGACGAACGGGTCGTACACCACGCCGATCGGCAGCAGCGGCTGGCCCCAGCGGGACCAGGTGGCGCCCAGTTCCCCGAGCATGCCGACCAGATTCGTTTCGGCAATGCCCAGTTCGATGTGCTGACCCTCTGGCTTCTCCTTCCAGTGCAGGATGGTCTCGGCGTCGTCGGCGAACCAGTCAGTGCGCTCGGTGTGCGACCACACACCGACCTTGTTCAGCCAGCCGCCGAGGTTTGTGGACGAGCTGACATCCGGGCTGACGGTGACGATCCGGGCAGTAGCTTCGGGCGCTTGCCGTGAGAGGTCCAACAGAACCCGGCCGAGCGCCTGTTGGGTGTTTCCGGTCCCGGCTGGTGCGGTGCGTCCCAGGTCCTTGGGCAACGGGGGCGGCGGCGTCGGTGCGGATTGCGATCGGCGCAGCCGTGAGGCGGCGGCCGCACACAGTGCGGCTTCCGCGCTGTCAGCCGGGAACGGGCGCCACGGGTCATCGGCATCCGTCCCCAGATGAGCGGCCAGTTCCCGCATCTGGTCGGCGGTGAGCAGGGCGGAGTGGTTCTGCGGGTGCCCCTCGGTGGGCAGTCCGTGGCCCTTTACCGTGTAGGCGAAGATCACGGTCGGGCGTGTGTCGTCGACCGCCTCGTATGCGGACAGCAGAGCTCCGATGTCATGGCCGCCGAGGTTGCGCAGCGCTGCCAGCAGTGTTGCGTCGTCCAGGCCGTTGATGAGCCGGGCCACTGGTTCGGCAGTCGGGCCTGCGCCGGGCAGCCGTTCACGCAGTTGTGCGGCGTCGCAGCGCAGGAGTCTCTGGTATTCGGGGTTGCCCATGCTGTCGAGGCGGTTGCGCAGCTCAGGGCCGCCGGGTCGGGTGAACAGTTCGTGCAGCAGGCGCCCGTACTTCAACGTCTGTACCTGCCAGCCCGCTGCTGCGAACATTCCCTGCAGCTTGTCAGCGGCTGTGCCGGGCACGACGCGATCCAGGGACTGGCGATTGAGGTCGACGATCCACACGATCTCGCCCAGATCCTGCACCATCGGGTCTTGGACGGCTTCCCAGATCGCGCCCTCGTCGAGTTCGGCGTCGCCCAGGAGGGAGAACTGACGCCCGGTACCGGCGTTGCCGAATCGGCCGTCGACATATCGGCGGGCGATGGCGCCCCACACCGTGGCAGTCGCCCCGATGCCCACCGATCCGGTGGAGTAGTCCACCGGATCGGGGTCTTTGGAACGGCTGGGGTAGGAATGCAGGCCGCCGAAGGCGCGCAGCGTCGTGAGGTAGGCCGGATCGAGTTCACCCAGCAGATGGTTGATCGCGTGCAGCACGGGTGAGGCGTGTGGTTTGACCGACACGCGGTCGCCGGCGCCGAGGCTGTGAAACCAGAGTGCGGTCATGATCGATGTCATCGACGCACTGGACGCCTGGTGACCGCCCACCTTGAGTCCGGACGGGTTCGGGCGTATGCGGTTTGCGTGATCGACGATCGCCATCGCGAGCCATCGGACCCGTCGCTCGAGTGACTCCATCACGTCGAGTCCAGGAAGGGCCGGCGGATCGGGTGTCGAGTGCACGGGAGGCGGGCTGATCCTGGTGATACCCGTCATGTCGGACCCCTTTGCAAGTGGCGGCATGGGCTGCGCCGCGTTTTGGATCAGTGGAACAGGCCGCTGTAGGCGTTGAGGGCGGGCTGGCCGCCGAGGTGGGCGAAGAGGACGTTGGAGTCCTTGGGTATGTCCTTGCTTCGGACCAGATCGATGAGCCCGGCCATGGACTTGCCCTCGTAGACAGGGTCGATGATCATGCCTTCGAGGCGCCCGCTGAGCCGGATGGCATCCATGGTGGACTGGACGGGGATGCCGTACAGGTCGCCGGCCCAGCCGTCCAGGACGGTGATTTCGTCGTCACGGAGGTCGCGGCCGAGGCCGATGAGCTCGGCGGTATTCCGGGCGATCTTCTCCACCTGGGCCCGGGTCTCGGAGATCTTGGCCGAGGCGTCGATGCCCAGTACCCGGCGGGGGCGGTCCTGGCCGGCAAAGCCGGCGATCATGCCGGCGTGGGTGCTGCCGGTGACGCTGCATACGACGATGGTGTCGAAGAAGATTCCCAGTTCCCGTTCCTGCTCCTCGACTTCGTAGGCCCAATTGGCGAAGCCGAGTCCGCCCAGCCGATGGTCGGAGGCGCCGGCGGGGATGGCGTACGGTGTCCCGCCTGCGGTGCGGATGTCATCGAGCGCCTGCTGCCAGCTCTCCTTGAAGCCGATACCGAATCCCGCCCGGACCGAGCGTACGTCGGCTCCCATGATGCGAGAGAGGAGGATGTTGCCGACCTTGTCGTTCACCGCGTCCGGCCAGTCCACCCAGCTCTCCTGGACCAGGACAGCCTTCAGGCCCGCCTTGGCGGCGGCCGCGGCCACCTGCCGGGTGTGATTGGACTGCACCCCGCCGATACTGACCAGGGTGTCCGCACCCTGCTTGAGCGCATCAGGAATCAGGTACTCGAGCTTCCGGGTCTTGTTGCCGCCGAAGGCCAGCCCGCTGTTGCAGTCCTCTCTCTTGGCCCAGATACGGGCGCCGCCAAGATGATCACTGAGCCGGTCCAGCGGGTGCACCGGGCTGGGGCCGAACGGCAGCGGATAGCGCGTGAAGTCGTCGAGAGACACGGATACCTCCAAGGATGGCCAGGAGTTAGGGGATTGCCCGAAGTGGGTGAGCGCGGCGTGAACCACCATGGCTCTGTGGGTCTTCGCGCCTTCCGGCAACGCTCGATGTGATCGTGTGGTGCGTCAGGGCCGCCCGCTTCTGCGGCACCGACCCTTCCGGGCCGCGAGAGATCGACCCACATGCAATATATTGCATGCTGCCATCCTGATCCTGTCAAGAGTCCAGCCCAAGACCCCTCCCCGGATCGGTCAGCGCGGCGTGCCCGGATTTCCTTCTATGCGGCGCAGCAGCGGGGTGAGGCGGTACTGCACCAGTTCGCGCATAGCCACTGCAGAGGTGGTTCGTTCGACGCCGGGAACGGTGAGGATGTGTCCGGCTACCCGGTAGAGGCCCTCTGCGTCGCAGGCGACCACGCGGACGAGGAGATCGCCCTCACCGCTGAGGCCGAAGACTTCGACCACTTCGCGAATGCCCTCCAGTGCCCGGGCCACCTCGGCCAGGCGGTGCTGGTCCACCCGTGCTGTGACGAATGCGGTCAGGGGGTGGCCCAGTGCCGCCGGAGTGATGCGTCGTTCGAACGAGCCGAGAATGCCGCTTTGTTCCAGCTTGGCCAGCCGTGCATGGACGGTGTTACGCGACAGCGCCAGGGCGGATGCCAAGGCCACGATCGTGGCTCGGGGATCGTCCGCGAGGGCGAGCAGAATCCGTGCATCCGTGGTGTCGACTGCCGGGCCATTGTTCACAGTGTTCAAGTGCCGACCTCCATGTTGATTCTCGTCTGCGCAGATTGCTCAATTTTTGTGATGCATATTGCGCAGCCCTGGCGTCTCCTGTCTACATTTCGGCAAGCAGAACGGCCGTACCTGCTGAGCAGAGAGGCGCCAGCCGCCGCGGCCTCTTGCCGGAGGCCGATCGCGAGGGCCTGAGTCCTGCCGGACCAGGCAGTGGTGCTGAACCAGTCCTTTCGGAGGCCGCTCTCCCCGCGGTCGGCTGACGGCTTCCGAGTGTGATTTCCGGAAATTCCGGCCCCCGCGGCGTCTTCTCGTTGAAATGCATCATTAGGAGTGGCAACGATGACGATTTCTGTAACTTTGGCCGCGCTTGGTGAAAACGTAACCCAGGCCACCGTCACTCGCTGGCTGAAGAGTGAGGGCGAGCGTGTCGAGGCCGGTGAGCCGTTGCTCGAAGTCTCCACCGACAAGGTCGATGCCGAAATCGTTGCTCCCGAGGGCGGTGTGCTCGCCGTCATCAAGGTCGCTGAGAACGAGTCGGTGGGCATCGGCGTCGAACTGGCCGTCATCGACGAGGCCGGCGGTGCACTCGCTGCCTCCCGCATGCCGACTTCCAACGCAGGCGGCGCTGCTGCGCCGTTGGTACCGATCCCTGTCGAAACCGTCGGCTGCGCTGTACCTGCACCATCCGTTGGTGACGTGCCGGCTGCGCCCGCCACCTCCGACGCACCTTCGCTTCGCGGACAGACCGTCACGTTGACGCACATCCGCAAGGTGATCGCCGACAACATGGTCAAGGCGTTGCAGAAGTCAGCACAGTTGACCACTGTGGTCGAGGCGGACGTCACCGGCATCATGAACCTGCGAGCCAAGGCCATGGAGATACTTCGGGCTCAAGAGGGCATCAAGCTCTCCCCGATGCCATTCTTCATCAAGGCCGCTGCCGAAGCGCTCAAGGCTCACCCGGTGGTGAATGCCAGCCTCGACGAGGCGGAGGGCACCATCACCTACCACGACGTCGAACACGTCGGCATCGCGGTGGACACCGAGCGCGGCATGATGGTCCCTGTCCTCCATGACGTCGGCGAGCTGGACATCGTCAGCATCGCCAAAGGCGTCGACCACCTGGCCGCACGTGCTCGTAACCGCAACATCACCCTCGACGATCTGCCCGGCGCCACCTTCACCGTCACCAATACCGGTTCCCGAGGTGCCCTGTTCGACACCCCGATCGTCACCCTGCCTCAGGCGGCCATCCTGGGTGTCGGAGCGATCGTACGCCGCCCCGTCATCGCGCAGAGCGCCGAACTCGCCCCCACGATTGCCTTCCGTGACATGGTCCACCTGACTCTCTCCTATGACCACCGCATCGTTGACGGAGCGGACGCCGCCCGCTTCCTCAACACCGTCAAGTCCCGTCTGGAAGAGGTGGCCTGGTACAGCCGCCTCGACGGGATGCCGGTCACTCCCGCAGATCCGGTGCCCCCTCGACCGTCGGCTCCTTTTCGCAACCAGGTCGTCGGCGGACGGATCGGCCATGCGGCTGCACCGCATGTCCCTGCGGACTCGGCCTTCCTGGCTGATGACGAACAGTGATCAGCATCAGCCGTAACGCAGCAGTTCTCAACACCGCACACTGCCCAGGCCACTACCAAGGAGCATCCGTATGCTCGACCACCAGGTACACGTTCACCCGAGCGCAGAACGGCTGCCTCGCCAGCATCAACTTGCATGGAAGCTCGCCTCAGTTGCCACCGACCGTGAAAGCAATCACGTCATCGCCCCGGCTGCGGCCTCGATGGCCGTCAACCGGGTCATCGACAATGCTTCGGTTGCCACGGCCTCCCTTCGCCGCCGCCCGGTAGCGGTGGCCCGCTGCCAGGCGCTCGCTCACCCAATCGATCGCGGGGCTTCGGTCTTCGGTGCTCCCGAGGGTCTGCGCGTCTCGCCCGAGTGGGCCGCATGGGCGAACGGGACTGCTGTGCGTGAGCTGGACTTCCACGACACGTTCCTGGCCGCCGACTATTCGCATCCCGGCGACAACATTCCGCCGTTGCTGGCCGTGGCACAACGCACTGGACGCTGTGGCGCCGATCTGCTGCGCGGCATCATCACCGCCTACGAAATCCACGTCGCCCTGGTCAAAGGCATCTGCCTGCACAAGCACCGGATCGATCACGTCACCCACCTGAGTGCCGCGACCGCCTGCGGCCTCGGAGCCATGCTGGAACTGGACACCATGACCGTCTATCAGGCGGTCCAGCAGGCCGTGCATACCACCACCGCCACCCGGCAGTCCCGTAAGGGCGAGATCTCCAGTTGGAAGGCGTTTGCGCCCGCCTTCGCCGGAAAGTGCGCCATCGAGGCAGTAGACAGGGCCCTGCGCGGCGAAAGATCCCCTTCACCGATCTACGAGGGCGAGGACGGGGTCATCGCCTGGATGCTTGGCGGCCCCGATGCCGCCTACACCGTCTCCCTCCCGGAACCGGGTGAACCCCGTCGCGGCATCCTCGACACCTACACCAAAGAGCACTCCGCCGAATACCAGGCACAGGCGATCATCGACCTGGCACGCCGGATGCGCAACAGGATCGGACCACTGCACGAGATCCGCAGCATCGTGCTGCATACCAGCCACCACACTCACCACGTGATCGGCTCGGGCTCGGGTGACCCGCAGAAGTACGATCCCACCGCCAGTCGGGAGACCCTCGACCACTCGGTACCGTACATCTTTGCCGTTGCCCTGGAAGACGGCCACTGGCACCACGAACGCTCCTACCGTCCTGAACGCGCCCAGCAACCCACCACCGTGGAACTGTGGCGGAAGATCACCACTGTCGAGGACCCCGAGTGGACCCGCCGCTACCACGACCCCGACCCGTCACGTCGGGCCTTCGGCGGGCGCGCGGTGATCACCCTCGCCGACGGTAGGACCGTCGAGGACGAACTGGCCGTCGCAGACGCCCATCCTGCCGGCGCCCGGCCCTTCGACCACAGCGGCTACAGCGCCAAGTTCCGCACCCTGACGGACGACCTGGTCACCGGAGCAGCTCAGGACATATTCCTCGACGCGGCCGGACGGCTTGCCAAGCTGGACGCCGCCGAACTCGATCTGCTGTTCCCTGCCGTCGACACCGACGCAATCACGGCTAATGACTCCCTGCTCCCCAAGGGGCTGTTCTGATGCTCCACACCCGCACCACTGCTGAACAGCGCCGCTGCTCCTTCCGCGACCAGCTCGAATCCGGCCGCCTCCTGCGCATGCCGGGCGCGGTAAACCCCCTCTCAGCCCGCCTCGTTCAAGACGCCGGATTCGAGGCCGTTTACCTCTCCGGGGCCGTCCTCTCCGCCGACCTGGGCCTGCCCGACATCGGACTCACTTCCTCGACCGAAATCGCTGCCCGCGCCCAGCAGATCACCCGGGTCACCGATCTGCCTGCGCTCATCGACGCCGACACCGGTTTCGGTGAACCGCTGAACACTGCCCGCACCGTCCAGCTGATGGAAGATGCGGGCCTGACCGGACTCCACCTGGAAGACCAGGTCAACCCCAAACGCTGCGGCCACCTCGACGGGAAGACCATTGTGCCGCGCCAGGAAATGATCCTGCGCCTTCGAGCCGCCGTCGAGGCCCGCCGTGACCGCGACTTCCTGATAGTGGCCCGCACCGACGCCCGCGCAGTCGAAGGCATGGATGCCGCCATCGACCGCGCCAAGGCATATGTGGACGCGGGCGCCGACGCGATCTTCCCCGAAGCCCTCCAGAGCGAAGCCGAGTTCGAAGCGTTCCGCAACGCGATCGACGTACCTCTGCTCGCCAACATGACCGAATTCGGCAAGAGTCAACTCCTCGACACCCGCACATTGGAAGACCTCGGCTACAACATCGCTCTCTACCCGGTCACCCTTCTTCGTCTGGCGATGGGGGCTATCGAGGACGGATTGCACACCCTCGCCACCGAAGGCAGTCAGCGGTCGCTGCTCCCTCGCATGCAAACCCGCTCGCGACTCTACGAGTTGCTCGACTACCAGGAGTATTCGGCCTTCGACTCGGCCGTCTTCGACTTCACCCTCCCGCCCGGCCCGTGAAACCCGGCTTCACAGAAAGTGTGCGAAAATGACCGCCGCCACCAAGACCGCTGATATCCGCCGAGGGCTCACCGGTGTCGTCGTGGACACCACTGCCATCTCCACCGTCACGCAGGACACCAACTCCCTGACCTACCGCGGTTATCCCGTGCAGGATCTCGCCGCTCACTGCACGTTCGAAGAAGTCGCTTACCTCCTCTGGCACGGTGAACTGCCGAACGCCGGGCAATTGCAGGAGTTCCAGGCCTGCGAACGCGCCCTGCGCAGGCTGGACCGCACCACCGCCGAACTACTGACCCGGCTGCCCGAAACCTGCCACCCGATGGACGTGCTGCGCACCGCAGTGAGCTTCTTCGGAGCCGAAGACCCGATCGAAGAAGGCGACGACGCAACGAACCGTGCAAAGTCGCTGGCCCTGTTGGCCCGACTTCCGGTGGTGATCGCCGCCGACCACCGGAGGCGTCAGGGCCTGCCCCCGATCCAGCCCGACCTTACGCTGGGCCTGGCCGAGAACTTCTTCCACATGTGCTTCGGCACCGTGCCGGTACCCGAAGTCCTCCGGTGCTTCGAGATCTCACTGATCCTCTATGCCGAACACAGCTTCAACGCTTCCACTTTCACCGCCCGGGTCGTCACCTCCACACTCTCGGACTTATACAGCGCGATCACCGCGGCCATCGGGGCGCTCAAAGGACCGCTGCATGGTGGAGCCAACGAAGCCGTGATGCACATGCTCAACGAGATTGGCGACTCCGACCGCGTCGAGAGCTGGCTCGACGAGGCTCTCGCTGACAAGCGCAAGATCATGGGTTTTGGGCACCGGGTCTACAAGCACGGCGACTCCCGCGTCCCGATCATGCAGGAAGCCACCGATCATCTGGTGGCCTGCTCGAACAGCCCCACAGCGAGTCGGCTTGCCGACCTCCATTCCACCCTTCGGCAGGCCATGATCACCCACAAGGGAATCCACCCCAACCTCGACTACCCGGCCGGCCTCGCCTACCACCTCATGGGCTTCGACATTCCCACCTTCACACCCATCTTCGTCATGAGCCGGATTACCGGGTGGAGCGCGCACATCACCGAACAACTCGAACACAACGCGCTCATCCGCCCGCTGGGCGCATACACCGGACCGCAGCAGCGCAATGTCCCGGGTCGCTCCAGATCTGACGGGATACTCGGTTTGCAGTGAGGTGCCCGGCTGGATGCACTCGCGCGATGTGTGGCATGCCACGGTTCGGGCGGTGGGATGCCAGTGCTGATACTTTCGCGTTGGAAGCCACGTGGGAGAGGAGGTCGAGCAGCTGAAGGCCGCGCTCACCGCGCATGCCGTCGCGTTCCACCCGGACCAGGGAAGAGAGTGATGGACCTGAAGCCGGTAGCGGTCCCGCCCCGCGACGGCGCCATCTCAAGGTCGGCGTGCTGGAGTTGGTCGACCACACCACCGCCTCCGAGTGGTCGCTGCGGCAGGTCGCCGGCGTTCTCGGCCTCGATCACGTACGCATATCGCCATGTGTGCCTACACTGCAGGACCGTCGTCCGGCGCTAGGTTGTCGATCAGCGGCACCAGGGACTGCCAGTTTTCTCGGACTGCGGCCGCCGCGCCTTCCGCGTCACCGAGCTCACAGAGCTCGATGATCCGTCGATGCTGTGTGACGGAATCACGCCCGGATGCCGACGAGAACCGCAGCCGAGCCATGCGGCGCACCATCGGAGTGAACTGCTCCAGAACGTTCTGGATGGCCTTGTTGGCGCAAGCTGCAACGGCCACATGGTGGAATTCGTCATCGGCGGCCAGGGCTGTCGCAACATCCTTGTTGCGCAGAGCCGCGGCGAATCGGGTGTTTGCTGTGCGCATGGCATCGAGCTCGGCTGCGGACAGGTTCGGAGCCGCTTCCCGCATGGCCAGCTCGTGCATGGCGGCTGTGACCGATTGGGCGTTGTGCGTCGCCCGCACGTCCAGGGGGCTGACCATGGTGTGACGGCCCGGCTTCGTTTGCACCAGCCCTGCATGCTCCAGGCGGGTGAGGGCCTCCCGGATGGGTGTGCGGCTGACACCCAGCCAAGTGATCAGGTCAGCGTCATTGAGACGCTCGCCCGGGGCGAGTGTGCCATCGACAATGGCATCCCGAAGTGCGATGTAGGCCTTCTCGCGCAGAAGAGACCTGGCGACGAGTCCACGATCGGAGGGCACTGGCATGCAACATATTGTACGCAGGACTGCTGGGCTTTGAAGTCCAGGCGGCCCACCGTTCCGGCTTCGTCGCGGGTGTATCCGAGCAGACCGGCCAGGCCTCCGGGACACGAAGTGGTCAGCAGCCGCCGAAGGGCCGACGTGCTGGGCGTTTGCCGGACGGCGAGCGGTCCGGCGGTGCGGCAGCTGAGACGGGCCAGGGCGTCATGCGGAGCATGACGGGCCCACTGGCCCACTGCGGCAGGCCGGGACCGCATGGGGCGCGACCAGAAGCACCGATACCAGAGAGTGACGACGCCCACGCCGAACACGTGGCTATGGAAGACCTCCGGCACATCGAAGCTCCGGCTGTTCAGGTCGACTTGAAAGGTCACCCCGGCAACCGGAGTCTCGTTGTGTTCGACGCGCGCTGCCTACACCGCCGCCAGCGCCCGAGTGGGTTCCAGCCGCGCGGCCCGCGTCGCCGGATAGAGCCCGGCCAGCACGCCGATGAACAGCGTCGCCCCGAAACCGCCCACCAACGCCCACGGCGGCACCACCGGTGTCCACCCCTGGGCGGACGCGAAGGCGACGGTCGCCAGCGCACCGAGCACGGCCCCGCCGACTCCGCCCAGCGCGGACAACAGCAGCGATTCGCACAGGAATTGCGAGCGGATGGAACCGCGGGTGGCTCCCAGGGCCCGCCGCAGTCCGATCTCCGGCCGCCGCTCGAGAACCGACACCACCATGGTGTTGGCCACACCGACACCGCCTACGAGCAGTGCCACCGCGCCCAGCCCCAGCATCAGCGTCTGCAGCCCCTTGTCCGTGGCGGCCTTCGCCGCCAGCGCGTCCGACGGCCGGCTGACCTGCACCGTGCCCGGCTGGCCAGGGTTGACCGTGCGTGCCATGACCTGCTGCACGAGCGGAACCGCAGAGTCCTGCGACCGCGAATACACGGTCGTCGGATGCCCGTCGAAGCCGAGATACCGCTCAGCGGCGGCGAATCCGGTGAACGCGAAACGATCCAGGAGCGGTACCAGCTCGACCGGTGCCAAAATCCCTGTGACCACGAACCACTGGTCGTTGACGAGGATCTTCGCGCCCGGCTCGTGCACGCCCAGCCGCTGTGCGGCGACCGCCCCCAGGGCCACCGACGGCAGCCGCTCGCTCGCCGAGTCGAGCCACTTCCCCTTGGCCACCCGCCCGCTGACAGCCTCCAGCAGCCCGGGGCGGGCCGCCTGCACACCCACCCCCGGCCCGTACTCGACCGGCACCGCGTCGCTGCGCCGCACCTCGGCCTTCTCCACCTTGGCCGTGTCGGTCGCGGTCTCCACGGGCCTGATGCGCTCCACCATCGCGGAGACGTTCTTCGGCAGCTTCGGCGGCGGCTTGCCCTCGGGCGCGTTGGCATCGGCGGTGAGCAGGTTCGTACCGAGCCGGTCCAACTGCGCGAGCACATCGGCCCGGCTGGAGCTGGAGATGCCGACCACGGCGACCATGGTCGCGATGCCGATCGCGATACCGAGCGCGGAGAGCACAACCCGGCTGCGCCGCGCCCGCAGCCCCTCGGCCCCGACACGCAGGATGTCGGCGGGCCGCAGCCGGGCGGGCTTCGGCGGTGGCACGGCCTCCGGCTCCGGCACCGTCGGGAGCGGTTGCGTATCGCTCACAGCAGCACCGCCGTCTCGTCGGCGACGATCTCGCCGTCCCGCACCCGCACCCGCCGGGGCAACGCCGCCGCGATCTCGTTGTCGTGCGTGATGACGACCACCGTCGTCCCGCCCTGGTGCAGTTCGTGCAGCAGCCGCGTCACGACCTCGCCGGACTTCGTGTCCAAAGCTCCGGTCGGCTCGTCCGCGAGAAGCAGCCCGGGGCGCCCCACCATCGCCCGCGCGATCGCGACGCGCTGTTTCTCACCACCGGACAACTGGTGCGACAGGTGGTCGACGCGGTGCCCGAGTCCCACTTGCTCCAGCACCTCGTACGCTCGTGCCCGCCGTGTGCGCAGCGCCACGCCCGCATACAGCAGACCGTCGGCGACGTTGTCCACCGCGGTGCGGCCGGAGGCGAGGTGGAAGTGCTGGAACACGAAGCCGATGTGGGCGGCGCGCAGTGCCGACACCCCCGCGTCCGACAGCTGTGTGACACCGTGTCCCGCAACACGCACGACGCCTGTCGTCGGGCGGTCGAGGGTGCCGATCAGATTGAGCATCGTGGACTTGCCCGAGCCCGACGGTCCGACGATGGCCAGCAGTTCGCCCGCCTCGACTCTCAGGTCCACCTCCTGCAGGGCGTGGACGTCACCGGGGTACATCCGGCCGGCACCGATGAGTTCGATCATCGGGGTGGTCATCGTCCGGCCACCCCGACCTTCATTCCTTCCTGCAATCCTGTGCCCTTGACCTCGATCCGGCCGTCGGCGGTCACGCCGGTCTCGACCTTGACCGTGCGGGCAATCCTGCCGCCTTCGACGATCTCAAGACCGTAGCCGCCCTCGCGCAGTGCGACGATCGCGTCGACGGGGACGGAGAGCGCGTTGTCGCTCCGCTCGGTGATGATGGTGACAGTGGCCTGGTCGGGCTCACGATCCTTGTCGGTGATCTTCGGTCTGCCGTTCAGGGCGATCTCGGCCTTCGCCTCACCACCGTCGGCGTCGTCGTCACCGCGGGGAGAGACCAGCCGCTTCACCTTGCCTTTGGCCTTTGTGCCGCTGGGCAGTTGCACCTCGATCCTGGTGCCGGGCCGCACCAGCTTCTTGTCCTCGGCGGACACCGACATCTCCACCACCGGCACGTCCGAGCTCAGCGTCAGGACCGTCTTTCCCGGCTGCACCTGCTCGGCCTTCTCTGCATCGGCGGCCGCGATCCGCCCCGGACCATCGAGGAAGACGACGTCGCCCCGGGCCACCTTGCCGTCGGGCCGGTGATGCCCGAGGAACTTCTGCCAACGCTTGACGGCGTCCTCGGTCTCCTTGTCGAACTTCGGACCGAGGACGGTGGGCGGGCCGAACCCGAGGCTCTGCAGATTCCGCCGCAACTGCAGTACGTCGGGGCCGACGTCACCGGCCTTCAGGTCCCGGAACATCGGAGTCTCGCCGTACAGCAGGATCACGGGGCGGGCGTCCAAGTCGTACAACCGGTTGCCGCGGCCGACATTCTTCCCGGTCTCCGCCGCCCGCGTCACCGTGCCCTCGACGCTCGCCTTGACAGCGACACGGTCGGCATAAGTGACGGTCCCCGACAGGTTCTTGCTCTGCACGAGGTCGGTGCGGGTGATCCTGTCGGTGGCGGCCGGCACGCGCGCATCCTGGGTGGTGGCCGGGCGCTCCGCCCCGTCGAGCAGGGTGTACGTGCCGCCCCCCAGCGCGAGCACGGTGACGCCGACCGCGGCATAGATCGTCTGGCGCTTCACTCAGATCCACTCCCGGAATTCCTCGGGCACCTGCTTGTTGCAGGTGGTCTCGGCGCGCTCATAAACGTCGCGCGGGATTTGAGGGTTGGCGGGGTTCGGTTCGCCGCCCCGTGAGGGAATGCCGTCCTGCATCTGCGGGTTCTTGAACTTCGTGGCACCGTTGCTACGCATGCACTGGGCGAACTTCAGCATCGCCTCGTAGAGCTTCTGATTGTCGGGCTTCGGCTCGACCTCGTAGGCCGCCTTGAGCTGGTCGCTGCAGGTTTCCCGAGCATTGCGGACTTTGCCCAGCTCGGCGTCGCTGAGGTTGGGGTCCTTGGGCAGGCTCTGCATGTCCACCCGCTTCTTCGCATCGATTTCGGGCAGGCCCTTGACCCCCTCCTTGCGCAGACACTGATGGACCTTGACCAGCGCGTCGTGGTAAGCGGACTTCCCGCCCTGCGAGCCGCTGCCCTCACTCTTCTTGTCCTCTCCGGCCGTGGACGGAGTGGCTGTGGCTCCGTCGTCCGCCGACGCCACACCGTCCCCAGATCCGCTGCTGCCGCCACAGGCGGTGAGCAGGGCGAAGAGCGGGACGGTGACGACAAGTGCCCAGTGCGTCCTGGTGCGGGTTCGTGTGTTCATGCGAGCCACTTTCACCGAGGCGTTGTATGACCTGTGCATGGCTGTGTGATGGGCAGGTAACAAATATTCGCGGCTGCTGGATAATTCGCGTGATGAACGTGCAGCAGAGTCAGCGACGGCATATCTGAGCGATCTCAGCGGTCTGCCGGCGAATCAACCGCGGCATAATTGGCGACATGTCCCATGTGCTGCTGATCGAGGATGACGACTCCGTACGCGACGGCATGGCCCTCGTGTTGCGCCGCCACGGCCACCGCGTGGACGCATCCGCCACCGGAGAGGCGGGGCTGAAACTGCTGCAGCGGCCCGACAACGGCGTGGAGATCGTCGTCCTCGATCTGATGCTGCCTGGCATCGACGGTTTCGAGGTGTGCCGCCGCATCCGCGCCGTCGGCACCCTGCCGATCATCATGCTCACTGCCCGGGGCGACGACATCGACGTGGTCAGCGGCCTGGAGGCGGGTGCGGACGACTACGTGGTCAAGCCCGCAACGGCCCGGGTGCTGGAGGCCCGTATCCGCGCCGCTCTGCGCCGGGCGCCACAGCCCGGCAGCGACGCCGCCCTGCACTTGGGACCACAGAGCGCCCGGGAGGTGGAGGTGCACGACGAGCTGCGAATCGACCGGGACGCCCTCTCCGTCGCTGCCGGCGGCAAGCCGGTCGCCCTGCCGCCGACCGAGTTGCGACTGCTGCTGGAATTGTCCTCCACCCCCGGGCGCGTGCACACGCGCGAGCAACTGCTCCGCTCCGTCTGGGACCACGAATACCTCGGCGACTCCCGGGTGGTCGACGCTGCCGTCGGCCGGCTGCGCGCGAAGATCGAGCCGGTCCCGGTACGGCCTCGCTACATCCAGACCGTGCGCGGCTTCGGCTACCGCTTCGGGCCCATATGAGACGACTGCTCACCGCCCTCGGAGGCCTGCGCGGCCGGCTGGTGCTGGCCTTCACCCTGGTCGCCCTGATCAGCGCGGTCACGGCAACAGCGCTCGCCTACCGCGAAGCCCGCAACGCTCTCCTGGACCGCGCCCAGACCCGCACCGCCACCGAATTCCGCGAGCGCGTCGGCCAAGAGGCCGCCGAGCTCACCGCACCGCCGAACGAGAAGACGCTGCGGCGCCTTGCCGAGGCACTCGCGCAGCGGATGGAGGCCGACATCCAGGTCCGCTACGGCGACCTGTCCGCCGCCTCGAGCCAGGCCGCCGCCGACGCCCCGATCACCACCGACCTTCGCCAGTACATCGCCGACCGGGGACGGCTCGCCTTCCAACGGGTCGAGCGCGCCGGTGAGCCCTGGCTGGCCGTCGGCACCCCTGTCACCCTCAGCCGGACCGGTGACCGCTCCGTCCTGGAGGTGTACGCACTGGTCTCGCTCGTCCCCGAAGAGCGCGGCGGCGAGGCCATGCTGACCGCGGTACGCAGCGGCACCTTGCCCGTACTCGCCCTGGCCACCGTCCTCGCACTGCTCGCCGCCGCGACGGTGCTGCGCCCGGTCCGCAGCCTGGACCGGGCCACCGCGGAGCTGGCCGCCGGAAAACTCGACACACGCGTGCCCGCAAAGGGACGCGGAGAACTCGCCCGCCTGGCCCGCACCTTCAACTCCACCGCGGCGGCGCTGGAATCCTCCGTCGAGGAGTTGCGCGAACAGGACGAGAGAGCACGCCGCTTCGTGGCCGACGTATCGCATGAACTGCGCACTCCGCTGGCTGCGATGACGATGGTGGCCACGGTCCTCGACGAGGACGCCGACCAACTGCCACCCGACACTGCGGCGGCCGCCCGCACGGTGAGCGCCGAGACGGCCAAGCTCTCCAGGCTCGTTGACGACCTGATCGAGATCTCCCGCTTCGACGCGCACGCGGCACGGCTCAACGTCTCCGACACGGACATCGCCGACACGGTACGTGCCGCTCTCGCCGCACGCGGGTGGACCGGGCAAGTTGCAGCGGAGCTGCCCGAGGGCATCTGGGCACGGGTGGACCGGCGTCGCCTGGACGTCATCGTCGCCAACCTGGTCGGAAACGCACTGCGTCACGGCGCCCCGCCCGTCACCGTGGCGCTCACCGAGACCCGCGACGAGGTGCTGCTCACCGTCGCGGACTGCGGCCCCGGCCTGTCGCCCGAGGCCTGCTCGCGTGTCTTCGACCGCTTCTACAAAGCCGATGCCGCCCGTACCCGCTCCGAGGGCAGTGGACTCGGCATGGCCATCGCGCTGGAGAACGCGCGCCTGCACGGCGGCTCGATCGACGCCGACGAACGGCCGGGAGGCGGTGCGCTCTTCACGCTCCGCCTCCCGCATACTCTCCGGAACGAGGCGGAACCATGCGGAGCATGAGGGGCTGGTTCGCGACAGGCACCGCCCTGTGTCTGGCTGTCCTCACCGGCTGCGGCATCCAACCCAGCCGCGTCATCGACGCGGGCGCACCGGCCCCCGGCCCGTCCAACGGCATGCGGGTCTACTTCCTCCAGGGCGACAGGCTCGTCGGCGTCGAACGCCCCACCGACCAGATCACTGACCTGGACTCCGCGCTGGTGATGCTTTTCGCCGAACCGTCCGACGAGGAGCGACGACAGGGGATGCGCACCGAGGTGCACGTCTCCGGACCGGCATCCGAATGGAAGCCGGACGTGACGGCAGACGGCCCCGACATCCGCCTCGCGCTGCCCAGGGTCAAGATGCTCACCCGTGGCCTCGACCAGGTCACCTGCACCCTCGCTCGCGCCCAGCACGTGCTGCACCCCGAGATCCGCCCGGAACAAGTATCGGTCACCTTGCTCGACAAAACCGGTACACCTACGGGGCCGTATCGCTGCAGCACGGTGGGATGAGGCCCGGCATTCCGCGTGAGGCTCGACCTCGGGAGTGAGCCTGCGACACCGGCCCCAAGAGGACGCGCGATCGTCGTCCTCGGGGCCGGTGATTTCGTGACAAACCCTTCGGAAGAACTCAGCCGGAGCTCGGCTCGTCCGGACGGCGTGTCAGCGGTGTGGTCCAGAGCGGCGGACGAACCCCCGGCTGCCGGGGGATCAGCGAGGGGCCGGCGCTCGCCTCGTCGGCCGGCGCGGGTTTGGGCTTCTTCGGCCCACGCCAGGCGACCTTTTCCGGCTCGGGTATCAACAGATCGCCCACCTCGCAATCGAGGACGGCACAAATGACGTCAAGGTCTTTGAGCTTGATGGAGAGAGGCTGACCGGACCACAGCCCGGACATCTTCGCGGTCGAGACGACCAAGCCGTGTTCCGCCAGCTTCCGTTGCAGTTCGGCCGCCTTCCAGATGCCCTTCTTGGCAGCGGTCAGCCGCAGGTTCCAAATCATGAGCGGGAGTCCTTCCCAATCGCTGTTGTGGCACGTTGTCGGCCGTGCAGCCGGGCCGTGCCCCTGCCGTGTCCCCCCGCCGTGCTTTCCGTCGGCCCTCGGCATGGTCGGCTATGTCCGTCCTGCAGACTTCTGGGTCTTGCGGGAGACGGAGTCGATGACGACGGCGGCCAGTAGCACCGCGCCGGTGATCATGTACTGGACGGCGGAGGCGATGCCGAGGAGGGCCATGCCGGAGGCGATGGACTGGATGACGAGGACGCCGAGGAGCGCCGACCAGGTGCGGCCGCGGCCGCCGAAGAGGCTGGTGCCGCCGATGACGGCCGCGGCGATGGCGTTCATCAGCAGGCTGCCCGCGCCGGAGGACTGGTTGGCGGCGTTGATCTGCGAGGCCAGGAACATCCCGCCCAGCGCTGCCATCGTGCCGGACAGCGCGAACACCGAGATCCGCACGGCCGCGACGTTGATGCCCGCACGCCGCGCGGCCTCCACACTCCCGCCCAGGGCGTAGACGGTGCGCCCGTAACGGGTGCGCCGCAGCACGAAGTCGAGGGCGACGACCACCCCGAGGAAGATCACCACGGCCAGGGGCAGGCCCTTGTACTGGTTGAACAGCCAGGCGAGCACATAGGCCGGCACTGCGAAGGCGGCAGTCCGCAGGGCGATTTCGCTCAGCGGCCGGCTCGGCATGCCGGCCGCGTTCCGGCGCCTGCTGTCGCGGTACGAGAACAGGAAGAACGCCGCCACGCACAGGGTCGCCAGGCCGTAGGCCGCGGAGACGTTGCTGAAGTAGTGGTTGGTGAAGGAGGCGACGATGCCCGAGTCGTCGAGGTTGATGGTGCCGTTGGAGCCGAGCACTTGGAGCATCAGGCCGTTCCAGCCGAGGAGTCCGGCCAGGGTGACGACGAAGGCGGGCACGCCGATCCGCGCGAAGAAGAAGCCGTGCAGGGCACCGATCAGTGCTCCCGAGCCGATGGCCAGGACGAGCGCGAGCCATTCGGGCATGCCGTGGTTGATGTTGAGGACGGCGAAGACGGCGGCTGCGAGTCCGCTGACGGAGCCGACGGAGAGGTCGATTTCGCCGAGGATGAGGACGAAGACGATGCCGACCGCGATCAGTCCGGTGCCCGCGGCGGTGACGAAGAGGTTGGAGAGGTTCTCCGGGCCGAGGAAGGCGGAGTCCTTCAGCTGGAAGACCAGGCCGATGACGATCAGCCCGACCACCACGGGCAGCGAACCCAGTTCACCGCTGCGCAGCTTGCGCCCGAAGTCGCTCCAGTAGCCGGCGAAGCCCTCCTGGCGGACCAGCAGGCGCGGGTCGCGGCCAGGTGGGGTGTTGTCCGGAGGCTTGGGTGGGGTGATCTGGGAGAGGTTCATGCTCATTGCTGTGCCTTTGCAGTCTGGCCGTCATCTCCGCCGTCCTTCCGCGCCCGGCGGCGGGTGACGGCGTTGTCGGTGGCGCCGGTGATGGCCGAGATGATGTCTTCCTGGCTGGTGGTGCGGACGTCGAAGGTGCCGTTGTTGCGGCCCAGGCGCAGGACCGCGACGCGGTCGGCGACGGCTTTGACGTCGGCCATGTTGTGGCTGATGAGGATGACGGCGAGGCCGCGTTCGCGCAGCCGCTCCACCAGGTCCAGGACCTGGGCGGTCTGCTCGACGCCGAGGGCGGCGGTGGGCTCGTCGAGAATGACGACCTTGGGCTCGCCGAGGAGGGAACGGGCGATGGCGACGGTCTGGCGCTGCCCGCCGGAGAGCGAAGCGACGGGGATGCGGACGCTGGGGATGCGGATGGAGAGGGTGGCCAGCAGCTCACGGGCGCGGCGTTCCATCTCGACCTCGTCCAGCACCCCGGCGCGCACGGTCTCCCGGCCGAGGAAGAGGTTGCCGACGACATCGAGGTTGTCGCACAGTGCGAGGTCCTGGTAGACGGTCGCGATGCCCAGCTCCTGGGCGGTGTGGGGGCGGTCCACGGCAACCGGCCGGCCCTCCCACTCGATCACCCCCTCGTCCGCCGGGCCCACCCCGGCAATCGCCTTGACCAAAGTGGACTTTCCGGCGCCGTTGTCACCGACCAGGGCGACCACTTCACCGGCACGGATCTCCAGGTCGACCTCGGTCAGTGCCTGGACGGCCCCGAACCGCTTGGAGACACCACGCAACGCCAGCACGGGCACAGCGGACATGAGACATCAACTCCCTTTTGCTGCGCGGGCTACTTGAGGCCGGCCTTGGTGCAGTCGGCCTTGTACTTGGGCGTGCAGATGTCATCCAGGGTGAAGAAGCCTTCCTTGCCCACGTACTGCTTGATGTCGTCCTTGGTCAGGGCGAGCGGCGTGACGATGATGGCGGGGATCTCCTTCTCGGAACCGCTGTCGACGGTCGAGGTGGCGACGGAGTCCAGCTTCTCGCCGCGGGCGAGGGCGACGGCCAGCTCGGCGGCCGCGTCGGCCTCGGGCTGGTAGGGCTTGTAGATGCTCATGAACTGCTCGCCCTTCAGGATCCGCTGGACGGCGGAGAGTTCGGCATCCTGGCCGGTGACCGGAGGGAGTTTGTCGAAGCCGGCACTCTTGAGCGCGGTGATGATGCCGCCCGCCATACCGTCGTTCGCGGAATACACCCCGACGATGTTGTCCTTGCCGAGCGAGGAGATCGCGCCCTTCATGTTCTCGTTGGCGTTCTCCGGCTTCCACTCCTTGGTGTCGTACTCCTTGCCGATCTTCACCTTGCCGTCCAGGACGGAATGCGCACCGTCCTTGTACATCTTCGCGTTGGGGTCGGTGACGGAGCCGTTCATCATCACGATCTGGCCCTTGGAGGCGTTGTCGCCCAGCGCCTTGAGCAGCGACTCGGCCTGGATCTTGCCGACGCGCTCGTTGTCGACGGAGGTGTAGGCCTTCACCGGCCCCTCGGCCAGGCGGTCGTAGGCGATGACCGGGATGCCCTTGTCGGCGGCCTTCTTCACCGAGCTCGCTATCGACTTCGCATCCACCGCGTCCAGGATCAGCGCATCGACCTTCTTCGTGATCATCGTGTCGACCTGCTGCTGCTGAACCGACGCGTCCTGCTTGGCGTTGTCGTAGAGAATCGTGGTGTCCGCGCCCGCCAGCTCCTTGATCTTCTTCTCGATCAGTGGCTTGTCGAAGCGCTCGTAACGGGCGGTCTGGTTCTCCGGCAGCAGCAGCCCGATCGTCAGGGGGCCCTTCTTGTCCTTGTCCTTTGCTTCGCCGCCCGAGTCCTTCGCGCTACCGCAGGCTGCAAGGCCGACGGCCATGGAAACGGCTGTTGCTGCCACTGTCAGACGTCGCAGATTCTTGTTCATGGACTGATGCCTTCCTGACATGGCCGAATGTTTCGGCCTGGGTGGCAGGAATTCAACCCCGGAGGTCAAGAGAGCGTCAAGAAGTAAATTCTTGACGACACGGCAACAGGGTAGTTCGTTAGGTCCGTGAAGTAATGATCGAGCGAAGCGGGGTCGCGACTTCCTCGTGATCCGAGGGAAAATCTCGGACATGCCGATGAAATCGGAAGGCGAGGTTGGTTCCTGCCAAGGATTCAAGAGGCTGATCCTGCGGGCCCGGTGATCTGTCGAATGGCTCACATGGCGCCCCGTGCGGTAATTTCCTGAAGCAACGGGGAATCCGCATAGCTGAATCCGGAGAGGGTGTGCACAGCCACGTATGGGCCAGCTTTGCAGTATCGGGAATTTTCGGGCGCGCGGGGCAGCGCGAAAGGATATTCCTGACGCCAGAAGTCGACTGTGCCGACAGAGTCGCGGACGCGGACGCACGCAGGTCCACGGCGGGGGGCGTCGGCCCAGCACGGCGCCGGCAGCGGGCAAAAGAACCTTCATGATCTGTGGTGATTCCGCTGAGGGCGGGGGGGGGGAGAGGGCCTCACGGGTTGGTGAGGAGCTCGGCCAGGTCACTGTCGAAGTCCATTGCTTCAGAGCCGGGCGGGACCATTCCGTACGTGTGGCCCAAGAACCCGATGAGGGCGTGGGTCTGTACGACGGGGGCCAGGAAGCCGCCCCCTTGCAGAGGGTCTCCGGCCAGCATCAGGCGTGTCTCGTTGGGGCCCGCCCCGGGGCAGACCCGAGCGGCGTGCTGTCCCGTCTCCCGCGAGATTCCGAGGGCGAGGAGCTCGCGGCCGAGAACGGACCGGCAATATGCCCGGCTGTTCCTCAGCACTTCCACACCGATTTCATAAGGCGCCGCCCTCACGTACCGGAGGCGTAGATCCACGGGAAACCTGTGCCCCGTGTCCGTGGCCAGATAGGCCCGTATGTGCGCCTCGACAGCCGTGCTATTCATGGGCCATTCAGTCTCGCATCGGAAACCATGGAGGGCAGGCTACCGGCCGAAGTGATCGTTCTCGCAATCACCAAGGTTGATCCGGCCATGGCGGCGGTTGATTCAGCGGTCACTGTTCGACCTCGGATTCCAGCCCCATCGGCTATCGGTAACCACCACCTTGGGGGGCAAAATGGTGCCGTACCGGCGTGAGCCTTTGTCAAGGAATTTCGTCCTTTCGGCTCGGAGCCGGCCTGTCCGCGCTGCCTTGGCGGACCGAAAGGGGAGCGTCCGACCGATGAACGACCACGAGCGGCAGCCGCCGCCCGAACACGGCGAGACGGACTCGGAGACGACCCGGCCGCAGCGTCTCATCGTGCCGGAGCCTCCTTCCCACCGAAGGCGCGGCCTGCTGGCGCCCAGGCTTCCGGTGCTCGCTGCGTTGGGAGTCGTGGCCGTCCCCTGCATCGTCGTCGGTGCTGTCAACGGGCTTGACCGATCGTCGACTTCCGGACTCTCCGCCCAGAGCAGTCAGCGCCCCGAGCTGCCCGATGCGCAGGAGAGCGGGGCCGCGACCGGCGGTCCGGGTTCGCCGTCGCGGGGAAAGCCCGCCCGGGAGCACGCGGTGCCGTCCCCAACGCGGAGCGGTGACCGAGCGGGCAAGTCCGCGCGGGCCGAGGAGAACAGGCCCGGCCCGGCCCGGACATCACCTTCCGGCCGGCCGTCCTCCGGTTCGCCCTCTGCTGCGAACAGTCCCCAGGGGAAGGGGAGTTCCGCACCCACGCGTGAGTCTCCGTCGTCGCCGGGTGCTGCGGACGTTCTGAAGCGCGGCGACCACGGCCCCGAAGTGACGACCATGCAGCGCATGCTCCATCATCTCGGCTTCTACCACGGTCATCGCTACGGACATTTCGACAGCGCAACCGAGGAATCGGTCCGCAGGTTCCAGACGTGGTCGACGGTCGCGGACGAGGTCGTCGAGGACGAGCGGGGAACGTACGGCCCGGCCACCCGTGATGCGCTCGTGCGCCAGGCGTCCTGATGGCGCGCTCGCGGCTGTTACCCGATGCCGGCCCGGACCTCCGAGAAGCCGTACATCGTCCGCCTTCCGTGAACTGGTTGAGAAATATGCACCCAACTTCCCCTCCCGAGCGCACCGTCGCCGTCGTCCTGGCCGGCGGAACCGGGCAGCGCATCGGTCTCGCTGTTCCCAAGCAGCTGATCAAGGTCGCAGGCAGAGCGATCCTCGAGCACACGCTGCGCGTCTTCGACGACTCCCCGGACGTCGACGACGTCCTGGTCCTCATGCACCGTGACTTCCTCGCGCAGGCCGAAGAACTGGTGGCCGACGCAGGACTGCGCAAGGTCCGTGCCGTCGTCGCCGGCGGGGCCACCCGCAACGAGACCACGCAGCTCGCGATCGAGGCGGTCGAACAACTCCTGCCGGCAGGTGCGGACCCGAAGGTCCTGCTGCACGACGCCGTGCGTCCCCTGGTATCGCAGCGGGTGGTCTCCGACTGTGCGAGGGCGCTGGACAAGTACGACGCAGTGGACGTCGCGATCCCGTCGTCGGACACGGTCATCGTCACACGAAAGCACGGCGACGACGGGGAGTTCATCACCGACATCCCGCCCCGCGCCCGGCTTTCCCGGGGGCAGACTCCTCAGGCCTTCCGGTATTCGACTCTCCGCGAGGCGTACCGGATCGCTGCGACGGACCCGCGGTTCGAGGCGACGGACGACTGCGCCGTCGTCCTGCGCTACCTGCCCTCGGTCCCCATTCACGTCGTGCCCGGCGAGGAGCACAACATGAAGGTGACGCACCCGGTGGACATGTTCATCGCGGACAAACTGTTCCAGCTCTCCTGCCAGGTAGCGCCGGAGCACCGCTCGGAGGCCGCCTACCGGCAGGCGTTGGAGGGCAAGGTCATCGTGGTCTTCGGGGCCAGTTACGGCATAGGGGCCCACATCCGGGAGTTCGCCGAGGAGCACGGGGCCCGGGTGTTCGCCTACAGCCGCTCCGAGACCGGCACGTACGTGGAGCATCCCGAAGACGTGGAGAAGGCCTTGGCCGAGGCCCATTTCGAGGCCGGCCGCATCGATTACGTGGTCAACACCGCTGCTCTTCTCCGGATCGGAAAGCTGGCGGACAGCGACATGGGCAGGATCGCCCACGAGACCGCCGTCAACTACCTCGCTCCTCTCCACATCGCCCGCACCGCCCATCCCTACCTGGCCCAGACCGGGGGCCAGCTCCTGCTGTACACCTCCAGCAGTTACACCCGGGGGCGGGCGGGCTACAGCGTCTACTCCTCCGCGAAGGCCGCGACGGTGAACCTCACCCAGGCCCTCGCCGACGAGTGGGCCGAGGACGGGGTGCGGGTCAACTGCATCAACCCCGAGCGCACGAGTACGCCGATGCGGTGGAAGGCCTTCGGGCACGAGCCCGAGGACACCCTGCTGACGGCCCAAGAGGTCGCCCAGACCTCCATCGACGTGCTGCTCTCCGGCCTCACCGGCCAGGTGATCGACGTCCGCAGGCAGGAGTCTGCGGCTCCGCCTGCTCTCGTGGAGGGCACGTCCGAACCGTACGCCCCGTCCCTCCCCGGAGCCGTGGAGTGATACAGAGAGCCATCCGCCTGGCCCGGGTGGGCAGTCGAACCGAACTGGCCGCCGCCCTTGTGATGGGCTTCAGTTACCCGGTGCTGGTCCTGACCGCCGTCCTGCCCTCGCCTTGGGCGTTCGCGGTCGCCTGTTGCGCCTCATACGGAGCGGATCACCTTCTGCACCGGCGGCGCAGCTACTTGATCAACCGCCTCGGCAAGGTGCAGGTCGGTCTGACCTACCGGTTCCTGGTGCGTCAGATGCTGCTCGTCCTGCTGCTGGCGCGTTCGAGCTCCGAAAGCTCCTCCCCGGTCCACGTGTTGCTGGTCGGTCTGCTCCTGTTCCACGGACTCCAGGTCCTGCATACGGTGCCGGCCGTGCTCATCCGGATGCGGCGCAGGATGCCCGTCTCCACACGCAACATCGACTTGTCCGGGCTGCGGATCCCCGACGGCCCGCCTTCCCTGCTGGTGAACTGCTCCCGGCAGAAGATGGTCCATCTGGACGTGCCGTTGGCGGCGGGCACTCTGGCCACTGCCATCACGGGCAGCGGTGATTACGTGACGGCAGGCGCATGCGTCAGCGTCCTCGCAGCCCTGGTCTACGCGGCCGCTCTGGTCCCTTGGCTGCGACCGTCCCGCCTGCCGCCACGGACCGAGAGCGTCCTCGCAGCGGTCGACGAGTGGCTGCAGGAGCAACGGCCGCGGACAGTGCTCTATTTCTCGGGTTCCCAGGACTCCGCCTACCAGGTGAACATGTGGCTCGGGACCATGGCACAGCTGCCGGACCGACCGCTGATCGTGCTGCGGGAGCGCACTGTTCTCGACCGGCTCGCTCCCACCCCGCTCCCGGTGCTCTGCGTGCCGGGAGCCGTGCACCTGATGCAGATGGACCTGTCCAGCGTCCGCGTGGCGCTCTATCCCGCGAATGTCGGGCGCAACATCCACCTGCTGCGGGTGCCGACCATGAAGCACGCCTTCATCGGACACGGCGACAGCGACAAGACCGCCAGTATCAACCCGTTCAGCAAGGTGTACGACGAGGTGTGGACGGCCGGCCGGGCGGGCCGCGAGCGCTACCAACTGGCGAACGTGGGCATTCGCGACGCCGACGTGGCCGAGGTGGGCCGCCCGCAGCTGGGTCCCGTCCAGCCGTGGCAGGACGTTCCCGGAGACCGTGTCCCCACCGTCCTGTACGCCCCCACCTGGGAAGGCTGGGACGACCGTCCGGGCAACACCTCGTTGATCACCGCCGGCGAGAACATCGTGCGCCGTCTGCTGGAGTCCGAAACACCTCTCCGGGTGCTCTACCGGCCGCACCCCTTCACGGGTATGCGCAGTGCGCGGGCAGGAGCCGCCCACGCGCGCATCACAGCCATGATCGAAGCGGCCGCGGTACGGCGTGCCGCCGACCCGGCCTGGGCGGCGTACGCGGCCGACGACGGGCGCAGCGTGACGCAAGCCGGGCCGAACGAGACGTACTGGCGCTCCGTGGGCCGCTGGCAACACCATGTGATCACGGACAGCGGTCCGCAGCTGTACGACTGCTTCAACGAGGCGGACGCACTGGTCGCCGACGTCTCCAGCGTGGTGTCGGACTTCATCGCCAGTGGCAAGCCCTATGCGGTGACCGATTCCGCCGGTCTCGGTCCCGACCGATTCCGGGCACAGATCACTGCGGTCCGTGCCGCGGTGATCCTCGACACTGATGCCGAGCAACTCGACGATCTCCTCGAAGCGATAAAATCAAGGGGAACGGACCCGCTCGCCACCGCCCGCGAGGAGCTCAGGGAATACCTCCTGGGCCCTGGCAGGCCGGGTTCCGCCCAGCGTTTCAACGAGGCTGTCCGCAGACTCGCAACCGAGTCGGAGGCGCGGAACCGCACCGCTGCCGACGACCCCGCCCCGGGGAACCCCGGGCCGCAATCCTGGACTTCGTGTCTCAGGGGCACTCCTGCCGATCGAAAGGTGGACCTCCAGGGTGAGTTCACCCCTTGCCGCAGTGAAGGAAAAAGCGATGACCATCCGCGTTCTGATTGTCGATGACCAGAGCCTGATCCGCTCGGGTCTGCGCTCGGTACTCGAGGCCGACGAAGAATTCCTCGTCGTCGGAGAGGCGGCGGACGGGGTGGAAGCGGTCAGCGCGACCCAGGAGCACCGGCCCGATGTCGTCATCATGGACCTCCGCATGCCGCGCATCGGCGGGGTGGAGGCCACCATCCAGCTGATGCGGCTCGACAACCCTCCGAAGGTACTGGCTCTGACCACCTTCAATACCGACGACCTGGTGATCGAGGCCTTGAAGGCCGGAGCCTCCGGCTTTCTGCTCAAGGATCTCAGATCCGAGGAACTGACCGCTGCGGTGCGGACGGTGGCGGTGGGCGGCACGGTGATGTCGCCGGAGATCACGGCCAAGCTGGTGAGCCGGGCCCATGCGAGGATGCCGGCCGGAGCCAGCGGTCTGCAGGAGAAGATCGATTCCTTGAAGGAGAGCGAGCGCGAGGTCCTCGCCCTCATCGGCGCCGGCTACACCAACCAGAGGATCGCCGAGGAGCTCCACCTCTCCCTCGCCAGCGTCAAGACCTATGCATCCCGCACCCTCGCACGCCTGGGACTCGACAACCGGACGCAGGCCGCCATCCTCGCCTACGAAGCCGGCCTCGTGCCGGGCGAGAGGAGCCGGGATACCAAGGACTGACGGAGCTGTTCCGCAGGTAGTCAACTCTCTGCGCCCAATTGGTCAACTTCCGATGGGAAATAGACCTTGGTTCACGCAGGAAGTGCCGGTTGCGCCTCGGATACTCGGAAGACGTTTCCGTTCGACGAAAGCTTCCGTATGTCTGCCTCTCCCGCCAGCGAGGCCGATCCGATGGCCTATCACCCTGCGCCGTGCCTCGGAGTCCGGCCCGTTCTGGACCGACTGCGCTTTCCGGACCCACGTGTGGTGGATGCCGCAACCGCATCGGCGGCGCTGCTCCTCACGCTGCTCGCCGTCTCCGGTGAGTACCGCACCGGGCTCGTCACCGGCTACGCGGCTTCGATGGCCGTGGCCACCGGGTATGCCGCGACCCTCCTCGTACGCCGCAGGGTGCCCGAACTGGCGGCCGTCGGCAGCGTGCTGGCCACGCTGGCGACGGACGACACCACGCCGCTGATCTTCAGCACGTGGGCGGTCGCGCGCCACGGACGGCGCGCGCCGATCTGGTCGGTGTCCGCCATCGCCCTGGCGTACTACCTGACCAGGCCCCTGGTGGGGGAGACACTCTGGTCCGTTTCGGTGCTCTACCACGTCGGCGTGCACGTCGTGCTGGTCGCCGCGGTGGCCCGCGTACTGTGCCGGCAGGAACACCTCAACGCGTTCTTCTGCCGTCAGGTCGAGCGCATGCAGGGCACCGTCGACCAGGCCGCCCAGTATGCGGTACTGGAAGAACGCACCCGGCTGGCCTTCGACATGCACGACGGCATCGGCCATCAGGTCGCGGTGGTCAACCTGCAGGCGGCCGCAGTGAAGGTCAACGCACAGAGCCCGGAGAAGGTGCTCGAAGGGGTGGCCGCGATCGAGAACGCCTCACGGGCGGTCATGGCGGAACTGCGGGAGATCCTCGACATCCTGCGCAGCGACCCGGGCGACGGCTCCCCTCCCGCGCGCCTGGCCGAGACCGGCTACCAGGTGTTCCTGCAGTCGCTGGTGCGCAACATGAACGCCATCGGCGTCGAGGCGTCGTGCTCGTTCGAGGGCACTCCGGTGCGCCTTCCCCAGCAGATCCAGTCCGCTCTCTACCGTATAGGGCAGGAAGGACTGACCAACGCCCTCAAACACGCCCCCGGGTCCGCCATCCGCATGGTGCTCGCCTTCGAGGAGGGACAGGTCGGCTTCTGCATCGAGAACGGTCCTCCCACCAGCAAGAGCCCGGTACTCGGCGGAACCGGCATGGGTCTCGACAGCCTGTGCGCGCGGGTGCAACGCCTCGGCGGCCGCTTCCGGGCGGACCCGACGCCCACCGGAGGGTTCGTGATCCGGGCCCGGATACCGCTGCCCGACGAAGGCCGGTGACCGTGCGCTCAGGCGGCCGGTGACGGGCGGCGCCGTTCTCCGACATGCACCTGCCCGCCGAGCTCCTGCGGGGCGGGCAGAGCGATGTGCACCCTGAAGCCGCCGTCCACGGTGGGGTCCGCCTGGAGCCGTCCGCCTGCCCGGGACACCTGCTCCCGCATGCTGACCATACCGAGCCCCCCGGAGAGACGGGACACCACGGAGGCGCTGCCGGGGCCGTTGACCACCTCCAGGTGCACCTCCTGCTCGCTGAAGTCCAGTTGGAGGGAGATGGGCGCGCCGTGCCCGTGCTTCACCGCGTTGGTGAGCGCTTCCCGTCCGCAACTGCGGAGCACGTTGTCCGTACCTGGCGGAAGAGGACGTGGCAGGCCGGTCCGGTGGAACGAGACGTCGATGCCGGCGGCGGTGAGGTTCGACACGAGGGCAGCGGCGAACTGGTCGTAGGCCGGACCGCCGTGGGCCGAGGGATCGGACTCGCCGCGCAGGACATCGAGAATGTCCCGCATGTCCTGGAGCATGTCCCTGGCGCCCTCCTCCACCGCCGACGCCAGCGCGGACGCCTTCCCGGGCATCTCGGGCATGGTGCGCAGCGCTTCCGCCTGGAAGATGAGGACCGTCGCCCGGTGCCCCAGGCCGTCGTGGATGTCGAAGGCGAGCCGGGTCCGCTCCTCCAGCACCGCCTGGTGCGCGGCTTGGTCGACGGTATGTTCAACGGCCACCAGGCGCTGCTGGAGCAGCCCGGTCATCTCGCGCCGCCTGCGCATCAGTTCGCCCAGCACGGCGGGGAAGAACAGCTTGACGACGGTGTCGTAGGCCATGGCCGACGCCGACAGGGGCAACGGCTCCACCCACACCCGCGTGAGGACGTACAGGAACCCGCTGAGGGCGATCCCGGCCCAGCGGCTGCGTCCGCCGTAGTTGCCCAGGGCGTACGCGGCGAAGATCAGCAGGGTGGCCTCGTCGGAGGCCAGCGTGCTCAGCAGGGCGGCCGCCATGACCAGGGCAGGGGCCGTCCGCCGCAGCAGCAGGGCGCCCGAGGCGCCGCACACCACGAGGAACGAACCCCAGTAGCTGGGCACCATGCCGCTGTGATGGGCCTGCTCCAGGGCGAGGAGCGAGGCCGCACAGGCTGCCACGCAGGTGGCGGCATCCACGAGCCGGGGCTGCCGGACTGCGTCGAGGGCGCCGACGGCGAGGGTGCGACGAGGGTGCTCGCCTGAAGCGAAGGGACTCATTGTTCTGCTGCCGCTCGGACGAGATCTGATCGGGCCGGCACGGTGATGGGCCGCGCTCTTTGAATCTTCTCCGAGCCGGGGCCAAGAAGCCCTTATCAGCACGATCGATTCTTTTGCCGGGGCTGATCTGCACTTTTCCGCCGCGGAGGAGGAGTCGATCGGCGGAATCCGTTACGTGCAATTGTGCCGACCGGGGCGTCGCCGTGGCCCGGCGGCCGAAGGATGTTGACCGGCCGAATCCACCTTCGACTCCCGGAGTGAGCGGGCGCCCAAGATCTTCGACTTTCGGCAGATCCGGACCACGTGCCGACGGCCACATGCTGGATGTACTGGATCCGCCGCCTGCTCGGCCAGGCGCTCTTGCTCAGATGGGCGGTTCTCCGGAATGGAACTCACCAGGCGGGGCCGCGGTCACTCTTTTCTCGCGATTGTTCACCGTGCGGCCAGACAGTTCGTTCTGCGTGTCATGCGACGGAGCCGGAACAGGGACCCCGGCCGTTGACCGGCAACCGTGTCCGGTCCGGGATCAGGTGGAAACGCCTTTGCCGCGCAGGAACTTGACCGGGTCGACCGCGGAACCGTAATTCGGCGTGGTGCGGATCTCGAAGTGCAGGTGTGGGCCGCTGGAATTACCGGTGTTGCCCGACAGGGCTATCCGCTGGCCGGCCCGGACGGTGTCACCGACCTTCACATCGATCTTCATCAGGTGCGCGTACTGCGAGTAGGTTCCGCCCGCGTGCTTGATCACGATGGCATTGCCGTACGCCTTGCCGTCCCCGCCGCCGCCCGGTCCGGCCTTGACCACCTTGCCGTGGCCGGCGGCCGCCACGGGCGTACCGCTGGGTGCGGGGAAGTCGACACCGGTGTGACCGCGCGACCAGCGCCCGCCGGCATTGCCGAAGGCCGCGCCCGTGGCCCGGCCCTTGATCGGGTGCTGCCAGGGTTTGCCGTCACCGCCGCTGCTCTCGTCGCCGCCAGTGGCCGATCGCTGTCCGGTGCGCGACGGCGGCGCCGTGCGGGACGCCGACGGCGGCTGCTTCGTCTCCTCCTGGGACGGCGGCGGCGTCTCCTGCCCGGCTCCCGTCTCGCACCCCTCGGCCCCGGGGGAGGGACAGTCCTGGGAGGAGACCGGGGTCCCCGAGCCCGTCTGCCGGCGCTCCTGCGCCTTGTCGGACAGCGACGTGGCCAACAGGGCCACCACTACCGTGGACGCCGCGACAGCCGTCCCTGCGGCCTGTCGACCGAGCTCTCTTGCGCCCACCTTGAGCCTTTCCCAGTGTCCGTTGCGCACGTGCTGTGCTGAACCTACGAGCCGGACACCCCGGCCTGGAGCAGCAGGAGTTGACGCGGCACGACTGACGGATGAGCCCCGGTCTACCGAGAGCCGTCCGGCTGCGCGGCGTCCTGCGCGGCCTCCTTGCGCCTGAGGGTGCGCAGATGCTTGCGGTAGGCGTCGAACTCCCTGCGGACGACGGGCGCCAGCAGGAAGAGCCCGACGATGTTGAAGAGGGCGAGTGCGAACAGCAGGGCGTCGGCGAGTTCGAGCACCGCGCCCAGCGTCAGCAGCGAGCCGGCGATGGCGGAGCCGGCCGCCAGCAGCCGGTAGACCAGCAGGCTGGCGCGGCCCTGTCCGAAGAGGTGGGTCCAGCCCCGCTCGCCGTAGTAGGTCCAGGTGATGATCGTCGAGTAGGCGAAGAGGATCACGACCACGGCCAGGACGTAGGGGAACCAGGGCAGGACGGTGGCGAAGGCGTCCGAGGTGATGGTCACCCCCGTGGGGGCGTGCGGGCCGCCGGCGATCGCCTCGCGTGCCTCGACGAAGCTCTTGGGGTTGGCGATGACGATGGTCACAGCGGTGATCGTGCAGACGACCACCGTGTCGATGAGCGGCCCCAGCATGGCCACGAACCCCTCGGTGACCGGGTGGTTGGTCCGCACCGACGCATGGGCCATCGACGAGCCCCCGATACCCGCCTCGTTGGAGAACGCCGCCCGCTGGAATCCGGCGATCATGACCCCGGCGGCGCCGCCGATCACTCCTTCCGGGCGGACCGCGCCCATGACGATCGACTGGAGCGCGGCGGGGACCGAACCGAGGTTGGCGACGATGATCGTCAGGCAGGCGGCGAGATAGATGACGGTCATCGCGGGCACCACGCGCCCGGTGAACGCCCCGATCCACTTCATCCCGCCCAGCAGCGTCACCGCGATGAGGATCCCGGCCACGACACCGAAGGCCAGAGCGGGGGTCGAGTACTTGGAGAACGGACTGTCCTCGCCCCCTGTGGCCGCCGCCAGCTGCTCGACTGCCTGGTTGATCTGGAACATGTTGCCGCCCAGCGTCGCGAAGAGCGCGACGAGCACGGCGTAGATGCCGGCCAGGCTGCGGCCCAGCAGGGGCAGCCCGCGTTCGGTGAGGCCGCGGCGCAGGTACTGCATGGGGCCCCCGCGGACCGTGCCGTCCGGCAACTCCTCGCGGTACTTCACGCCGAGGGTGCACTCGACGAACTTCACCACCATGCTCAGCAGCCCGGCCACGACCATCCACAGCGTGGCGCCCGGCCCGCCGACGGTGAGGGCGATGGCGACGCCGGCGATGTTGCCGAGCCCCACGGTTCCCGAGACGGCCGTACTCAGGGCACGGAAGGGGGTGACCGCCCCCGGGTCCCCGGCATCGACGCGCCGCCGGCGCTTGCCGGACCGCACCAGGGAGACCGCGTGTCCGAACCAGCGGAACTGAACGCCGAAGAAATAGCAGGAGAACGTCACTCCGGCGAGGACCACCCAGGCGACGACCCAGGGGAAGGATGTGCCGAGAAAGGTGACTTCGGTGAAGAAGACACTGAACACGAAGTCCACGAACGGCTCGAAGACTTCGTTGAGCGTGTCCTCGACGACCTCTGCATGCTCGTCGGCGGGAGGCGGAATGTCGTCGGACGATGCAGCCCAGGTCCCGGAGTCGGCCGGGGAGAGCGCGGATCCGCCGGCCCGGTACGGACCCTGAGCGAACAGGGATCCGGCAGGCGTCATGAATGTTCCTCCATTGCTATTGACCGGCGGGCCGAGATTATGCGAACCGGTACGTCCGGATGGGACGTCGATGGTTGACGGTTCCTCATGCGAGTTGAAAGGGTCGTCACCGTCGGCCACACGCCTTCTGTCATCCGGCGGGACGTGAGGTCAACCGTGGGTGGTGGATGACAAGTTGCGTGGTCTGTAACTTCGAAAGAGCGGCTGAACGGGGTCGCCGAGGCAAGCTGGGACGGCTTCCTCGAAATCCACTGCATTATGTGCGCCGAGCCGCAAAGGGCTTTCATGACCAAGTTGATGATTCCTGGTGCGGTTCGGCGGAGCCGGGCAGCACACGAGCGGGGAGCCGGACGGCCGACGGTCCTGGCGGTCGGGGCGCATCCCGACGACATCGAGCTGGGTTGTGGGGCGACGCTGGCGGCTCATGCGGACGCGGGCGATCGTGTGGTCATGCTGGTGCTGACCGGCGGGGAACGCGGCCCAGGCGCCACGGAGGAGCTGCGGCGCCGCGAGCAGCTGCGGGCAACTGCGGTCATCGGAGCCGAGTTGCGGTGGGGGGCCTTCCCCGATGGCCGGATCCCCGACGGTGCCGAAACGATCGATGCGGTGGAAGCACTGGTGGCGGAGATCGATCCGGACATCGTCTACACACACACTCCGGACGACTCGCACCAGGATCACCGGGCCGTCTCCCGCGCCGTGGAGTCGGCCGCCCGCCGGGTGCCGAGGCTGCTCTTCTTCGAGTCGCCGACCGCGCTCGCCTTCACGCCCGCGGTCTTCGTGGACGTCACGGCCACGAGCCACCGCAAGCTCGCCGCACTGGAGGCCCATGCCTCGCAGGTCGCGGCGAGTAAACGCGTGGACCTCTTGGCCGTCCAGGCGCTGCTGCACCTCCGCGGGCAGCAGGGCAGAACCGGCTGTGCGGAGGCGTTCAGCGTCCGGCGGCTGACGTTGACCGCGCCCCACTTGACGGCCACCCAGCGTCATGTCCAGGCCGAAGTCCTGCTCTGCAACGGCATCACACCCGCTGCCCTGGTGGAACGGATACTGACCGCACCCCCGGTCCGTCCGGCCGTCTAGGAGAGGGAAAGATGGCGAGAATCCTGGTGACCGGCGCCGGCGGACCAGCCGGTACGGCCGTCGTGGAACACCTGCGCCGAAGCAGACACCTGGTGGTGGCCGCCGATGCTGCGCAAGACACTGCAGGACAGCGCTTGGCCGACACGGCAGCACAACTGCCTTTCGGCAACGACCCGTTGTTCTCCGACGCCGCCGTGGAACTGGTGGCCGAACACGGCATCGACGTCCTGGTGCCGACGCTGGCCGAGGAACTGGTCGCCCTGCACGAGAACGCCGCGCGGTTGCTCGAACTGGGCTGCAGCGTCCTGCTGCCCGAACCCGCCGCAGTCGAGGCGTGCCTGGACAAGTACGTGTTCGCCCAGCTGTGCGCGCGGTACGGCGTACCGGCCCCCGCGACCGTGCTGCCCGGTGAACTGCTGCCGCCCGCGCCGTGGATCGTCAAGCCCCGCCGGGGCCGCGGTTCGCGCGGCGTGCATCCTGCGGAGTCCGAGACCGCCGCGCGGCTCGCCGCCGAGAGCCACCGGGGCTCCGTGGTGCAGTCGCGGCTGCCCGGCCGGGAGTTCACGGTGGACGTGTTGTGCGGACCGGACAGAAGGGTCGTCCTCCAGGTTCCGCGCTGGAGGGAAGAGGTTCGCGGAGGCATCTCCAGCGCCGGTACGGCCTTCCGGTCGCCCGCGATCGAGCGCGCGGTCGAGCGTCTGGTGGAGATCCTGGGATTCCGTGGGATGGCCAACGTCCAGGGCTGCCAGGCCCCGGACGGCTCCTTCGCGTTCTTCGAGATGAACCCCCGATTCTCGGGCGGGCTGCCGATCTCGCTCGCTGCCGGTGCGGACTTCGTCGAGGCGTACATCGCCCTCGCCGCAGGCCGGCCGGTCCCCGCGGAACTGTGCGACTGGGAGCCGGGACACCGCGTGGTGCGCTACCTCACGCAGAGCACCCTTCCACGGTCCTCCCTCGCTTTCCGTCCTCCCGCGACGCAGGGGGCGAGGGCAGGACGACGACGGATCCTCATCCCGCTAGGCACGCGGCCGGAGGCCGTCAAGCTCGCCCCGGTCGTCCGCAGCCTGGGCGAACTGCACGACGTGCGCGTGGTCTTCACCGGCCGGCACACGTCCGTCGCGCTCGGGGAGCAACTGCTCGGGCAGTTCGGCGTCGATCCCGGTGAGCGGTGGGACACGACCTGGCCCGAGACCGCCTCGGCCGCCGAACAGCTCGGTCCGATGGTGACCGAGGCGGCCCGCAGCCTGAGCGTGCAGTGCCCGGACGCGGTCCTGGTGCTGGGGGCCACGCACACCGTGCCCGCCTTCTGCCACGCCGGCGTGGCGGCCCGGGTCCCCGTGATCCACCTCGAAGCCGGGCTGCGCTCCTACGACCCCCTGTCCCACGAGGAGGCCAACCGGCGCATCGCGGCCTCCTTCGCCGCCCTGCATCTGGCTCCCACCCTCCGGTGCGCCGCGGCGCTGCGCGCCGAGGGGGTGCCGGACGACCGCATCGAGGTCGTGGGCAGTCCCGGGCTGGACCCCTTGCGGGAACTGGGCGTCCGCGCGGTACCCGTCGAGGAGCGGCGGGGCGTGCTGATCACCGCGCACCGGCCGGCGACCGTGGACTCCGAGGAGCGGCTGGCCGAGGTCGTCCGCATCGTGGCCTCTCTGGTCCGGAACGTGGGGCAGGTGTTGTTCCCGCTGCACCCCAGGACGGCGGACCGGCTCCGGGAGTTCGGACTCGACGGTGCACTGGCCGCCACGGGGGCGGAGATCGGCGAACCGCTCCCGTACACCGAGCTCCTGGAGCGGTTGCGGCACAGCAGGGCGCTGGTCACCGACTCGGGAGGGCTCCAGGAGGAGGCCGCCTGGCTGGGCGTCCCCGCGGTCGTGATGCGCCGGTCGACGCCGCGCTGGGAGGGCATCGAGGCGGGGGTGGCCCGGCTCAGCCCGGTCCGGCGCGATGCGGTGTGCCGGGCCGTCGCCGAGGTCACCGCTCCGGGGACGGCCCCCCGGCTGTCGGCCCGGGACTGTCCGTACGGAGACGGCAGAACCGCCGAGCGCGTGGCCGCCGTCCTCGGCCGCGAGGCCACGTGGGAGCGCATACGGCTGCGGGAACCGGACTTCACCGACGGACGGGTGCCGGCGACATGAGCTCCGGTCCGCCGCGTGAGGTGTCCGAGGGCGGCCGGCCCGGGGATGACCGGGAAGAGACGGACGGCAGCGTGTCGGCCGGCATGTGCCGGGGGTGTGCCGAACCGACCCGGGCGACCTTCACCGATGCCGGGAACGGGCTGCGGCTCGCCGCGGTGTCCCTCGACCTGGACGACACCCTCTACGCACAGAAACAGTGGCTCGACGGGACCTGGCGGGAGGTGGCCCGCACGGCGGGCAGCCGGCTCGGTCTGCCCCGTCAGCGCCTGCACCAGGCCTTGTTGAGGGAGTCGGAACGCGGCAGCGACCGGGGCGGAATCATCGACCGGGCCGTGCAGGACGTCACCTCCGGAGATCCGGAGGAGGCCGAGACGTACGTGCCCCCGCTGGTCGAGGCGTTCCGCTCGTACCGGGGCACTGCGCTGACGCCCTATCCGGGAGTCCTGGCCACGCTGACGGCCGTACGCCGTGCTGGCCTGGCGACGGCAGTGGTGACGGACGGGAACCCTTCGCAACAGCACTACAAGCTTGCCCTGTTGGGCCTTCAGCGGCTGATCGACGTCATCGTGGTGTCGGACGAACTCGGAGGACGGGAGTACCGCAAGCCTGCGCCCGAGCCGTTCCTGACGGCGGCCCGGAGACTGGGTATCGAACCCGGCGCCATGGTGCATGTGGGGGACTGCCCGGAGAAGGACCTGGAGGGAGCCCGCGCTGCCGGGCTGCTCGGGGCGCTGCGGGTCCGTACCGGCGAATACGGCGAACGGCCGTGCGGAACACCGGGACTCGGATGCTTTCCTGACGCCGCCACTGCGCTGAGTCACCTGATGTGGATGACGTCGGGGCCGCGGTTGCTGCCCTGAGCGACTCGGCCATGTCGCCGGCCGGCATACGGCGAACCGGGCCGGTGCACTGAACGAGCGGAAAGGGTCCGCCAGCAAGCTGGCGGACCCTCACGCTAGGTCGAGGCTAGCTCCACTTCGCTACGGGTGTGGAAACCTTCTTGTCAGTCCATGTCCCCAGCACGACGGCCTGCATTTTTTCGCTCATGTCCTCCTGGAACTTCCTGACGAAGTTCGTCAGATATTCGGTCCCCCTGATGTACGGAATGTAAACGGAATCGGTGGTCTGCCCCAACTTGTAGACCTGCCAGCCGAGTTCGACTCGTTGGGCGAGGCTCCTGTCCCGCTTGGTGACATTACGGAGAGCCACGGTGCCGATGTCTGCCAAGCGTGCAGTGGCCCAGCGGACAAGGAGACCCGGCTCGCTTGCATTCACGCTGTCCACCACGTTGGTCCACTCTTTCGAGGTGTCGAGCCAGTTGTCGTTTTCGTCCAACAGCGTCTTCGGGTCCGACGACTTCTTCGAGTTGATGATATCGACCATTTCGGACCCTATGGCCGTCGCGAAGGCCTCGTCGCTCTTAACCTTATCCCTGAGCTTCTTGACGAGACTCTTCCGGATCCTCTCTGCGGCCCCCTGGTAGTACGCGCGCACTTCAATAATGGCGAACGGCTTGCCGTAGTACGCCTTATCCATGCTGTAGAGGATCCACGGAACCCTGAGCCCCTGAAGAACGACTCCGACCGGATTGTTCGGACTTGCGAGACATCCCACTCCGTACATGGCGTACCAACCGGCCTGGACGTAGCGGTCTTCCAGGATGAAGTTTCGCACGGCCCAAGCATCCGCAGCACCACCAATCGCCTTACCGGGCAGCCCCGGGGCGCTGATCTTTGCCTTTCCGGGGATCCCCGGAATCTTGACCTTGAAGGTCCCGCCGGGCCCCAGATCCTCAAGCTTTGCGCGGACAGCGGGGACCTTCTTCGCGCCTTCGGAAGCAGAGTCGGCCGCCGCCGACATCAGATCCACGACGGCCTGCCCCTTTTGCTCCCAGGTGTTACTCTCGTCCTCGAGCGCTTCCTTCGTATTCACGGCCTTCGAAACCGTGCTGGCGAGTGGTCCCGTAAGATCCAGGCTGGCCAGGCCAGCCAGATCCCCTACAAGATCCCCCAGAAGTGACCAGTCGACCGAATCAACGGATCCCTCGCTCAGTCCGTCCTTGGGCAGCCACGCGTCATGGGTGTCCTGCAGCCAATCCGGCAGAGTCGAAAGGAAGATTCCCGCGCTGTTGCCCTTGTACGGGATGAGCCGTGCATACGCGGGCTCGCTCCCACGGAGGGTTTCGTTGAACGACAGGCCGCCTGTCTTCGCCGTGAAATTGACTGTCTTCGGGTTCCCGTCGGCCTCGATGTCACCCAGGCCGTAGACCTTATTCCCGATGGTCACCACGAAGCGGAAGCGGTCGGCATACCCGTTCTCGTGGCACACGACAGTTATCGAGTTGTCCCCGGACCCCGGCTCGATCGTGCACATTGCGGGAACGTCAAGGAAATTGAAGCCGTCCAGCCATCCCTTCCCCGCCCCCTTCAGGTAATACCGCCAGGTGCCGAACGGCGGGCAGTCCAGTGTGATCTGGTTGTGGTCACCGAGAACCTGCGTCTGGTAGAACCACTTGCGATGCTCTCCCTCCGGAGCAGCGACTCCACTGGTCAGAACCGGCGTATTGTCCTCGGTCGGGACATCGTCGCCACCCTCATGAAACTCCGTCGGGTAGACGTTGATCGCGGCAGACCTGATCCGCTCGGCAGAGGCTATCGAGCCAGTCGCAGGGATATCGATATGCTCACTGCGGGAGTTGACTCCGCGGGCGTTCTGGATCTCCATCATGATGGAGACTTGCGCGGTACCGGGAACGGAGTAGAAAAAATCTTGGTCCCCGCCCAGCGTCCCGCTGAAATTACAGCCCCGCGGCGCCTTTATGCGTCCGTACCTGCTGAGGTCCCCCTTCGGCGACTCGGACAGCGGGACGAGGTAGATCATCTCAGAATCCCGCCGGGACTCGGCAGATTCATCCTCCCGGAACATCTCGACCCAGAGGAATGCCTCTTCGAGGCGCTCCCTGATGCGAATCTTCTTGGTTTCTCCGTCTGCCGGGAAAGTGTACGACTTGATGAAGGCGCCACCGCCCTCACTCTTCCCGGTCACAATGACTTCGTACTCGTAACCGTACCGCTCCTGGCACGTCACATCGAGATCGTGGCCACCTCCGAGGCTGCCCGCCACCTCGACCTCATTGGGGATCTCTCCCCAGCCGGTGTACGGGCCGGGGCGGCGGGAGACATTGAAGCCCACGCGCTGTCGATCGTCGGTGTAGCCAGGATAGTAGGAAGCCTTCATGGAGCGTCCACCTGTCGAGGAAGGAGTGGAGGAACTACGGACGTCGGTCATGTGTACACCCTCTCGGACGAGATTCCGGGTTTTGTCATTTACGCCTCAGTGAATTTCTCGGCGGGATTCCCGGATCAGCCGGTCCCCGTTCAGTCGCATCGGACAGAGCGGTTTGCCGGCAGGAATGTGAAGACGGCTCGCTCGTGATCGCCAAGCCGCCTAAAGCTAAACATGCCCCTGCACCTGAGGCACGGGTTGAAGGATGATCAACTGCCTCGAGCGCAGACAGCCCCTGTCAACTGACGGTTGGGCGATCACGGGTGCAGCTCTCGCAGCCACGCGGCGCCAGGTGCTGGCGGCATGCGCGGTGTGGGTCTTGATCGGCTCGCCCCTCATGGCCGATCTGCACCAGGGCATGGGCGGAGCGGGCGTCAACTCCCGTGCCGATGAGCCGCGGTCAGGCCGTTCGATGCTGGGCAGAGGTTGTCCGGCACCGGCCGGGGCAGGACCGCGCCGAAGAACTCGAACGCCTCGATGCAGGCAGCGCACCCGGCGTGCTGCTTCATCGTCGGAACCGGCCGCGCGAACATGTGCCGGAGGCGGCCAACACCGTGACGACGGCCCGGAGTCGGCCCGCCTCCCGGCCTTCGGGCCGGTCCGCAGCTCCATGAACCCGTAGTCGAGCTGGGCCTCCTCGGACGGGTCCGCCGGCCCATTCCGCCGCAGCGACGAGGCCGGGCCTCTGCGGGGACCGGGCCGGCGCCTGCGCAGACGGCGCCGCCCCGGTCCCCGCAGGACCAGGTCGCCGATGTGTTCCGGATCCGGAAGAACTTCGGCAAGGCTGTGGGGGAGACAGCGAGTGCCCACCACACCTGCATTCACGCCGTGTTCGTCCCGGCCGGGGAACCCGCAACCCGCGCCGGGAGGGGCCGTGCCCCTGGTTCTGGCGGACGGGACCAGGGACGTGTGCGGACGTACCCGCCGCTTGGCGGCCCGCGCCCGCGAGTGGCACACGGCGGCCGTCCAGGCAATGCACGCCCAGGGAGCGCCGACGGCCGCCACCGGCCGCGAACTCACCGGTACCCGCCTCCGACAGCCCCAGGATCACTGCCTACTTGCGGACCTTATTGACGACGGGCTTCGGCTCCAGAGATATATCACCGTCATCGACTCCGCCCTGCGGTTCGAAATGCATCGAATACTTGAGGTCGTAGTCCCACGTGCTCCCGGGGTTCAAGCTGGAGTGCTTGAACGTCTTCTTGAAGGAGAGAACTCCTCCGTACTTCATCAGATCCTGCTCCCCGCGGATCCTGTCCACATTGATCCTCTCCAGGACAGAGCCGAGCTGGTCGTCCTTGTCGGCATGGATGGCCAGCTTCACGACCGTCTCGGCCAGCGTCACCAGAGCACCGATACCATCCTTGCCGAACGCGATGGAGGCGAGGCTTGCCTTCGCGGCGTCAAGGCCGCTGTCGACCACGGCACCGGACACCTTGAACTGGGCGGGGGGAGCCACCCCCTGGCCCTGCTGACCCTGGGCCTCGACCAGGGCCTCGGCCAGGGCCAAAGCCTCGGTCTTGGCCCTGGCATCCGCTTCGGCCTTGGCCAGGGAATTGGCCTTCTCCAAGGCCAGGTACTCGGCCTTGGCCAGGGCATCGGCCTGAGTGTTGACCTGGGCCTGGGCCTGGGCCTTGGCCAGGGGGCCGGCCTGGGGGTCGGCCTCGGCCTGTGCCTTGGCCTTGGCCAGGGCATCGGCGTGAGCGTCGACCTGGGCCTGGGCCCGGGCCTTGGCCTCGGCCAGGGCCCGGACCTTGGCCTCGGCCTCGGCCAGAGCCCGGGCATCTGCCTGAGCCTGGAGCTTCTGCTCCAGGTCCGCCTTGGCAAACTTTCTTATCTGCGCGTCCTTGTCCTTCTGAAGGAGATTCTCAAGTTCGGTCTGCCTCTTCTCCTCTTCGCTGACGAAGCGTGAGGCGCTGTTCGAGCCGAGCATGGCATCGCCCACAGCGGTGCCGGAGTATTGCACCGCGATCGCGGGGGCGGCGGCCTTCGAAATCGTGGTGAACACGTCGCGAATGGCCTGCCGGTTCAGGATGTTCTCCTTCTTCTCCCACGCTGTGGGCTTGTCGGACTCCCAGAGCGTGAGTTCAAGCAGGATGCTCCCGGAGGTTGGGAGATCCCCTTCGAACAGGACCCGGTCAGTACCGGCCCACAGCATCGTCTGCCCCTTGCACATCGAGTGAGGCTGCGTCACGAATCTGTTGGACTTGATGCCTGCGATGACGCCACCAGTGGCGTAGATGTCATCGCCGCCATGGTCTTCAGTGTCACGGCACGTCAGCTCGTCGAGAACGATCCGCATCCTCACATTTCCAGGGTTGATTCCCTCCCTCTTCTTGTGGGTCAGCATCTCCACGGTCCCGTCGTTCTCCATTTGGAGGGCCGTCAGGGACGGCAAATTGACCCCGGCCACCCCGAAGGCCGGAGTCGTGATTCCCGGGAGCGACTTGGCTATGTTCGACTTGTCCATCCGAATCGATCCATCTCTTCGCGCTGCTACGGCAGCCTCATGGTATGGACTGACAAGGCGTCAGATCCGTACCGCAGGTTGACCGTTGACTCCCAACGGTGACTTTCATGAAGCCGACCGGAAAGGGTGTGTTATTCAACGGCATACCAGGATGTGGTGGCCGGGTTTGATTCCCCCGAGCAGTATGATCTGAGCAGGTTGGCCGTGCGCCGGGGGAAATGAATACGCGGGTGATTCCACTCGTCGCGCAGCGCCCACGGAGCTCTATCGGTTCCGCGCGCCAGGCCCCTTGTCCTGAGCCGGGGCATATGTGATCACCCTTCGACACCCGTTGTAGACCTCTGACACCGACTGATGCGGTTCCCGGTCCATAGGCTCGAAGCGTCCCGCAGCGTTGCGGGGAAGCGAGGATCACGGACAAACCCGGGACCTGTACTGCACATGAAGAACAAGACGAATCGTCCGGCGGGGGCCGGGAGAAGGCGCATCGCCAGAGTCGCGCGGCTGCCCCAGGACTGGAAGATCTCTACAAGAATGGCGATCGCGCTGCTGCTGCCCATCGCCCTGGCCCTGGGCCTTGCGGTTCCGGAGATCAGCGGTGCGTTGGACCGGGCGGAGCGGATGAAGGCCGACGAGGAAGCCAGCAGAATCGTCGTCGCGGCCGTACGGCTGGCGCACGCCCTTGAGAACGAACGGGACTTCGCCGCCCTCGCGAAACAACTGAAGGTCGACACGGCCCCGTACCGCGCCGAGACCGACAAGATGCTCGCCGCATACCAGGCCTTGGGCACGACGGGCGCGACGAACCGGGACATGGCACAACGGGTCGCCGATACGCGGAAGGCCCTGCAGGGCCTTCCGGAAACACGGGCCAAGGCGTACACGAAGGACTTCCGGTCGGTGGCCACCGACCTGGCCTATGCCGACATGATCACCCCGTTGCTCAGCCTGCCCATGGAAGTGGCGCGTGGCGGGGGCAGCAACGCCGCCGACATCTGGGCCCTGAGCTCGCTCTCCATCGGCAAGGCCTCCATCTCCAGCCAACGGGCCCTGCTGAACGCGGGCTTCTCCCGGTCCCGGGTGGAGGAGGACGAGCAGACGGAGGCGATGTCGCACGGCTGGCTGCAGAAGGTGAGCTTCCGCGAGTTCCGAACGGCCGCCCAGGAACAGGACGTTGCGAAGTTCAAGAAGGCCTTCGACGCCTCCTACGTCTCCGCGATGGTCGGAAAGGCCAGGACCGCCCATCCGTCGGAGCTCGACGCACGCCTGGTCAAGGAGTGGAACGGCTCGGCCACGCGCATCATCGACGACCTGCACGAGATCGAGCAGCAGATCGCCCGCCGCATCGCCGCCGCCGCGGCGCACGAGCGCTACGAGGCACAGAAGGCCGTCTGGTGGAACGGCGGAACGGTGGCCTGTGCGCTGCTGCTCACCTTCCTGCTGGCGGCCTGGATGGTTCAGGCCACGGTCCGGCAGCTCGGCCGTCTTCGCCGCACCGCGCTCAGGGCGGCACGGCAGGAACTCCCGGCCCTCGTAGGTCGGGTGGCCGAGCGCGGCACCGTCGACGACGCGCGCCCGGTGGCGCTGGACCTGGGGACGCGTGACGAGATCGGCGACGTGTCCCGGGCTTTCGAGCAGGTCTTCCGGGAGGCGGTCAAGCAGACCGCGGAACAGGCCGCCCTGAGGGCGAGCGTGAACTCCATGCTCGCCTCGATGGCACGGCGCAACCAGGTGCTGGTGTACCGGCAGCTCGACGTCATCGGAGCCGTGGGGCAGGAGGTGACGGACCCGGCGATGCTCAAGCAGGTGTTCCACATCGACCACCTGGCCACCCGGATGCGGCGGCACGGTGAGAACCTCCTCGTCCTCGCAGGGGAGCGGCCGGGCCGGGTGCACCAGGTGCCGGCGCCGCTGGTGGACGTCGTCCGGGCGGCTGCTTCGGAGGTGGAGCAGTTCACCAGGGTCGAAGTCGTTGTGAGCGGTGATGTGTGGGTTGCGGCCCCGGTGGTGCACGATCTGACCCATCTGCTGGCCGAGTTGATGGACAACGCGACGCAGTATTCGGATCCCTCCACGCAGGTGGTGGTGACGACCCGGCCGACGGTCAGCGGCGATGTCCTGATCGACGTCGAGGACAACGGTGTGGGTCTGTCCGCTCCAACGGTGGAGCGGCTCAACGAGGGCCTCGCGCGAACCTCGGCCGTCGACGCCTCGGTGGCGCGGCAGATGGGTCTGTACGTGGTCAGCCGGCTCGCCGCTGTCCACGGCATCCAGGTCCGTCTGAGCTCCCTGGGCAAGGGCACGACCGCCTCCGTGGTCCTGCCGGCCTCGTGCGTCGCGGCCGCCCGGCCACTGACCGGCGCCGTCGAGGAAACGGAGAACGATACGGAGCCGCCCGGCCCCCTCCCGCCCGAGGCAGCTCCCGCACCCGTACCGGCGTCGAAGTCGGCGTCGAAGCCGGCATTGAAGTCGGCGTCCGAACCGGTGCCGGAACCGGCACCGGACGGACTCCCGCGCCGTACCCCGCAGGCGACGATCCGGGAGCGGACGACGCTCGCACCGGCCGACGCGGACGGGGCGCCGAGAAAGGACGCAGCCGAACTGCGCCGCCGGGTGAGCGGCTTCTACGCGGGAGCGAACCGTGCCCGGCAGGAGCTCCGCGGCGAGAGGGAAGACCGGTCGGATGTCTGACGAGGGCGAGAGCATGAACACCGCGAACGGCACATCTGCCGGCGTGACCTGGCTGATCGACGAATTCACCGCCCGTACCCCGGGCGTGACCAGCGCGCTGCTGGTGTCGGCGGACGGCCTGACCCTTGCGGACTCGGGGGACCTGGCCGAGGAGCGCCTCGAGCACCTGGCGGCGGTCGTCTCCGGAATCGCGGTCCTGGCCCGCGGGGCGGTGTCCGTCCACGGCAAGGGCCGGATGAACCAGACGCTGGTGGACATGGACACCGAGGGCGGATTCCTCTGCATCATGACCGTCTCCGAGGGCTCCGTCCTGGGTGTGCTGTGCAGTTCCTCCTGTGACATCGGGCTGGTGGCCTACGAGACCGCCCGCCTGGTGGACAGAGTGGGCCCCGCCCTCACCCCACGCGTGCGCGCGGGGCTCCGACAGATGATCTTCGACTGAACACCCGGGTGATCGGACGTGCATATCTCATACCCGGGCGGTCCGGCGCGGTGGCTCCGGGCCACCGCGCTCGCACTCGCCTCAGGGCTTCTCACGGGGTGCCTGGGCACGCAGGTACAGGCCGATGCGGCGTCGTCGCCCGCCGGGTCCCCGGACCAGCGCAGCGCCCCGCTCTTCGGGATGCTGCCCGACAAACACCAGCGATCGGGCACGATCGTGGTGGGCATCGACAGCGTCGCTCCCCTGGTCTTCCCCGAGGGCGGCAGGACCGTGGGGGTGGAGGCGGATCTCGCCGCCGCACTGGGCAGACTGCTGGGCGTCGTCTTCGAATTCGAACACGTCGAGTTCTCCCAACTGCTCAGCGGCCTCCAGGCCCATCGCTTCGACCTGGCCATGTCGGGCATCCACGACACCGAGCAGCGGCGCCGGGGCGTGGACGACACGGGAGCCAGGACCGGACCGGGCGTCGACTTCGTGCGCTACTTCACCGCCGGCACCTCGATCGTCGTCCGGAAGGGCGGCGCGCAGGGCGTCACCGCTCCCGCCGGCCTGTGCGGCAGGAGAGTGGCCGTCCAGCAGGGCACGACCGTCGAGGACACCGCCCGCCGCCGTGCGCAGGCATGCACGGCGGCAGGACGACCGGACATCGCCCTGGACCGGCACGAGACCCACAAGGCGGTGCTCGAGTCCCTGGAACGCGGCAGGGCGGACGCCGCGATGATGGACTACCCGACCGCCGTCCACACCGCCAACCATGCCCATGGCAAGAAGGCCTTCGAGGTGGTGGGCAGTCAAATGGAGCCGAAACCCTACGGCATTGCGCTGCCCAAGGGCGCCGACAGGCTGCGTGAGGCGGTGCAGTTCGCGCTGAAATCCGTGATGGACAGCGGCGAGTACACCAGAATCCTCGAGAAATGGCAGGTCGCGGACGGCGCTCTGAAGGCGGACGACCTAGTCTGACCCCTGATGGACGCCACCCAGATCACCTCGCTCGACCTCGGGATCCTGCATGCGCTGCAGATCCACCCCCGGGCCTCCTGGGCCCTGCTCGGGGAGGTCCTGGAGGTCAGTCCGGCCACGGTGGCCCGCCGCTGGGCGCGGCTGCAGGAAGCGGGTCTGGCCTGGACGAGCGCCTACCCCACGCAGGTGCGGGAGGGCGCTTCGGACATCGCCGCCGCGTTCGTCTTCGCCTCCTGCACGCCGGGTACCGCACCGGCGGCGGCCGCCGCTCTGGCCCGGCACTCCGAGACCGTGTCGGTGGAGCTGACCGTCGGGGACCGGGACCTGTTCCTCACGATCGCGGCACCCGACCGCGAGGCCCTCGGCGACTACCTGCTCGGGCCGCTGGCAGCGGTTCCGGGACTGCGCTCCTTCGACACGACACTGCTGGCCAGGCTCCACCTGGAGGGCAGCCGGTGGCGGCTGCGGGTCCTGCCCCCGGAGGCCGCACACACCCTGCGCAAGGAGGCAGGGCGGCGCGAACGGACCCTGTCCAAACGGGCCGTCGACGAGGTGGACCGGCAGGTGCTCGCCGTCCTGGCCGAGGACGGCCGCGCGTCGTACGCCACGATCGCCGCCGCCTGCGGGATCGGCGAGGGAACGGCTCGCCGCCGTACGGAGTCGTTGCTGTCGGGAGGCACGATCTCCGTCCGCTGCGACGTGGCCGGAGAGATCGCGAGCCGGCCGGTCTCCGCGACCCTCGCCGCACGCGTCCCGGCGGACCGTCTGCTGGGAACGGCACGGGCCTTCACCGCGCTGCCGGAGGCGCGCCTGGTGGCCTCCTGCGTCGGGTCGGCGGACCTCCTGGTGACCCTCTGGCTGTCCTCCGTGCAGGACGTCTCCCGGGTGGCGGCCGCCGTCGCAAGCCGCTTCCCGGACACCGAACCCCGCCGCTGGCTGACCGGGGTCCGCACCGTCAAGCGCGTCGGACGCCTGCTCGACGCACAGGGCCGGGCCACGGGCTGGGTGGCGCCCTTCCAGAGCTCGCCGCCGTCCGCGTACGGAGCCTAGGCGCTCCGCCGGAAGGGCGGCTCGATGGCTGCGGGCCGTCCGTGGCCGTTCGCGCCCATGCGGCGGAGCCGCATGTTCAGCGGAGCCCCGCGCCCCTGCGGGGCACGGTACTGCTCGACGGCGCACCTCCCAGTTTCGCGTACGAGAACACGCCGGCCGGCAGGGAACGTTGATATCGGCAATCCAAGGTTGACGCTTTCCCGGCGTGCAATGACAGATCCGTTGAATTTCATTTCCCGGTGCATTTCGTTTGACAGTGCCCGAGTTTCGTGACGATGATTCAGGTCCGGGATCGCTGACTGCACGCGACCCGCCAATCCTCGTTGCACGCAGCCCAGTTGACGGTGGGCCAGTTTGCCGCGTGCCGTTGCCGAAAACCCGGAAGGAGTTCTGGATGGCGAAGTACTTGTCCCCCGGCGTGTTCGTGGAGGAGATCGCGGGAGGTTCCCGCCCCGTGGAGGGGGTGGGAACCGCCGTGGCCGCCTTCGTCGGCTTCGCGGCCCAGGGACCTGTGAACGAGCCGGTCCGGATCACCAACTGGGGCCAGTACGCCAAGACTTTCGGGGAGTCCGCCGAGGGCTGCTACCTCGGACACTCCGTCTACGGCTACTTCGCGAACGGCGGTGGAACCTGCTACGTCGTGCGGGTCGGCGCACAGCCGTCCGCCGGGGCGGCGGACGACGGCGGTGCCGGCAGCGTGCAGGCACCGGTGGTCCATGCGCTGGGCGGATTCCGGGTGACCGCACTGCCGGCTGCGTCCGGGCGTGACGTGTCCGTCGACGTGCGGCGCAAGCCGTCCAGGAACCGCCGTGCGCCTGCCGACGGTTCCGAGTCCGTCAAGGCCGCCGACGACACGGCCGAGCCGCCCGCCGGCACACCTGCCGACAACACCTACACCCTGACGGTCACGGTGGACGGTACACCGGCCGAGACTTTCGAGGTCTCCAGCGAGAAGACGTCGCCGCAGTACGTGGTGACACAGGTGCGCGAGCGCTCCCGGTTCGTCCTCTTCGAGGAGGCGGCCGCCACCGGTACCGCACTCGCGCTGCCCGCGCGCTCCTCCGTGGCGTTCAACGCCCCGGCAGCCGGGGAGCAGGGCACGCCCGACCCTGTCAAGGACGTGGTCGGCAGCTACGTCGGCGACGTGAACAGCCGCTCCGGCCTGTCGGGTCTGGAGGCGATCGACGACGTGACCATGGTGGCCGCTCCCGACCTCATGGCCGCCCACGAACGCGGCGCCCTCAGCCGCGAGCAGGTGAAGGCCGTCCAACTCGCCATGATCAACCACTGCGAGAACATGGCCAACCGCATGGCGATCCTCGATCCGCTGCCGGGCATGGGCCCCGCCGACGTGTACGAGTGGCGGCAGAACGAGGCGGGCTACGACTCCAAGTACGCGGCCTTGTACTACCCGTGGGTCTCGGTGGCCGACCCGTCCACCGGCAAGAGCTTCCTGATGCCGCCGTCGGGACACGTCGCGGGACTCTGGGCCCGCAACGACGAGATCCGCGGCGTGCACAAGGCTCCGGCGAACGAGGTGCTCCGCGGCGTGCTGGACCTCGGCATCCAGGTCACCAAGGGCGAGCAGGAACGGCTCAACCCCGCGGGCGTCAACTGCATCCGGAGCTTTCCCGGCCGGGGCATCCGGGTCTGGGGCGCCCGCACGCTGTCCAGCGACCCCGCCTGGCGCTACCTCAATGTCCGGCGCCTCTTCAACTACCTTGAGGAGTCGGTCTACCTCGGGTCGCAGTGGGTCGTCTTCGAGCCCAACGACGAGCGGCTGTGGTCCACCATCCGCCGGAACGTCGGAGCTTTCCTCACCGGAGAGTGGCGCCGAGGCGCGCTGTTCGGCAGCAACCCCGAGCAGGCCTTCTACGTCAAGTGCGACGCCGAGACCAACCCGCCGGACGTCATCGAGTCCGGCCAGGTCGTCTGCGAGATAGGCGTGGCCCCGGTCAAGCCCGCCGAGTTCGTCGTGTTCCGCATCTCGCAGGAGTCCCTTTCCGGGGCGGCGGCCTAGACCGGCTGCTGTCTTCGTACTGCGGATCAATTCCCTTCCTTCCCCACCACTCATGAGGAGTCACGATGTCTGATGACAACAGCCCGATGGCGGCGGACGACAACAAGCTGGGAAGCCCTTTCCGGGCCGATACGTTCAGCATTCAGATCGACGGGATCGTGCTGGAGACGCTCAAGAGCGTCAGCGGTCTGAGCCTCGAGGTCGAGGTGGAGACCAAGCACTACGTCGGAGCGCGCAGCGGTTCGCCGTTCATCGTGAAGACGCCGGGCCGGCGGAACGTGCCCAGCATCACGATCGTGCGCAGCCTGGACAAGAGCGATGAATTCACCAAGTGGATCACGGAGTCGCGAAAGGACACGATCAGCAAGGCGAAGAGGAACGTCACCATCGAGCTGCAGAACAGTGCGAAGGACGAGAAGCGGACCGCCACGCTGACCGGCGTCTGGGTGAGCAAGTGGAGCGTCGGCGAGCTCTCGGCGGGTTACAGCGGCGAGGTCGAGGAGACCGTTGTGCTCGAGTGCGACACCATCGAGTTCACGTGAGGCGAGGTCGTGTGACCGAAGGCGTGCCGGGTGCCGAGGCCGGGGCGAGTGCACCGGCCCCGGGCCCGGCCCCCTCGTACGAGGCGGCCGGCCCGCCCGGCGGGCCCGCGGTCCTCCGCACGGAGTTCCCGTTCACGCTCCCGCGCGGCTACGTGGACGCGCAGGGGAACGTACACCGTGAGGGCGTGATGCGACTGGCCACCGCACGTGACGAGCTGTTGCCGCTCAAGGACCTGAGGGTGCGCGAGAACCCGGCCTACCTCTCCGTCGTGCTGCTCGGCCGTCTGATCACCAGGCTCGGCACTCTGACGGATGTCGACGCGGGAATCGTGGAGCAACTGTTCGCGGCAGACCTGGCATTTCTGCAGCGCTTCTACGAAAAGGTCAACACGGACGGATCGTCCCTCGCTTCGACCGTGTGCCCCGGCTGCCACCACGAGTTCGAGGTCGACATGGGGAGCCGCCTGGGGGAATGACGGTGTACGCGGCCGACGATCTGCACGCCGAGATCGCGTACATCGCCCATCACTTCCACTGGCCGCTGACCGAACTGCTCGATCTGGAACACCTCCAGCGACTGCAGTACGTCGGCTGGATCAGGGACATCAACCAGCGTCTGACAGACGGGAACCAGTGACATGCTGCAGCGGATATTCGGGGTGAGCCGGGACGGGCATCAGCCCGCGCCGGCAGCCGTCCGCCGGGAGGGCCCGGGCGAGCGGGCCCGCGTCCCCGTGGCACTGCCCGGGAACATGCAGCGCCTCGCCGCCGGTCTGTCCCCTGTCACGGAACAACGGCGGATCACCACGCGGTTGCCGGCTTGGCGGGACCCCCGGCTGTCCGGGGAACTGGCGACGTCGGTCGACAAGGACCCGCCCCTGGTGTTCAGAGCGGTGCAGGGGCGGTGGGGAGCGACCGGCATGCCTCGGCACAGAAATGCGGTGGAGCTGCTCTGGCCGATCGACCGACAGGCGCGGGCCGAGGGGCTGTTGCATGCCGGCGCAGCCCCCACTGCACCGCACTCGTCCGGCTCTCCGGATGTCCGGTCCGGGCGCGCACAGCTGCAGAGTCCGGCGGGAGTGGATGACGTGGCCCGTGACCATGAGCAGGACGCTCCGTCGGCGCGGCGTCGCCGTCGGCGCACACGGTTCCGCGGTAGGCGGGCAGCGGCGGGGGAGGCGCCGGAGGCGGCCCGGGGCTCCGCGCCCCGGCCACCGGCCGATCCACCGGTGCCATTGGCCCTTATGCCTGGTCCCGTGCCCCTTCCTGGACCGGTCCCGGCAGCAGACCCGGCGGGCACGGGCTCGGCGGACATGGGCCCGGGACGGCGCGCAGCGGTGGACGGGCGGCACGGGTACCCGCCTGCGGCCGGTCCACCCGCCGTCGTGACCACGCCCGTATCAGCCGACGCCGTCGGTGAGCGGCGCACCGCATCGCCGTCGCTACAGGACCCTGCGACTGCTGTTCCGGCGCCGACCGGCAACCGGGAACCGCGGACGTCGTTCGCACGGAGCGTCGAACGATGGACCAGGGCGAGAGTGAACAAGCTTCGCATGGTGCCGACTTCACGCCCGGAACCGGACGAGTCCGGGAGGCGGGGTGACGACGCGCGGAACGCCGACGGCACAGAGCCGGGCGGCACACCACGACGGGATCGCTCTCTCCGGCGGCCCTCGTCCTCGGCCGCACGCGACAGCATGCCGCGCCGAACCGTGTCGCACGCCGCAGCGGTGGACACGACGGACACCACGAGCCCGGCGATGACGACGCGCCGGACGACGACAGGACCCGTCCTCGACCCCGAGGGCGGCAACGGCCACGGTGGCCCATCGGTCCGCCCGCCTCGGGCAGCGTTCTCGTACGGTGATTCGTTCAGTGCCTCGCCGACCGCATCGGTCGGCAGGCGGCCGTACCCCGGGGACATCGCACGGATCATGCTCCCCCCGCGTCCGCGCGGCGGCATCGGTGCTTACGTGCCGCCGCCGGCAGCAGGCCCGGGTGAGCAGCCATACCCGGTGGATGCGTCTGTTCCGGGCTGCACCCCCGTACCGGTTGATGCACCTGCTCCCGGCTGCACCCCCGTACCGGTCGCGCCGGACGGAGTCGTCCTGCCGGCTGTGTCTGCACGTGAACAGTCCGACAGGGGCGGAGCCGAAGCGCCGGCCCCCGAGGGTCCGGGCGGCGCAGGATCGCCCCGGATTGGCGGTGACTGGTATGCCTCACCGGAAGCAATCGCAAGGTCCGTGCGCCGGTTCGTCTTCCGTAGCAGCCGGCCTTCCGGCAAGCGGTTCACGGCTGCGCAGGAACCCGAACAGACAGCGCCGGCTGCGGCTCTCCGCAGCGGTGACCCCGAGCGGGGTCGGAAGGAACTACCGGTGGGACCACCGGGTTTCGACCCGGTCTCGGAGGGCCCTGGCGAAGCGGTGCCGGACCGGAGCAGAGCCGAGGCCGGGCAGTGCACGGCCGGGCCGGCCGACAAGAGCGTCGACGGAGCCTTGCACCACCGTACGGACGGCTCCATGTCCGTCCCGGTGCTGCGCCGTGCCGCACCCGACGGTATCGCCTCGGAACACCCGTACGTGTGGCCGGTGTCTGCACCCGTGGCGGACTCCGCGGCTGTGCGCAGGGCCGTGCAGCGGACCGGCTGGGCGCCGCACCGGGTACCGATCACGGTGCTGGAGTTGCACCGCGAGGTGCTCACCGGCTCCGGGACCGTGGCAGAGCCGGCCGCGGGGGAGACCGGCGTGCTGGGCCACCGAATGCCGCACGAGGCGCCGGTAGGCGTGCCACCCGCACGCCTCGGGCATGCGTCGTCGGTCGCCGCCGTCGGTGACGATGCTGGGACCACCGGACTGTCGGTTCAGACGTCCACAGTGCGCGATGAGGAACGCCGGCGCTTCGAACTGCCGGTGCCTGGGCGCGTCGTGCACCGCCATGCGGAGGAAGAGCGCGTCGTGCGGCCGGCCGGCCCTGTGACGCTTCCCTCCGCGGCGGCTGCCTGGCGCTTCACTGTCCACCGCACGGCAACGGTTCCTGCCGGCGCCGCTGCACACAGCCCGGGCCGGGCGGGAACACCGGGCATTCCCGTGAGCCGTCTCGCGGCGCCGGAAGGCTGGGGCATACCTGTCGGCCTCCTCAACGAAGGAGAGAAGAATGGCGATTGACGCGTTGTTGGCCAGCCACCAGTTCTCCCTCTCGATCGACGGGGATCCCTGGGGGTTCTTCACCCAGTGCACCGGACTCGCCTGCGCGATCGACCTGGACGAGCTGGACGTCGGAGGGATGGGCGACTCCCTCAAGCACCTCCCGAAGCACCTCACATACCCGTCCGTCACCCTCGCCAGACCGTTGACGGCGGACGCCATGAGGACATGCGAGTGGGTGCAGGAGACGGCCCGCCACCCCAAGCGCATCACCATGGGGATCGCCTGTATCGATGCCGGCGGCAAGCCGGTGGCGCAGTGGGATCTGCTGAACGCCATGCCGGTGGCGTGGCGAGGCCCCGTCCTGGACGCCGCGGGCGCCGGCAGAGCGATGGAGGAACTGGACGTCGTCCACGAGGGCTTCATGCGCAGCCGCTCCGGCGGCCCGAAGAGCTGAGAGGAAACATGGTGGACGAACCGGAACTGCCGGATCAGGGTCTGACGGACGAGCCTGAGCCGGACGCGCTGGACGCGCCTGAACCGGACGAGCCTGAGGCGGACGCGCCGGATGTGCCTGAGCCGGATGTGCCCGACGAGCCCGAGCCGGACGCGCCGGACGGCCCCGAGCCTCTGGACGATCCCGATGGTCCGAACGATCCGGATGCTCCGGCCACGGATGACGCCTCGGATACGCCGGAAACATCTGAGGCATCTAATGCGTCTGACACATCTGATGAGCCGGACTCCTCGGACGAGCCCGGGGCGTTGGACGCGACCGAGCCCCCGGAGGACCCTGGCCCCTCGGACGGCCCCGACGTGCCGCAGATGCCGTCCTTCAACCTCCCCGGCCTTCCTGGCTTCCCGAAACTTCCGAACCTCAACATCAACTTCCCCCGTCTTCCGAACCTGAACGTCAACTTCCCGAAACTTCCGAACCTCCCGAACTTCCCGAACCTTCCAAGCCTCCCGACTCTGCCGAGCCTCCCGAACCTTCCCGACCTTCCCCACCTGCCCGACGCTCCGCGTCTGCCCGACCTCCCGGGCGCACTGGATGTACCGCCCCTGCCGGGGGTGCCGGGCGCGCCGAATGTGCCGGGTGTGCCCGGCACACCAGGCATGCCGACCCCGCCAGGTGCGCGGAACATGCCGGGCACACCGAACACCCCCGGTGCAGCCGACGTGCCGGGTTCACCCAACACACCTGGATCCCTCAACACGCAGAGGGCGTCACCGCGTACGGCAGAGCCGTCGAGTACGTCGAGCATGTCGGTCAAGTCGGGCACACCGGCCGCGTCGGAAGCCGGCCACGACAACATGGTCGGTGCGGTCCTCGAGCTGTACGCACCACCCAGCGGTAGCGGAACCGACCCGGTGCTCGTCGAGGAAGTCCCGTTCCAGTTCAACCCGGCTCGGCTGGAACTGGTGAAGGAAGCGGCCTGGGCACGCCACAACGGCCGTTCCGCGCCGCACGCTTCCGTGCCGGAGTTCACCGGGAGCCGGCCGCGCACGCTGGCGATGACGGTGATGCTCGACGAGCCGGACCCGGGCCGGAGGACGGTCGACGAGCGGGTGAGCAAGCTGCTGGAGTTCTGCAGGCCCACCGAGGGCAGTCTGGATGCGAAGCAGCCTTCCACGCCCTGGGCGAGATTCCGCTGGGGCGGCTTCGAATCGGTCTCGTTCATGGCCTATCTGCGCACGGTCAAGGCCACCTACACCCGCTTCTCCCCGCAAGGGAACCCACTGCGGGCGGTGTGCGACCTCGTGCTGGAGGAGATCGGCGGCACGACGAAGAGGCAGAATCCGACATCGGGTTCCCCCTCGTCGCAGCGGTCCTGCACTCTCGTGCGCGGTGACTCGCTGCAGTCCGTCGCGTTCCGCAGCAGCGGCCGCCCGGCGGACTGGCGCCGTATCGCCGAACTGAACGGAGTCGAAGACCCCTCGAAGGTGCAGCCGGGCCGGACGCTGCTGCTGCCCGGAACGGAGCGCACATGACCGAGCGTCACACCGCAGGGCTGAGCATCCGGGTCGGCGGGCAGCCTCTGCCAGCGGTCTACGACACGGCGCTGGCTTGGGCATCCGTCACGGAGAGCGGCAGCACGCCCGCCGCTGCGGAGATCGGCTTCCGGGACCCCTACCGGATCGCTCTCCTGGCCGGGCCCGGGATCGGACTCGGCACCGTGATCGAGCTGGTCGCCGACTCCGACGGAGAGTTCCTGCTCTTCAGAGGCGAGGTCACCGGCTGTGAGGCGAGAGCGGCGGAAACCGGGGTCTTCAGCGTCGTCAAGGCCGAGGACCTTGCCCACCGGCTCCGGCGGGGCCACCGGACGCGCGCCTACCAGCAGGTGTCGGCGAGCCAGATCGCCGAGAAGATGGCGAGCCTCGCGGGGCTGGAGGTGGGCACGGTCGACGGCACCGACGTGGTGTACGAGTTCCTGACCCAACCGGCCATGTCGGACTGGGACTTCCTGGTCCACCTCGCCCGCGAGAACGGCCGCGATCTCTTCGTGCGCGCCGGGCAGCTGCACTTCGCAAAGCCGGCAAGAGCATCGGAGACTCCGACGACCCTGGAATTCGGGCGCGACCTGGTGAAGGCGACCTCCGCCGCAACACTGCGCGACCAGGTGACCGAGGTGTCGGTGCGCGGCTGGGACCACGAAGGCAAGAAGCCGCTGCGCGCCGACCGAACGCCTGCGCGGGCTCCCGGAAGGGAGGTGGCGTGGCAGGTGGATTCCGCCGTGCTGCGGGGAGAAAAACTGGTGCTGCCGGGGTTGCCGCGCGCCACGCAGCACGAGGTCGAGAAGGTGGCCGACGCGATGGCCCAGGAGATCGCCGCCGGGCTCACCGAAGTGCGCGCCGTCGTACGCGGCGAGCCACGGCTGAGGCTCCGGTCGTCGGTGTCCCTCAAAGGGCTCGGCACACAGTTCGAGGGCCGTTACACGGTCACCTCCGTCGTGCACGAGTACCACCCGGACTCCGGCTACCTGACGGAGCTCACGGTGCGCGAGGGCACGGACGGCACGGACACAGGGCGCCCCGGCGACGGCGAAGACGCCCTGCGCCGCTTCTGGGGTCTCATGCCGGCCACGGTCGTCGACATCCAGGACCCCGGACATCAGGGCCGAGTGACGGTCAGCCTGCCCTGGCTGGCGCCGCCGGAGGAGTACAAGAGCACCTGGGCCCGCACCGTCCAGCTCGGCGGCAGCCGGGGGCACGGCGTGGTCCTGCCGGAAGTGGGCGACGAAGTGCTCGTCGGCTTCGAACAGGGCAGTCTGGACCGGCCGTACGTCATCGGCGGCCTGTACAACGGCGTCGACCGGCTCGCGCCGCACAGCGTGGAGCTGTACGACTCGACCAAGGGGACCGTCAACCGGCGCTCCTTCGCCTCCAAGGAGGGGCACCGCCTCGAACTCCTGGACGCCGGCGGCCAGGGCATGGGAGCCGTACTCACCACCGGTGACGGCAAGTTGCGCATCGAACTCGACCAGCACAACACCCTCGTCTCCGTCGGGAGCGACGGAACGATCGAGATCACGGCAGCGCACGGCATCACTCTGGATGCCGGCAAGGCACCGCTGGAGCTGCGCGGCCAGTCGATCGACATGAATGCGACCGGACAGGTCAAGGTGTCCGGGACGGGCGTGGAGGTGTCCGGGAAGGACGTGACCGTCAAGGGCGGGGCCCGGACGGAGATCTCGGCCCCGCTCGTGAAGATCAACTGATGGCGCCCGGCGACCGCATGAAACCAAGCAGGGGCCACCGCGCCCGAAGGGAGAACACGACCGTGCCAGCCGCCGCACGCATCGGTGACGCCACCTCGCACGTCCCCAACCCGTCCCCGCTGCCCGTCCCAGCCGGAACGGGCGCCGTCACCGGCCCGCCCGTCGCCGCCAACGTCCTGATCGGTGGCCAACCCGCGGCCGTGGCAGGCTCCTTGGCGAGCTGCGCCTTCCCCGGGCACGTACCGCCGGTGCCCCCGACACCGCTGATCACCATGCCGGGAACATCCGGCAGCACCGTGCTCATCGGCGGCCTGCCGGCAGCGGTCATGGGCGACAAACTGCCCTGCGGTGCCGCCGTCGTCGGGGGCTGCGCCACCGTCGTGATCGGCCGATGAACATGTCCGACATGTTCATCGGCCGCGGCTGGGCCTTCCCGCTCGGCGTCAGCCCCTCCGGCGGCGTGGCCATGGCCGAGGGATCCGCCGACGTCGAGCAGGCCATCCGCCTCGTCCTGGGCACCGAACCCGGCGAGCGACCCATGCGACCGGAGTTCGGCTGCGCGATCCGCGACAAGGTCTTCGGCGTCTTCGACGCCTCCACCAGCGGCGCCGTCGCCCACGAGGTACGACGGGCCCTGGAGCGCTGGGAACCACGGATCGTCGTCGACGAGGTCGGCATCACCCAGGAAGCCGGGCACCAGGAAGTCCTGCACATCCACATCACCTACCGGCTGGCGAGCACCAACAGCCGCCGCAACCTGGTCCACCCGTTCTATGTGATACCTGCCCACGAGGGTGAGGGGCCGCCGTCCGGGCACGCACACGAACCCCTCCGGAGGAAAACCGATGTCCCTGCCTAGCCCGCACCTGGACGACCGCCGGTTCCAGGACCTCGTCGACGACGCCAAGCGCTTCATCCAGCGCCGTTGCCCGGAGTGGACGGACCACAACGTCTCCGACCCCGGCGTCGCGCTGATCGAGGCGTTCGCGCAGATGGTCGACCAGCTCTCCTACCGGCTCAACCGGGTGCCCGAGAAGATCCACCTCGAATTCCTGGACCTGCTGGGCGTCCGGCTCACGGCACCCCGCGCGGCGTGCACCGAGCTGACGTTCAGACTCTCGGCCCCCCGGAAGGCGGCCGTGACCGTGCCCGCCGGCACCGAGGTCGCCACACCCCGCACCGGGGCCGAGCCGGCCTGCGTCTTCACCGTCGACCGGGAACTCGCCATCGTGCCCACCGCGTTGCGGCACATCGGCACCGCACCGTCCGGCCAGGCCCCCGAGTTGGTCACGGAGCGGTTCGCAGCCGGCGAACCGGTGACGTGCTTCGCCGAAACGCCCGCCCCCGGCGACAGCCTGCTCGTCGGGCTGTCGGAGGCCGCACCGCGCTGCACGGTGGCGCTGCGCATGGACTGCTCGCTGGGCGGGGTGGGCGTGGACCCACGCCGCCCGCCCCGCGTGTGGGAGGCCTGGTGCGGCGAGGGCTGGGCGGAGTGCGAGATCGAGAGCGACGGCACGGGAGGACTCAACCGGGCCGGGGAGCTCATCCTCCACATACCCGACGGACACACCGCCTCCCTCGTCGGGCGGCGCCGCGCCGGCTGGCTGCGCTGCCGGGTGACCGAGGCCGGCCCGGACCGGCCGTCGTACTCCTCCTCGCCCCAGGTCCGCGCCATGGAGATCTGCACGATCGGCGGAACGACCACCGCGGCGGAGGGCGAGACGGTACCGCACGACGAACTCGGCATCTCCGACGGAACGCCCGGCCAGTCCTTCGCCGTTCACCGCATCCCCGTCGTCTCCGGCTCGCTGGCCACGGTGACCGTCGAGGCCGCGTCCGGGCCGCAGACCTGGACGGTGGTGCAGTCGTTCGTCGACTCCGCACCCGAGGACCGGCACGTGACCGTGGACGAGGTCAGCGGCACCGTCTGCTTCGGACCGGCGGTCCGTCAACCCGACGGCGGGGTACGCCAGTACGGCGCCGTGCCCGAGATCGGCGCACGGATCATTGCCGGCGCCTACCGGCGGGGCGGCGGACGCGCGGGCAACGTCGCCGCGTCCGCCCTGACCGTGCTGCGCACCCCGCTGGCCCTCGTCAGTCGAGTGGAGAACCGGTACGCAGCCGTCGGCGGAGTGGACGCCGAGTCCGTGGACAGCGTGCGCCAGCGCGCCGGGCGGTGGCTGCGGACCCAGGACCGGGCCATCACCGCACAGGACTACAGGACGATCGTGGTGGCGGCCTGCCGTGACGCCGGGCGCGTCGAGTGCATCGCCGAGACCGCGGAGACGGGCACGCCGGGACTGGTCCGCGTCCTGATCGTGCCCCGGGCGCGGGACGTCCGGGACGAGGACGGCTGGCGCGGCCTGGTGCCCTCGCAGACCATGCTGGCCACGGCGGCCGCCGCCGTCGAGGCCGCCCGTCCCATGGGTGTGGTGGTCTCGGTGAGCGGCCCTGCCTACCAGGGCATCACCGTCATCGCCGAAATCGAGGCCGTCAAGGGCGCGGACGGCCAAGAGGTGCGGGAACGCGTTCTGCAGGCGCTGTACGCCTGTCTGAGCCCGCTGCCGTCCGAGCAGGACGGCCGGCCCGGCTGGCCGCTGGGCCGGGCGCTGCGGCTGAGCGATCTGTACGGTGCCGCGGCGCGGTGCGAGGGAGTGGAGTCCGTCGTCAGGCTGGAGATGTACCCGGCGGACGTCGACTCCGGGGAACGGCAGCCCGCCGTCGAACGCCTCGACGTCGGCCCGGCCACCCTGTTCCTGTCCTACCGGCACCAGGTCGCGGTGCAGCAGCCCCGCTGACGATCCAGGCCGCCCGACACCCACGAAAGACACCATGCACGCACGTCCTTGGCCCGCCGAGCCGCCGGCCCCGCTGCCCGACCCCACCGTGCCCCCGCTCGTTCCCGGGAGCCGGTCCTTGCGCGCCATCCTTCCGGAGAGCTACCGGCAGGGCGACTTCGCCGACCGCTTCGTCTGCGGGTTCGACGACGTACTCGCTCCCGTGATCACCGCACTCGACTGCCTGGACGCCTACTTCGGTGCGCGCACGGCACCGGACGACTTCGTCACCTGGATGCTGCGGTGGACCGACACCGCTCTGCCGGCCTGCGTCGGAGCGGCCGGACGGCGCAACGCACTCCTGCTGGGACACCGGCTGCACGGGCTGCGCGGCACCAGGACGGGGCTCGAACTGCTCGTCCGCGACGTGCTCGGCGGCCGGGTCGAGATCACGGAGTCGGGCGGGACGCACTGGAGCGTGTGGCCCCAGGACCCTGTGACACCGGACGGGCGCGGGGCGTGGACACACGTACGGGTGCTGCTGCCGCACGGCATGACCCGCGGGCGCCCCGGAGCGATCGAGGAGGTCGAGGAGTTGGTACGGGAGTGGATCCCGGCCCATGCTGCCGCGTGGGTCGTGGTCATGGGCGGCGAGGAGCAGCCATGAACGTTGTCCGGCGAGCCGACAGGGCTCTCGAAGCGGAGCTGCTGCGCGGCCCGTTGCGCGGTGTGAACGCCCAGGTCGTCTTCGAGACGCCGGACGCCGACTGGGCCGCCCGGCGCCCGAGGCTGTGCGTCAACGCCTTCCTCCACGGCATTGAGGAGGACGCGTCCAAACGGCAGGCGGGCGAGAGCAGCATCATCGACGAGCAGGGTGTCGTGGTCGGCTACAGCAGCCCCAAGCGTTCGTTTCTCCTCAACTACGCCCTGACGGTGTGGGGTCGGTCTCCTCAGGACGAGCACCGCCTGCTCGGCACGCTGCTGGAATGGTGCGTCTGCACCGAGAAGCTCGTACCGTCCGGTGACGCGGCCGTGGTCGAAGACCTTGCGTTGAACCTGCGGGAGACCGGGCACGGTACGGAGACGCCCCTCTCCAGGATCTGGCCGAGTCTGGGTACGCCCGTCAGGCCGGCGCTCGACCTGATCGTGACGGTGCCCGTCGGCCGGCCCGGTGCCGAGGTGAGCACCGAGCCGGTGCGAGGCCTCACGCTCCGGACGCGTCGGACCGACGGGTCCCGCGCCGGAGCCGAGCCGCCCGGGCCCCGTCCCTCCGCCCGGCTCCGGCGCAGTGTCGAGGAGATCGTTTGACGTGTTCCCTGGTCTACAGTCCGGGGATTCCGGCCTGGGTCGTGTGACCCTTCCGGGGGCTTCCTGCTTCACCGCGCTGTGCGGGCACGTGTGCCCGTCTTACCGGCGCTCCACAGGCGTTGCGTGTCTCCGCCCGTCCGGCGGCGACGATACGGCGTCCTTCGACGAGGATGTTGCGGGCTGCATTGTGGTCGCGGTCGTGCACGGTGCCGCACGCGCCGCACATCCACTCCCGGACGTGCAGGGGTTTGGAGCCGTCCCGGAATCCGCAGGCCGAGCAGACCTGGGAGGACGGGGAAGCACGGTCCACCCTGGCGAAGGTACGGCCGTGTTTGACTGCCTTGTACTCCAGCATGCCGACGAACGCGGACCATCCCGCGTCGTGCACGGACTTGGCGAGCCGGGTGCGGGCGAGGCGGGACACCGCGAGGCCTTCCACGTACACCGCTTGGCTGTCGCGGATGATCTGTGTGGATGCCTTGTGGTGGAAGTCCCGGCGCCGGTCCGCCACCTTGGCGTGCCGGCGTGCGACCTTGATGCGGGCCGTGGCCCGGTTCTTCGGCCCGTTGGCCTTGCGGGACAGCTCCCGCTGAAGACGCCTGAGCTTCTTCTCCGCCCGGCGCAGGAACCGCGGGCTGCCGACCCTGCTGCCGTCGGACAGGACGGCGAAGGCGGACAGGCCGAGGTCGATACCGGCATCGGTGCCCGACTCGGGGAGGATGTCCGGTTCGGTGTCCACGACGAAGCTGAGGAAGTACCGGCCGCAGCTGTCCTTGGTGACGGTCAGGGACGTGGGCGCGGCCGGAAGCCGACGAGACCACCTGACCTTGAGACGGCCAACCGTCCGGGTATGCCCGGTAGTTGTAGCGCAACTGCATGACCGGGATCCTACTGCGACCGGCCTCACGGACGAGCAAAACGACTACATACGGGAAGACACGTAGCTCCGGCAATACACGTGCACTTGGACCTCGTGACGAAGCACCGAGCGAGGTCTCCAACGATGAGATGCTGACGCGCTGTGAAGAGATCACGCGCAACGTGCGTGAGAACTTCGAAGCGGAGCTGAAGGAGTTGGGCGTCTCCGCTCGCCTGATATGGCCGGATCTCACCGGCTGCATCAACTGCGCCATCATGCACAGCAACTGTGGTCGCTCTCGTACTTCTCGGCATCGTGTGGCAGAACGCCGCCAATGACCGTCCGGCAGTAAATCGAGCAGCAATATCGGCTCTAAAGTGTACGTCAGAGCAGCCTTGAAATGCATTCATCCCCGGCGTGAACGCCGGGTCTTTCTATAAGAGTCCAGGTAAGTCCCCGCCCGCAGACGTCACTTGGCCGCGGTGGCGGAGCGGCCGGCGCCGAGGAGGCCCGCTTCGTAGGCGAGGACGGCGGCCTGGGTGCGGTTGTCGAGGCCGAGGCGGGTGAGCATGCGGGAGGAGTACGTCTTGACGCTGGCGAGGGACAGGTGGAGCGTTTCGGCGATCTTCTGGTTGGTGTAGCCGGCTCCGATGAGGGCCAGGACGTCGCGCTCGCTGTCCTTGAGCGAATCGATCCTCCTGAGCATGACGTCAGTGCCGCCCGGCGTCCTCGTCTCGGCCCTGCCGACCAGTTTCGCCAGGACCGTGGGGGACATCACGGTGCCTCCGACCGCCACCGTCCGCACCGCGGCGATGAGTTCCTCCGAGCGGAGATCCTTCAGCAGGTAGCCTGCGGCTCCTGCCCGCAGCGTCTCGATCACGAGATCGTCGGTGTCGAAGGTGGTCAGGGCGAGCACCTTCGGGGGGACGTCCAGCCGCATCAGCTGGAGCGTGGCCTCCACCCCGTCGATGTGCGGCATGCGGAGATCCATGATGACGACGTCGGGCGCGTGCTCCCGGGTGGAACTGACCGCCTCCGCCCCGTCGGCCGCCTCCGCCACGACCCGCAGGTCTTCTGCCGCCTCCAGCACCGTCCGCAGACCGGAACGGATCAGACTCTGGTCATCGGCAATCAGAACTCGGATCGACACTGGCGGTTCCTTCGCTGTGAAAGAGGGGGGACTGCCCGGGGAATGAAGAGCCGCAGGACGGAGGGGCCCGTCGACAGGGAAAAGAGTTCCACAGCGCGCGCCTCTGAATCGCGTCAAAGGTTGACTGCTTGCGCAGGTGGTCCAGGATATTGCTATTCAGGTCGACTGGATCGGTCTTCGGTCGCAATGAAGGTCCCAAGTGATGCAGAATGAATCAGACTTGACAGCGATTCAGGTCCTGAACGTCGTGCCTATCGGAGGAGAAGAAGATGTCGACCAGGTATCCCGGAGCGCAGTACTTCGGCCCGGGGAAGTCCAACGACCACATCACCATGCTCGGCGGCCTTTTGATCAAGCGTGGCGGACGCCGCTTCTACCAGCAGGGTGCCGGGCCCCGTTGGGGTACATCGGACCTCAATGCCACGCGCGCCTTCCAGTTGGCGCAGGGGTGGACCGACAGTGCGGCGGACGGAATTCCGGGGCCGCGGACGTGGGACTACCTGGTGAACGGCAAGGGGAAGGACATATCCGCCGGCGCGTCCGCCGGAACGGCGGCCAAGTCCTCCGGAGGCGCGGTGACTTCGCCGGTCCCCGGATACCGGGTCAACTATGCCTTCGGCGCGAGCAACAGCCGCTACTCGAGCGGCTATCACACCGGCGACGACTACGCTGCGCCGACGGGCACCCCCGTGGTGGCGGTCCGGTCCGGAACCATCGCCTGGGCCAACGCGAACGGCGGTGCCTACGGCAGCTGGATCGGCCTGAATGCGGACAACGGCCGTACCTATGTCTACTGCCACCTCTCGGCCCGGTCGGTGACCGCCGGTCAGAAGGTCAAGGCCGGCGAGACGCTCGGCAAGGTCGGGGCGACCGGCAAGGTCACCGGCCCCCACCTCCACTTCGAGGACCGCCCGCGCGGTGGGGGGTACGGCCAGGTGCGCAAGCCGTCCTGGTGACGTCCGCGTACGGGCGTCCGGCGCGTCGTCCCGGCCACGGGGGACGGGCGGCGCGCCGGGCAGAGGCGATTGCCGTGAGGCCGGGCCTGTCATCCGCCGCTGGGATCCCAGTGGTCCCTCGACGCGGCATTGAGCCGGGCGGCGTTGCCGAGAAGCCTGCGGAATTTTCGCATATGGCTTGGCGGCGGATCGCCGATGGCAGTAGTGACGGCAGGATTCATGTCTTCGTCCGTCGGCCGATGAACCGAGGTGTCGAGGAGATCGCGGCGCAGTTCCTCGAGCTCTCTGCGCAGTTGGTCGATGCGGTCGGTCAACGGTGCTGCATGCACGGTCTCGGGGAGGGGTGCTGCCATCGGTTCTGCGGCCTTGTCCGGTTCGGCCATCACTTCGAACTCCTTGGCCCGGTGGGGAGATCTCTCGGTTCGGACAGTGTTCGGCGGAGTCGAGGCTAGGCAGGCATTCCATACAAGTGATCGGGAGATGGTTGACACTTGGGCACCGGAGTTGATTTGCAGTCAGTCGATCTTCACCGGGCCGGAAAGGGTTATTCTCGATCTCGACAAGGGGAGGTGGCACATCATGATGCCGTTCCCGTCCGGCGAACCGGCCCGGGAGACGCCCGGGAGCCGGGACATCTGCAGTTCTTGCGGAGTGCCTTCACACGAAGGGGAATTGTTCTGTGTCGCGTGCGGCAGCTATCAGGGATGGGATCTCGGCACGCCGGCCGGCCGCCCCCCGACCATCCCGGAGCCGCCCCTGGGCGCCCATCCGGTGGCCGCTGCGAGCGACCCACAGGTGTGGCCTGCCACTGCCGACGAGGATTCCGGACTCGGCATGTCCGCCGTTCCGGCATACGTGCCGCCGCACGACCCGTGGGCCGGAGGGCAGTTGTCCGACGCCGTACTGGAGGCGCGACCGGTCGTCCAACAGGCTCCGGAGACCACCGTCGACGGAGACGCCGTACCGCCGGTGTACGACGTGCCCCGTCTGGTTCTGTGTCCCGAGTGCCGGGGGAGCAACCCGGCGACGCGCACCTTCTGCGCGCCTTGCGGAGCTTTGCTGCGCCCGCGACCCGAGCCTCCGGCCCCGACGCGATGGCAGCGACTGCACAAGCAGTACCTGGAGCGGCCCAGGACGTGGCACTGGGACCGCCGTCTGATCCTGTTGCTGGCCGTCTTCCCGGTGTGCCTGGCCGGCTGCATGTCGGCAGGAGCCGCCGCGGGCGTCGCGCAGCAGGGGATGCCGCGCATCAAGGACCACTTCACCGACCAGAGCGTGGTCGCGCCGGAGTCGGTGGAGGCGTCGAGTTCGTCCAAGGGCTTCGACGCGGAGTATGCGACCGACGGTGTCGACAACCGGGCCTGGGCGCCTTGGGGGAGCGGCACCGACGCGGTCGGCCAGAACTGGACCGCCACGTTCCAGCGGCCGTTCCGGTTCACGACCCTCGTCGTCATCAACGGCGGATCCACCTCGCCCCGGGAGTTCCTGCAGACCGGCAGACCCACGAAGATCACCGCGACCGTGACGACGGCGGACGGGCGGCGGGTACAGAAGGAACTGACGCTCGCCGGCCAACCGGGACCGCAGCACTTCCGCATGGGCATCGACGCAGTCGTGGCCGTCGACCTCCGCATCGACGCCGTGCACAACGGCCTCAAGCCGGACATGCCGGTCGCCGTGGCGGAGGTCCAGTTCTTCATGCGGAAGACGTCATGACGGTACGGGCAGAGCTGATCGTCCCGGACGAGCCGGTGCCCCCGGGCGGCGCGGTGACGGCCCATCTGCATGTGTGGAACGAGAGCCGGATCGTCGATGCCTACGATCTCCGGCTGGTCGGGCCGCCTGCTCAATGGCCCGACGCCGAAGCGGCGTTGGGTCAGCTGCCCGTCTATCCGGGCAATCACGAGAAGATCAATGTGCCACTCACCCTGCCCCGCGACAGCGGCCTGGAGCCGGGAGCCCTGACGTTCGCCGTTCGCGTCGCATCGGTGGAGGACACCGCTGCGGTCGTCGTGCCCGAAGCCGCCGTCGTTGTCGGGGAGTTCTGCGATGTCGATGTGGAACCCTCCCGTTCACGGGTGGGCGGAGCGCTGTGGGGGACCAACCTGATCGTCCTGCACAACACGGGCAACTCGCCGGCGACGGTCCGGCTGAGAGTGACGGCGGAAGCGGCGGACGCTCCGCTGCGGATCAAGGCGCGCCGGACCCGGCTGACCCTCGAGGCAGGGGAGAAGGCACGCATCAGTGTCACCCTGCTGGTGCGCAGTCCCGTGTTCTTCGGTTCGGCCGCTCACTGGAAGATCGGTGTCAGCGCTGTCTGGGACACCGACGGGATGCGCACTGCCGACTTCGTCCACCGCCAGCGCGCCGTCCTGCCCAAACCCGCGCTCAAGGCGATTGCCGCGTTCACGGCCGTGGCCGCGGCGGCTGTCGCCCTGTGGTTCTCGCCCCTCGCCGGGAAGTCTCCGGAGGCCAAGACCGAATCCGCCAAGGGGCCGTCCCAGGCCGAGGCCGTCCAGAAGGCGGAGAAGAAGGCGGAGGCCGAGAAGAAGGAGACGGAGAGCAAGGCGGAGAAGGAGGACGAGGAGGCCGGTGCCCTGCGGAAGAAGAAGCTGCAGGAGTCGCTCTTCGTTACTTCCAAGAAGCAACGCCTGCAGGACGATTACCGGGTGGCCAAGGGCTACCGGCTGAATCTGAAGAGTGTGCAGATCACGGCTTCCGGTCCTGCATCGGGCACCCTTCTGCTCAGCGTCGGCTCCCGGCCGCTGGCGACGCTGAGCCTGGACAAGGCCAACGATTACGGGCTTGCTGAGAGCCCCATGAAGCTCAAGGCGGGAGAGAAGCTGACTCTCCGGCTGGACTGCGAGACGGCTGTCGAGCAGCCCGGATCGATCCCGTCCCCCTCGGCCTCGCCGCCTCCACCTGCCCCCTCGGCCTGCACGGCGACCGCGGTGGTCATCGGTGAGCTCATCCCGCTCGAGGGGCCGTTCGCCGAACCGGAGACCAAAGCATAGTCGAGGTAAAGGCATGCTAAATGTAGCATGATTGTTTATGATCCAATAAAAAATGATTTGGCTGGTATGTTCGAGGGCAATTCTCGCGGTAGATGAGGAGCAATGCCATGGCCGCTGCCGCCGCCGAAACCGCCCGCAAGGACAGTCCGCCGGGCGAAAGACGTTCCTTTCTCGACCACCCCAAGGGGCTCGGTACCCTGTCGGGCCTCGAGATATGGGAGCGGTTCTCGTTCCTCGGCATGCAGGCCATCCTGGTGCTGTACTTCGCCGACACCGTGGCCGCGGGGGGCCTCGGAATGGCACCCGGCGCGGCCGCCTCGGTCGCAGCGGCTTACGGGACGCTGGTCTACCTGGTCTCCGTCGTCGGCGGCTGGCTCGCGGACCGCATGCTCGGCACCTATCGCGCCGTGCTCTGGGGCGGCATCCTGATCGCCTGCGGGCACTACGCCATGGGTGTACCGACGAGCGCCGCCACTTGGACCGGACTCGGGCTGATCAGCGCCGGCACCGGACTGCTGAAGCCCAACGTCTCCACGATGGTCGGCCAGCTCTACCGGCCCGAGGACCGGCGCCGCGACGCCGGTTTCGCGATCTACTACATGGCCATCAACCTCGGCGCCTTCCTCGGTCCGTTGATCGCCGGCTGGCTCGGCCAGGAGAAGGGCTGGCACTGGGGCTTCTCGGCCGCCGCGGTCGGCATGACCCTCGGCCTGGTCCAGTACGTCGCCGGGCGCCGCAACCTGCCCGGCCGGGGCGGGGCGGGCCCCGGCGCCCTGCCGCCGCACGAGCTGCGCCGGGCCCGGAAGCTGATCGGCTACGGACTGCTCGCGGCCGCCGTCACCGCCGTACTGCTCGCCGCCGGGGACCTGTTGACGCTCGGACTCGCGGTCAACGCCCTCACCCTGATCGCGGCCGTGGCACCGGTCGCCTACTTCACGGTGATGTTCAGGAGCCCGCGGGTGACCGCGGAGGAACGCGGACGGCTGCGCCCCTACCTCGTGCTCTTCGGCGCCTCGGTCCTCTTCAACATGATCCTCTTCCAGGCCTATTCGACGATGATGCTGCTCGCGACGAACAACGCGGAGACATCGATCCTGGGCTTCGACTTCCCGTCCACCTGGTTCGCCTCCGCACTCGGCGCGTTCGAGGTGGCGCTGGCACCGGTTGTCGCCGCGCTCTGGGTGCGGCTCGGGCGACGCCAGCCGCACGCTTCCCGGAAGATCGCACTCGGGGTGGTCCTCGGCGGACTGTCCTTCCTGGTGATGGTGGCACCCACCCTCGGACGGAGCGGCACCGACTGGAAGATGGCCGCCTGGTGGGTCGTCCTGTCCTACCTGCTCCTGGGACTCGGCGACGTCCTGCTGCAGACCACGGGCCTGTCCGCCAGCACCAAGCTCGCCCCGGCGGCCTTCGGCAGCCAGACCATGGCCGTCTGGTTCCTGTCCATGGCTCTCGCCAACGGCATCCAGGCCCAGGCCGTCAAGCTCTACGGGCAGATCCCCGACCCCGTGTACTTCGGCCTCAATGGCACCGTGGCCGTCCTCGGCGGCCTGGCCGTGCTGCTCGCCGGGCCCTGGCTCAAGCGCACCATGCACCCCGTCCGCTGAAGGGACCGTCCATGAAGATCCGTACCTCCTTCCCGTACGAGACCACCTGCGAGGACGTCCGCATCCCCCTCGCGGACGGCACCCTCCTGTACGCGCGCATCTGGCGCCCGGTCACCGAGGAGCCCGTCCCCGCGCTGCTGGAGTACCTCCCGTACCGCCTCGGCGACTGGACCTCGCCCCGCGACGCACAGCGCCACCCCTGGTACGCCGGCCACGGCTACGCCTCCGTCCGCGTCGACATCCGCGGCCACGGCAACAGCGAAGGCCTGCCGGGCGACGAGTACGACGCCACCGAGCTCGCCGACGGCGTCGAGGTCGTCAACTGGCTTGCCGCACAGCCCTGGTGCACCGGCAAGGTCGGCATGTTCGGCATCTCCTGGGGCGGTTTCAACGCCCTGCAGATCGCCGCCCTCGCCCCCGAACCGCTGAAGGCGATCGTCACCGTCTGCTCCACCGACGACCGTTACGACAACGACGTGCACTACATGGGCGGATCGGTCCTCGGCGTCGACATGCACGCCTGGGCCGCGACCATGCTCGCCTTCACCTGCCGCCCGCCGGACCCCGCCCACCTCGGCGACGAATGGCGCACGCTGTGGCGGAAGCGACTGGAGACGCTCGAACCGCCGATCCACACCTGGCTCGCCCACCAGACCCGCGACGCCTACTGGCGCCACGGCAGCGTCTGCGAGGACTACTCAGCCGTCCGGGCCGCCGTCCTCGCCGTCGGCGGCTGGCACGACCCGTACCGCGACACCGTGCTGCGCCTCGTCGAGTACCTGCCCGGACCGGCGGCCGGACTGATCGGCCCCTGGTCGCACCAGTACCCCGACCGCGGACTGCCGCCGGGCCCGGCCATCGGCTTCCTCCAGGAGACCCTGCGCTGGTGGGACCAGCACCTCAAGGGTGAGGACACCGGCATCATGGCCGAGCCGAAGCTGCGCTCCTGGATCAGCGAGTCGCACCCGCCGGCCACCACCTACCCCGAGCTGCCCGGCCGTTGGGTGGGAGACCCCGCCTGGCCGTCGCCCCACGTCACATCCGTCTCGTACGTCCTGCCCGGCGCCCCCGTCGAGGTGGACTCCCCGATGCACACCGGCCTGGACGCCGGCCGCTTCTTCCCCTTCGGCAACGACGCGGACCTCCCGCCCGACCAGCGGGAGGAGGACGCCAGGTCGGCCTGCTTCGACTTCCCCGTCCCGGAGGGCGGACCGGTCGAGATCCTCGGCAGACCGCGCGTGCGCCTGCGACTGCACTCCCACAGCCGCCGCGGCCAGGTCATCGCCCGTCTCTGTGACGTCGCACCGGACGGCTCGTCCACCCTTGTGACCCGCGGCGCACTCAACCTCACCGCCCGCCACGGCCGTGACTGCATCGAACTGTGGCCCGAAGACGCCGAGGAGGACGTGGAGTTCGACCTCAACGCCATCGGCCACACCTTCCCGCCCGGACACCGCATCCGCCTCGCCGTCTCCTCCGCGTACTGGCCGTGGATCTGGCCCCAGCCCGGCTCCGCGGGCTTCCTCCTGCACCCGGACGGCAGCGCGCTGGAGCTCCCGGTCCGCACCCCCACCACGGATACGGTCGCTTTCGCCGAGCCCGAGCAGTCCGCCCCGCTGGACGTCGTCTTCCCCGAGCCGGAGCAGCAGCGCCCGGAGCGCCGCGTCGTCCGCGACGTCGCGGAGGGCACCTGGTGCCTGGAGGTCGACCCCCGCTACGGCGGCACCCGCATCTATCCCGACGGCCTGGAGTTCACCGAGAACGCGCTGGAGACCTACACCGTCCACGAGCGCGACCCGCTGTCCGCCCGGACCCGCTCGGACTGGACGATCCGCCTGCGCCGGCCCGCCCTCGGCTGGGACGTGACCATCGAGACCCGCTCCGAAATCCGTGCGGACGCCCAGGACTTCATCACCTCGGACGAAGTGACGTGCCGGGAGTCCGGTGAGACCGTCTTCCACCGCACGTGGAACCGGCGCATCCCGCGCACCTCCGGCTGACGGCCCCGACAGTCCAACAAATCCGGCGGCGGTCATACCTTGACTATGCATTGCATGTATACATGCCGCGTAGTGTCGTCTCCATGTCCATAGGTCACACCCTTCTCGCCCTCCTGGAGTCCGGTCCGCGGCATGGTTACGACCTGAAGCGGACCTTCGACGAGCATTTCGGTCACGACCGGCCGCTGCATTACGGGCAGGTCTACGCGACCATGTCCCGGCTGCTGAAGAACGGGCTGGTCGAGGTCGACGGGATCGAGCACGGCGGCGGGCCGGACCGCAAGCGCTATGCGATCACCGACGCCGGTGTCACCGACGTCGCCCAGTGGCTCGCGCAGCCGGAGAAGCCCGAGCCCTACCTGCAGTCGACCCTCTACACCAAGGTCGTCCTCGCCCTGCTCACCGGCCGCGACGCCGCCGACCTGCTGGACGCCCAGCGCTCGGAGCACCTGCGCCTGATGCGCGACCTCACCCGGCGCAAGCGCGACGGCGACCTGGCCGACCAGCTCATCTGCGACCACGCGCTCTTCCACCTCGAAGCCGACCTGCGCTGGCTGGAACTGACCGCCGCCCGCCTCGACCAGCTCGCCAGGGCGGTGCGCGCATGACCCCCGACGGCTCCCTGATATCCGCCGCCGGCCTGCGCAAGGCCTACGGACCCACCACCGCCCTGGACGGCGCCGACTTCTCCATCCACCCCGGCGAGGTCGTCGCCGTCATGGGCCCCTCCGGCTCCGGCAAGTCCACCCTCCTGCACTGCCTCGCCGGCATCGTGCGCCCCGACGCCGGCACCGTCCACTACAACGGCCACGACATGGCCACCCTCTCCGACACCGCACGCAGCGCCCTGCGCCGCCGCGAGTTCGGCTTCGTCTTCCAGTTCGGCCGGCTCGTCCCCGAACTCACCTGCCTGGAGAACGCCGCCCTGCCCCTGCGCCTGACCGGCCACAAGCGCAAGGACGCCGAAGCCCGCGCCCTGCAGTGGCTGGAACGCCTGGAGGTCGCCGACGTGCGCCACCACCGCCCCGGCCAGGTCTCCGGCGGCCAGGGCCAGCGCGTCGCCGTCGCCCGCGCCCTGGTCACCGAACCCCGCGTCGTCTTCGCCGACGAACCCACCGGCGCCCTCGACTCCCTCAACGGCGAACGCGTCATGCAGCTGCTCACCGACTCCGCCCGGCAGACCCGCGCCGCCGTCGTCCTCGTCACCCACGAAGCACGCGTGGCCGCCTACTCCGACCGCGAGGTCATCGTCCGCGACGGCACCGCACGCGACATGGCGGGGATGTATGACGCCGCCTGAGCCCACGGCCGGGGAGACGCCCCCGGCCGAACGTCCCTCCGGGCCGACCGGCGCGGCGGCCTGGGTCCGCGACCTGGCCATGGGCATCCGGTTCGCCGTCACCGGCGGCCGCGAGGCCTGGCTGCGCACCGCGCTGACCGCGGTCGGCGTGGGGCTCGGCGTGGCCCTGCTGACGATCGCGGCATCCGTGCCGCACATGATGTCCGAGCGCCACCAGCGCAGTGCCGCCCGCGCGGTGGACAACCCCTCGATGTTCGACAAGCGGCTCGCGCACGAACTCGAGCCGGGCAGCGGCACGTTCCTCTACAAGACCGCGGACACCGACTACCACGACAAGCCCGTCCTGGGCGCCCTGCTGCAGGCCGACGGCCCCGCGGCCCCGGCGCCGCCGGGTGTCGGGGCCATGCCCCGGCCCGGCGAGATGGTCGTCTCGCCCGCGCTCGACGAGCTGCTGCGCTCCGACGACGGGAAGCTGCTGCGCGAACGGTTCGAGGGCTACCGGACCGTCGGCACCATCGCCCCCTCGGGACTCGTCGGCCCCAGCGAGCTCTTCTACTACGCGGGCAGCGACAAGCTGGCGCCGGGCCCCGGGACGATCCGCGTCGACGGCTACGGCCACGCCGAACCGGACATCCCGCTGGACGCCGCGATGGTCCTGCTCGTGATCATCGTGTGCGTCGTACTGCTCATGCCGGTCGGCGTCTTCATCGCCACCGCCGTGCGCTTCGGCGGCGAACGGCGCGACCAACGGCTCGCCGCGCTGCGGCTCGTGGGCGCCGACGCGCGGATGACCCGGCGGGTCGCGGCGGGCGAGGCGCTGGGCGGCGCACTGTTCGGCCTGTCGGCCGGTGCCGGACTCTTCCTGGTCCTGCGGGAGTTCGCGACCGACCTCACGATCCGGGACAGCAGCGTCTTCCCCTCCGACATCGTCCCCGAGCCCTGGATCGCGGCGTCGATCGCCGTCGCCGTGCCCGTGTGCGCCGTGGTCGTGACGCTGTTCGCGCTGCGCCGCATCGCCATCGAGCCGCTGGGCATCGTGCGCAACACGGTCGCCCGGCGCCGCCGGCTGTGGTGGCGGCTGCTGATCCCGGCGGCGGGCGCCGCCCTGCTGCTGCCGCTGTTCCGCAAGTCCTCCGGCTATGCCGAGCACTCGGTCCCGCTCGACACGTACCAGATCGCCGCCGGTTCGGTGCTGCTGCTCGTCGGCGTGACGGCGCTGCTGCCGTGGGCGGTGGAGATCTGCGTGTCCCGCTTCCGCGGCGGCCCGCTGCCCTGGCAACTGGCCGCCCGGCGGCTGCAGTTCAACAGCGGGCCGGCGGCCCGTGCGGTGAGCGGCATCACGGTGGCCGTGGCCGGGGCGATCGCGGTGCAGATGCTCTTCGCCGGGGTGCAGAGCGACTACACGACGTCCGACGGCCACGACCCCGGCCACTTCCAGGTACGGGCCTCGTACCGCCCCGGCACGGCCGAGGAGACCAGCGCCTGGGCCGAGCGGTTCCGCGCCACCAAGGGCGTGGAGGCGGTGAGCGGTTACGTGGAGCGCTACGCCGAGAAGCCGGGCGACACCAACGCGGTCACCACGATCCATGTCGGGGACTGCGCCACGCTGCAGCGGATGGCGCACATCGACTCCTGCCGCGACGGCGACGCCTTCGTGGCCCAGGAGCCCGGCGGCGACGTCGACACGGAGCACCGCTTCGCACCCGGCACCCGGCTGACGACGAAGGAGTGGAGCGCCCCGTCCGGGCAGAAGGCGCGCGTCTACGACTGGACGGTTCCCGCCTCGGCCCGTGTGGTGACGACGCGGCCGGACCCGTCCGGCGATCACCCCTTCGGCATCCTGGCCACGCCGTCCGCCATCGACGTCGCGAAGATCCCGGATGCGGCCACGACGTTCGTGGCCCAGGTGAAGAAGGGCGACCTGGACGCGATCGAGGAGTTCCGCAACACGGCGGCCCGCATCGACCCGTCGATGCGGGTGTGGCGCATGGGCGGCGTGGTGAAGGACAACCACTACGCGACGGTCGAGAAGGGCCTGCTGATCGGCGCGGTGGCGACGCTCGCCCTGATCGCGGCAGGCATGGCCGTGACGACGATCGAGCAACTGCGGGAGCGCAAACGGCTGCTGTCGGTGCTCGTCGCGTTCGGCACGCGGCGCTCGACGCTGGGCTGGTCGGTGCTGTGGCAGACGATCGTGCCGGTCGTCCTGGGCATGGCCCTGGCGGTGGGCGGCGGCCTCGTCCTGGGCTGGGCGATGCTGCGGCTGCTGCACAAGGGCGTCCGCGACTGGTGGTCCTTCGTCCCGGTGGCCGGCACGGGAGCGGCGGTGATCCTGGCGGTGACGGTGCTGGGGCTGGTGCCGCTGTGGCGGATGATGCGGGCGGACGGCTTGCGGACGGAGTGACGGTCCCCAAGTGCCGGATGGGCTGGACATGTCAGCCCATCCGGCGCCGGCCCTCACCCCACGATCCGCACCGGCAACTTCCGCATCGCGTCCCGCAACGCATCGGCGAACTCCTCGAACTCCCCCTGCCGCGCCGCCCCCGCCCTCATCGCCAGAGCGATCCGCCGCGACGGCGCCGGATCCGCGAAGCAGCCCGTGGCGAGTTGATCGCTTCGCCCCGTCTCCACACGCAGCGCCGTCCGCGGCAGCAGCGTCGTCCCCAGCCCCCCGCCCACCAGTTGCACCAGCGTCGACAGGCCGGCCGCACTGGTCGTCGCCAACGCCCCCTCCGTGCGCCCCGCCTCCCGGCACACGTCGAGCGCCTGGTCGCGCAGGCAGTGCCCCTCGTCCAGGAGCAGCAGGTCCAGCTCGCGCAGGGCGCTGCGCGGAATGTCCTCGCGCCCGGCCAGCCAGTGGTCGTTCGGCATGACGAGCACGAAATCCTCGTCGAACAGCGGCAGTTCGACGACGCCCGGCGCCCCCAGCGGCACCGCGAGCAGCAGCAGGTCCAGCCGGCCCTGCGTCAGCCCCTCCAGCAGGGAGGCCGTCTGCTCCTCGTGGACCTGGAGGTCGAGGTCCGGGTAGCAGTCGTGCACCAGCCGCAGCACCGTCGGCAGCAGATACGGCGCCACCGTCGGGATCACCCCGAGCCGCAGCACGCCCGTGAAGGGCGCCCGCGCCGCGTCCGCCTCCTCCAGGAAGCCGCCCACCGCGTCGAGGACCGTGCGCGCCCGCGCCGCCAGCCGCTCACCCGCGGGACTGAGCAGCACCTTCCTCGTCGTACGCTCGAGAAGCTGAATCCCCAGGGACTCCTCCAGCGCCGAGACCGCCCCCGAGAGCGCCGGCTGGCTCATGCCGATCGCCGTCGCCGCGTCGCGGAAATGCAGGTGCTCGGCGACCGCGACGAAGGCCCGCAGCTGCGCCAGGCTCGGCTGCCGGGGCCGCGCCGGGGCGGCCTTCGCCTGTCCGGCGCCTATGTCCACCACCACTGATAACCACCTCCGATCAACACGACCCAGTCTAGCTATTTCCGCTATCAATGCCTCCTGTGGCACTGTGGGAGCCGTCCAACCCGCAGGAAACTCCTCACCCAGGGTTTCCTCCGCTGCAAGGAGAGCGCGTGCTCACTGTCGGTGACAAGTTCCCCGAGTTCGACCTGACCGCCTGTGTCTCGCTCGAGAGCGGCAAGGAGTTCGAGCAGATCGACCACAAGTCCCACGAGGGCAAGTGGAAGGTCGTCTTCTTCTGGCCGAAGGACTTCACCTTCGTCTGCCCGACCGAGATCGCCGCGTTCGGCCAGCTGAACGACGAGTTCGCCGACCGTGACGCCCAGATCCTCGGTGTCTCCGGCGACTCCGAGTTCGTCCACCACGCCTGGCGCAAGGACCACAAGGACCTCCGCGACCTGCCCTTCCCGATGCTGGCCGACGCCAAGCACGAGCTGATGCAGGCCTGCGGCGTCGAGGGGGAGGACGGCTACGCCCAGCGCGCCGTCTTCGTCGTGGACCCCAACAACGAGATCCAGTTCGTCATGGTGACCGCCGGCTCCGTCGGCCGTAACCCCAAGGAGGTCCTGCGGGTCCTCGACGCCCTGCAGACGGACGAGCTGTGCCCCTGCAACTGGAACAAGGGCGAGGACACCCTCGACGCCGTCTCCCTGCTTGCGGGCTGATCTCCATGGCGCTCGATGAACTGAAGTCCGCCGTACCGGACTACGCCAAGGACCTGAAGCTGAACCTCGGCTCGGTCATCGGCAACTCCGACCTGCCGCAGCAGCAGCTGTGGGGCACCGTCCTCGCCTGCGCGATCGCGACCCGTTCGCCGATCGTGCTGCGCGAGCTGGAGCCGCAGGCCAAGGAGAACCTGTCGCCGGAGGCGTACACCGCCGCCAAGGCCGCTGCCGCGATCATGGCGATGAACAACGTGTACTACCGCACCCGGCACCTGCTGTCGGACCCGGAGTACGGCAACCTGCGCGCGGGTCTGCGGATGAACGTCATCGGCAACCCGGGTGTGGAGAAGGTCGACTTCGAGCTGTGGTCGCTGGCCGTCTCCGCGATCAACGGCTGCGGCATGTGCCTCGACTCCCACGAGCAGGTGCTCCGCAAGGCCGGGGTCTCCCGCGAGGTGATCCAGGAGGCGTTCAAGATCGCCTCTGTCCTGCAGGCCGTCGGTGCCACGCTGGACGCCGAGGCCGTGCTCACTGCGTGAGGCTCGACTCGATGGGGCCCCGCCGATTCGTCGGCGGGGCCCTTTTCGTGCCCCGTCAGGGGCGCGGGGAACTGCGCGATCAGCCACGACGCGCCCGCAGATGAGATCCGGGGCGGTGCCTCGGCTGCGGGCCGGCGGTGGGCCGGTCGCGCAGTTCCCCGCGCCCCTGACGGGGCGCCCGGCTTACGGGGCGCTCAGCGTGGTCCCGGGACCCGGCCCGCCCCCGGGTCCGGCGAAGCCTGCGGTGTCGCGGACTCCTTCGCGTATTCGCGCAGGTACCCCACCACCGAGTTGATCACCGCCACCAGCGGGACCGCCACGACCGCGCCGCCGATGCCGGCGATCATCGAGCCGGCGGCGACCGAGAGGATCACGGCCAGCGGGTGGACGCGCACCGCGCGGCCGAGGATGAACGGCTGCAGGACGTGGCTCTCGATCTGCATCACCGCGAGGACGACCGCCAGCACCATCGCCGCCGTGAACACGTCCTTCGTCACCAGCGCCACGATCACCGCCAGCGCGCCGGAGGCCACCGCGCCGACGAGCGGGATGAAGGCGAACAGGAAGATGAAGACGGCCAGCGGCACCGCCATCGGCACGTCGAGGAAGAACAGCCCCATGCCGATGAAGATCGCGTCGATCAGGGCCACTATCACCGTGCCCCGCACATACGCGGTCAGCGTGGCCCACGCCCGCGGGCCGGCGCCCGCGACACCCTCGCGGGCGGCGCTCGGCACCAGCTTCAGCAGCCACTCCCAGATCCGCCGGCCGTCGTAGAGCAGGAACAGCGTGCTGAACATGGCCAGCAGGATGCCCGTCAGCACCTCGATGATGACCTGGACGCCCTCTATGCCCGCCGAGGTGATGTCCTTGGTGTTGGTGCCGATCGCCTGGCTGAGGTTGTCGGCGATGTTGTTGATCTGCGACTGGGTGACGTGGAACGGGCTGTTGAGCAGCCAGCGCTTGAGTTCCTTGATGCCGTGCTGCACCTGCGTGGTCAGATCGTCCAGGTGATCCGTCACCTGCCACACCACGAACCAGCCGACCAGGCCCATCACGATGAAGCCGGAGATGAAGGTCAGCGCCGTCGCGAGGCCGCGCGGCACGCCGTGGTTCTTGAGCCAGGCGACGGTGGGCTGCAGCAGCGCCGTGATCAGCAGGCCCACGACGAAGGCCAGCACCACCAGCTGGACCGCGCTGATCACCTGCATCAGCACCCACAACGTGCCCGCCAGGATCAGCAGTCGCCAGCCGGCCTCGGCTGCGACGCGGACGCCCCAGGGCACCGCGGCCACCGGGTCCGGCCGCGACGGAACGGCCGGCGCGTAACTGGGCGGCGGGGGTACGTGGTCGGCCACCGGCTCGGCCGCCGCTTCGGACTCCGACGCGGCAACAGCCGGTTCGGGCTCCGGTGCGGCAGGGACGGGAACGGGCTCGGCGACGGCGGCCTTGCGCTCGTCGAGTTTCTCGGCAAGCCGCGTCAGGCCCGCTCCCAAGCCGCCGACCCACTGTGGCAATCTGGACATTTCTCTTCCTCTACCCCACTCCCCCGTGGCCATCCGACCCGACGTTACCCGGGCGGCCGCTCCACGGCCGAAACGATCCGTCGGGGAAGACACCACAGGCCCCCGACCTGGTTGAGGTCGGGGGCCCGGAAAAGCCGGCGAGGTGCGGGGCCGAGGCCTAGTACCAGCCGTTGGCCTGGTGGAACGACCAAGCGGAGCAGGGGCTGCCGTAGCGCTCGTTCATGTAGCTGAGGCCCCACTTTATCTGCGTGGCCGGGTTGGACCGCCAGTCGTCGCCGGCGGACGACATCTTGGAGCCGGGCAGGGCCTGGACGAGGCCGTAGGCGCCGGAGGAGGAGTTGACGGCCGTGTAGTTCCAGGTGCTCTCTTCGTTCACGATGTTGCTGAAGCACTGGAACTGGTCGCCGGGGACCATCTGCCGGGCGATCGCCTGGACGTCGGAGACGGAGTACGAGCCCTTGACCGCGAAGTCCGAGGCGTCGCGCGACGCGGAGCGGCTGGCGACCTGGTCCTGCTCGCGCTCCTTGGCGGCCTTCTCCTCGGCCTCCTTCTTCGCCGCGTCGTCGGCCGCCTGCTTCTTCGCGGAGGCGTCCTCGGCGGCCTGCTTGCGCGCGGCCTCCTCGACGTCCTTCTTCGCGGTGGTGTCGGCGGCGTCGGCCTGGGTGTCGGCCTGCTGCGTCAGGGAAGCGGTCTGCGCCTGGACGTTCTGTCCGACGGGGATCTCAGCGAGGAGCGTCGTGTCCGCTGCGGTGGCCTCGACCCGGTCGGTCGTCGCGCCCTGATCGTTGCCCGCTGCGACGCCCACGACGGCGCCGACGGTGGTGACCGCGGTGGCGGATGCCACGGCGAATCCCCGGACCGAAATCCGGCTCACACGGTTTCCTTCCAGCAGCACCCGCATCGGTGACCTCGCGGGCGCAATCGTGCCCCTGGCACTGGCCTCCGTCAGACGCGGCCCCTCAACAAGCAGGAACCGGCTGGTCACTGGAGGCACGGACCCGGTGGGCCCTCCCGCGAAGGAGGTCCGCATGATGCTCGGGCGGCATACGGCGACGCTGTTCAGTTTGTGTTACGCACCGCCCTGAGGGGCTGAAGTGCCGTATGCGGGGCCTGACAGGACTGAGACTCTGCCCGACCGACACGCCCGTAGGCAATTCACGGGTACGTGGGAAAGCTCACACCTCGTTTACGCCAGGGGTTTTACGGAAAAGTCAGTGCCACGCAACAGCGCGCGGCTAAGCTCTACGGCTTTGCCGCGCACTGCGTTCAGACGAACTGGCCTAGATGCGACCGTCCTCCAGCATTTCGGTCACCAACGCCGCAATCGGCGAACGTTCCGAACGCGTCAGCGTCACATGGGAGAAGAGCGGGTGGCCCTTGAGCCGCTCCACGACGGCGACCACGCCGTCGTAGCGCCCCACGCGGAGGTTGTCGCGCTGCGCCACGTCATGGGTCAGCACCACACGGGAATTGGCCCCGATCCTCGACAAAACGGTCAGAAGAACGTTTCGTTCGAGTGACTGCGCCTCGTCCACGATGACGAACGCGTCGTGCAGCGAGCGTCCGCGGATGTGGGTGAGCGGCAGCACCTCCAGCATGCCGCGCCCGACGACCTCCTCGATGACCTCGGCGGTGGTCACCGCCGACAGGGTGTCGAAGACCGCCTGGGCCCACGGGCTCATCTTCTCCGCCTCGCTGCCCGGCAGATAGCCCAGCTCCTGGCCGCCCACCGCGTACAGCGGCCGGAAGACCATCACCTTGCGGTGCTGCCGCCGCTCCAGGACGGCCTCCAGCCCGGCGCACAGCGCCAGCGCCGACTTGCCCGTACCGGCCCGGCCGCCCATCGAGACGATGCCGATCTCCTGGTCCAGCAGCAGGTCCAGCGCGATGCGCTGTTCGGCGCTGCGGCCGTGGATCCCGAAGGCCTCCCGGTCGCCGCGCACCAGCCGCACCGAACCGTCCGCCGTGACCCGGCCCAGCGCCTTGCCGCGCTCGGACTGCAGCACCAGACCGGTGTGCACGGGCAGTTCGGCGGCCTCGGGGACGTACACCCGCTCCTCGGCGAAGAGTTCGTCGACCTGCCCGGCCGTGACGACCAGCTCCGCCATGCCCGTCCAGCCCGAGTCCGTGATGGCCCACTCCGCCCGGTACTCCTCGGCCAGCAGTCCCACCGCGGACGCCTTGATGCGCAGCGGGAGGTCCTTCGAGACGACCGTGACGTCGTACCCCTCGGCCTGGAGGTTGCGGGCGACCGCGAGGATGCGCGAGTCGTTGTCGCCGAGGCGGAATCCGGCCGGCAGTATGCCCGTGTCCGAGTGGTTGAGCTCGACCCGCAGCGTCCCGCCCAGCTCGCCGATCGGGATCGGCGCATCCAGCCGGCCGAACTGCACGCGGTACTCGTCGAGCTGGCGCAGCGCCTTGCGGGCGAAGTAGCCCAGCTCGGGGTGATGCCTCTTGGCCTCCAACTCCGTGACCACCACGACGGGAAGCACGACCTCGTGCTCCTCGAAGCGGCACATGGCTCCTGGATCGGCCAGCAGGACGCTGGTGTCGAGGACATAGGTGCGCCGGTCGTTCTCACGGCGCTTCTTGCTGGTCACCACGGGTGGACGAACCCCCTCGGAAGAGGTCGGGGCGCGACGGAGTCGCGGGGAGCGGTCCGGGAGCCTGCCGTGCGGGGAGCCGGACGCCGGCCCTCCGCGCCGACCGTGCGGCGGCCCCATGGGCCCGCGGGATCCACTCGGCTTCGCCGGATCCGCTTCCTGCTGCGCACGGTCGTCGTCTGGTGCAAAAAGGCCTCCCGGGCGGGCGGCCCGATGCCGCCTGCTGGCAGAGCGACGGCCTATGACCGGCCGTCGGCCTGGAGGGGATATTCCCGCTGTGCCGGGAGACCATGCAACGGCATATGCGGCTTTGACTCGAGCGGTGTGACGGAACTGCGGGTCACATGTGGTTGCTCACGCCCCTTACGGGGCTCAGAACCCGTAACGGCGGTGCCGTGCCGCATAGTCGCGAAGTGCACGCAGGAAGTCGACCTTTCGGAAGGCCGGCCAGAAGACTTCGCAGAAGTAGTACTCGGAGTGCGCGCTCTGCCAGAGCATGAAACCGGACAGCCGCTGTTCGCCGCTGGTGCGGATGATGAGGTCCGGGTCGGGCTGGCCGCGCGTGTAGAGGTGCTCGGTGATGTGCTCGACGTCGACCGTCTCGGCCAGCTCCTCGAAAGAGCTGCCCTTCTCCGCGGCCTCCAGGATCAGCGAGCGCACCGCGTCGGCGATCTCCTGCCGGCCGCCGTAGCCCACGGCCACGTTGACCAGTATTCCGCCTCTGCCGATCGTCTCCTGCTCGGCCTCTTTCAGGACGGACTGGGTCCGGGCCGGCAGCAGGTCGAGGGTGCCCACGTGGTGCACGCGCCAGCGGCCGTCGGCCGCCAGGCCGCGCACCGTGTTCTCGATGATCGTGAGCAGCGGGTGGAGTTCCTCGGCGGGCCGGTCCAGGTTGTCCGTGGACAGCATCCAGAGGGTGACGACCTCGACGTCCGTCTCGGCGCACCAGCCGAGCAGCTCCGAGATCTTGTCGGCGCCGGCCTGGTGGCCCTGCTCCGTCGTGCGGCCGTCGGCGCGCGCCCAACGACGGTTGCCGTCGAGGATGACGCCGATGTGCTTGGGCACCTGGGCGTGGTCGAGGCGGCCCTCCACCCGGCGTGCGTAAAGCCTGTACACCAGGTCGCGCAACTTCACGTCTTCCTGCCCCTCCATGCTCGGCGGTCGCCCGAAGGCGCCACCCTACTGCCAGCGTGTCGCGTGCACCCAACTCGGCCCGTCACAGGACCGTGATAGGCACATGGCCATGACCGATCCCTTGCTGTACCGAGCGGCCGAGACGCGCTACGACGCCATGGAGTACCGGCGTACGGGCCGCAGCGGCCTCAAACTGCCGGCCGTCTCCCTGGGACTGTGGCACAACTTCGGCGACGACCGCACCCTCGACTCGCAGCGCGCCATTCTCCGCCGCGCCTTCGACCTCGGCGTCACCCATTTCGATCTGGCCAACAACTACGGGCCGCCGCCCGGTTCCGCCGAGTTGAACTTCGGCAAGCTGTTCGCCCAGGACTTCCGGCCCTACCGCGACGAGCTGGTGCTCTCCACCAAGGCCGGGTACCTGATGCACCCGGGCCCGTACGGCGAGTGGGGCTCGCGGAAGTACCTGCTGTCGTCGCTGGACGCATCGCTGCGCCGGATGGGTGTCGACTACGTCGACATCTTCTATTCGCACCGTTTCGACCCGCAGACGCCGCTGGAGGAGACGATGGGCGCCCTGGCGTCCGCCGTGCAGCAGGGCAAGGCGCTGTACGCGGGCGTCTCGTCCTACAACGCGGAGCAGACCCGCGAAGCGGCCCGGCTGCTGCGCGAGATGGGCGTACCGGCCCTCATCCACCAGCCCTCCTACTCCATGATCAACCGCTGGACGGAGGGGGACGCCCTGCTGGACGCCCTGGAGGAGGAGGGCATGGGCTGCATCGCCTTCGCCCCGCTCGCCCAGGGCCTGCTCACGGACAAGTACCTGCACGGCGTCCCGGAGGGGTCGCGCGCCTCGCGGGGCACCTCGCTGGACCCGGGCCTGCTGAGCGAGGACGTCGTACGGCGCCTGCGCGGTCTGAACGAGATCGCGCAGCGGCGCGGCCAGTCCCTCGCGCAGCTCGCCCTCGCCTGGGTGCTGCGGGACGAGCGGATGACCTCCGCGCTGATGGGTGCGTCCAGCGTGGCCCAGCTGGAGGCCAATGTGGCCGCGGTCGGTGCGCCGGCGCTGACCAAGGAGGAGCTGGCGGAGATCGATGCGCTGGCCGTCAGCACGGAAGGCGTCAATATCTGGGCCCGCCGGGGGTGAATACGGATCGTTTTCCGGATCTGTCGATTCCGGAATGGGCTCCGTATCGGGCGATCGTCGCCCAAGGTCGCGCTCTTCCCTACAGAGAGTGACACGAAGGAAAGAAAACGGGCCGGTCCGTGGGGGGGATACGGACCGGCCCGAGGGGGGGTTTCCACCATAACCGCTCCGGGGCCTCTGTTTGTGCACCGATGAGGGTGACGGCGTGTGGCGAGCTGACCCGAAGCCACTTAGTTGATCTTGAACAGGCCTGTCGACAAAGCGGCTTCGGAACCCATAAGGCCAGCCAGTGCAGGGCATACACCGTATAACAGGTCAGGCGGTCGGATCCGAAGAACGGCCGCCGAGACTTTCCGGAATGTCTTCGAAAGTTTTCGGCGGATTGACGTGGCGAAGCCATTCGAGGGGCTCCGCGCAACGCCTCGCCCCGGGATGGACACGCAGCGTGATCCCCGATGGGCAATTTCCGATCACTCGATGCCCCGCACCTGATCGCCCCGCTCCGCCTCACACCGCTCCCCAGCCACCGGCGATCACCCCCGCCCAGGCCCCCGCGAGCAGGAACGGCCCGAAAGGGATCGCCGCGCCCCGGCCCGCCCGGCGCGTCACGAGCAGCGCCGAGCCGTAGAGGGACCCCGACAGCAGCCCGGCGAGGGCACCCAGCACGACGGCCGGCCAGCCGTACCAGCCCAGGGCACAGCCGAGGGCCGCCGCCAGCTTCACGTCCCCGAAGCCCAGGCCCGCGGGGTGCAGCAGGAAGAGCGCCCCGTAGCCGCCGCCCAGCACCGCACCGCCCAGCAGCGCGCCGCGCCACGACCCGGCCGCCCCGGGTATCAGCGCGGCGAGGCCCAGCCCGGCGGCCAGCCCCGCAATCAGCGGCAGCGTCAGCACGTCGGGCAGCCGGTGCACCGACCGGTCCACCGCCGCGAGCAGCACCCCCGCCGGCGCCGCCACCAGCCACACCACCAGCTCCGGCCGCGCCCCCGTGCCCGCGGCCAGCCCCGCGCACACCAGTGCCGTGACCACCACCGGCGCTCGCACCGGCACCCCGAACCCCTCGCCGCACACCCCGCACCGCGCCCGCCCGGCCCACCCGCCGACCGGATGCCCGCACGGACCCCACGACCGCCACCCCGCACCGGGCTCCACGCACAGCCGGTACCGCGCACGGGGCAGCAGCACACCGGCCACGGCCCCGTACAGCGCCGCGAGAACGATCAACACCGCGTCCATGCAACGAGGTTACGGCGCGTGAGCAATCTTCGCCCGTGCCTGTGGATAACCTGGGTGCATGGCTGACGACCCCCAACTCGACGTGACAGGAGGGGCGTCCGGGATCCCGCTGGAGATCGCGGCGTCCTGGCGGGCACGCACGCGCGGACTCCTGGGCCGGACCGGGATCGACGGTGCGCTGCTGCTCACCCCGGCCGGGAGCATCCACACCTTCGGCATGCACTTCACCCTCGACGTGGCCTACCTGGACCGGGAGTTCACCGTCCTCGACGTGGCCCGGATACCCCCGGGCCGGCTCGGCGCACCGCGCCTCCGGGCCCGCCACGTACTGGAGGCGGAGGCGGGGGCGATGGCGCGGTGGGGGGTGCGGCCTGGGGTGCGCCTGCGGGTGACGCCCTAGCCTCGGCGCCGGGCCAGCAGGGTCCAGGCCCCGAGGCCCAGGAGCAGCGCCGCCCCCGTGCCGATGCCCGCGTAACCGATCATCCTCAGCGGCTCGTTGTGCGGCCGGCCCGGTGCCGCCACCGCCGTGCCGCCCATCCCGCCGTGCCCCTGCCCGGCGGCGGCCGACAACCCGGCCGTACCGGCCACGTCCACCCGCAGCGTCACCGGCACCGCCTCCTCCCCCCGCCCCGCCTTCGGACTGACGCTGACCTGGAGGAACTGCCAGCCGGGCAGGGTGGTCGGGGCCTCGGCCAGGGAGAGCTCCGTCGGTGTGCCCCTGTAGCCGCCGGTCCTGTTCAGCACGTAGCCGCGGGTGCCGTTGTTCAGCCCGAGGCGCACCCCGCTGACCGTGTAGGCGGTCCGGCCGCTCAGGCCTCCGAACTCCGCTTCCGCGAAGAGCTGTTCGCCCTCGTCGACCGACACCCGGTAGAAACGGGTCTCGCCGGGGCGGAGGGCGTCCGCCCACACGCCGTCGCGCACCTCGGCGGCGTCGTTGAACCCCGTGCCGCCCGTCACCTTCCGCGGTTCGCCCTCCGGCATCGGGTGCCCCGCCCCGGACGGCGAACCGCCCTGCGCCGTCGGCCCGTCCGCCGGTTCCGCCGTCATGTACGCCAGCTCGACCGGCACCGGTGCCGGGTCGCCGCCCGTGGCGTCCCCGCGCTCCAGCACGAACCGGTACGTGCCCGCCGCCCGGCACGGGCCGCCCGCCTTCACCACGCGCTCCGCCGTGTCGGCGAGCGGATAGGGACCGCCCGCCGACAGGAACGTGCGGTGCCGGGCTGCTCCGCAGGGGGTGCCGTCCGCCGCCTGCAAGGAGACCGCGATGCCGTCGCGCAGGCCGAGGGTCGCGCCCGGGCGCGGGGCGGCCACGGCGGAGACGTACGCGCTGGACTCGTCGTCCAGCGCGACCGCGTAGTACTTCTTCTCGCCGGGGGCGATGCTGTCGGTGTACGTGCCGGTGCCCGGGCGCAGTTGCGGGGCCGTGTCCGCGGTGCCGGCGCCGCGGACCGCCTGGGCGCCCGGGGCCATCGTGTAGGCGGGCAGTTGGCCGCCCGGCGGTGCCGCCAGCACGCCCACTGCGGCCAGAATGACGACGATCCCGCCCCTCATCTCCCGCCTCCCTTGCCCCGGAGGCCCATCCTGCCGGTTCCCCTGCCGGGGTGGGGGCGATTTCGGGCGTAGCCCTGAGGCTGCGGGCAGTCTGTGGCTGGTCGCGCCCACGCGGCGGAGCCGCATATCGACACAGCCCCGCGCCCCTGACGGGGCGCACCCCGCTACGAGGCGCTCCCCCTCGGGAAGCTGATCTCCACCCTGCGGTTCTTTCTGCGGCCCTCCTCCGTCGAGTTGTCCGCTATCGGGTAGTCCTCCCCGTAGCCGCGGATCTGGTAGCTCACCGCCGACGAGCCCAGCTGGTCGGCGAGTTGGCGCTGGACCGACAGGGCCCGTTCCTTGGAGAGGTCCACCCCGTGTTCGGGAGAGCCCAGGTTGTCCGTGAAGCCGAAGATGCGGATGGTGGTGGCGTGCTGGCGGCGCGCCTCGTCGGCGATTTCCTTGATGCGGGTGTCCGCCGCGCCGCCCAGGCCCGAACTGTCCTTGTCGAAGAGGACCTCGGCCTGCACGGCGAACGTCACGTCCGCGTTGGTGTCCTCGCGGCGCTCGGTGCCGCCGTCCGTCTCCACCACGGACTTGATGTCCAGGACGCGCCCGGGCGCCAGCTTCGCCCCCGGGCGGAGTCTGAGGCCGTGCGCGCCGGGGTCGAGCTTCACGGGAGGGGTGGTGTCGGCGGGGCTGCCGGGGCCGGTGTCGGCGTGTGCGGAGGGGACGGCTGCCGTGCCGATGAGGAGTGCGGCCAGGACGGTGCCGCAGCGGACCCGCAGTGGTGTCGGCACGGTGTGCTCACCCCGAGAGCTTGATGTGGGCGGACGGCATGGCCGGCAGCTGGAAGTCGACCTCCGTGACGGAGTCGGGCGGCGCGGGGAACTGTGCGAAGAGCGGACGGCTCTCGCCGGGGCGGATGGTGACCAGGCCCGTGGTGCACAGGCATTCGCCGTCGGTGTCCCGCAGTACGAGGTAGCGCTTGCGGCCCGCCTCGTCGATGAGCGAGGCGCCCGAGACCGACGACTGGGACTTCATCGCCGTCTCCTTGGACCGCCAGGTCAGCGGGGTGAAGGGCTTCGAACCCCGGTTGATCACCGTCCCGTTGACCGTGACGAAGCCGCCCTTGTCCCGGGTCGCGGAGGTGAGGGAGACCACGACCCCGTCGGGGCCCTTGATCTCGCCGATGGACTCCGCCGTCGCGTTCGGGGCGGGCCCGTTCGCGCCGGAGGGCCCCGACACCGGCCGGGCGGAGGACGCCGCGGCGGGGGCCGCGTCCCCCTTTCCGTCGTCGCTCCCGCAACCGGTCAGCGCCGCCAGGGATATCAGCAGGGCCGTCGACAGCGTCGCCCGCGCCCTGCGTCTGCGGAACCGGAACCTCGTCATGGATACGTTCCTTTGCTGGTCGTCGGTCGGTCCGGTCACTTCGCGAGGTGGACGGTGAAGAGGTCCGCGGCCTTCACGACGGTGCCGGGGGGCTGCTTCCGGGGGTCGGCGTCGAGCACCCTTCCGTCGCAGGTCAGTTGCCCGGCCGCGGGGCCCGCCGCGCAGCGCGGCGCCACGACGGCCGTCGCCGTGGCCTTCGCGTGGAAGTGCTCGGTGCCCGGCACCACCGAACGGCCCACGGACGCGGCCGACTCGACGGCGACCGTGAACGAGCCCGGCCGGTCGCCCTCGTCGCAGGTGACGGACCGGCGGGCGCCGTTCGCGGCGGCGTACGAGGCTGCCGCCGCGCAGGCACGGGCGCGGTCGGCGCCGCGCCCGGCCAGCCAGTCCTGCCCGTCCGCGCCCGCGGCGAGCGCCGTCAGCAGGCCCGTGCGCAGCTGGTCGCGGTAGTCCTGCGCGGCCGCCAGGGCCGCCGCGTCGGCTGCGGTGCGGGCGCCGTTCTTGGCGGCTCCGGCCTGCCCCACGGCGAAGAAGGCCAGGGCCAGGAAGAGCAGGGCGGCCACCGCCGTGATGTACACGGGGAAGGCCTGCCCCGCGTCGCCGCCCGGCCGGTCTAACCGGTGATCTTGGAGATCTGGTTGGTGATGGCGGTGGCGATCATGGTGCCGAAGTCGGTGGTCGTCAGCACCAGGATGATCGCGACGACCACGGCGATGATGCCCAGGTACTCGACCGAGGTCTGTCCCCGGTCGTCCCGGAGCACCCTGACCGCCCTGACCGTGCGCGTGCGCGCTAAGTGCTGCTTCCGCATCGTGCTCCCCTTCATCGGCGACTTCACCGGCGGTGCCGTTCACGGCACGAGAAACGTACGCCGGAACGCCCGCCCCGGAACAGAGCACGCACCACCGTTCCCCCGTAAGAAGCCTTACGGGCAGCGGGAGTTGGCGACCACCGTGCCGCATCCGCCTCACCCCGCTTCCGTCGGCGGGGAGCCCTCACCCCGGCCTCCCCGCGCCGACTGTCCCACATCCGGTTGCAGGAGCGAAGGGTCTTCACACAACTCCGGCGGTGCCGCCCGGGCGCGTTCGGAGCACGGGGCGGCGTGATGGGGCGAGGTGTGCTGCGAGGCGTGCGCGGATGCGCTGCCCCGCGGAGGCGGCTGCATGACGGGGGTCTCCCTTCTCGTCGTCCGCTCTCACCATCGGCGTGCCAAGGGGTCCTGAAAGGTCACCGGCCTCCCGTGACCGCGCCGAAATCCATGCCCGAGCCCAGGAAGAACCCCGCGATCAGCAGGATCATCGTGCCCGGGACCATGAACGTCGTGATGACCATGGTGGCCTTCGGCACCGCCCGCGCCGCCCGCCGACGGGCCTGCTGGGCGTCGGTGCGGCGCATGTCCGTCGCGATGCCGATCAGCGTGTCGACGATGGGGGTGCCCAGCTCCTCGCCCTGCTGCAACGCCGTGACGAAGCGCGCCACCTGCTCGGAGTCGTTGCGCTTGCGCAGATCGTCGAAGGCCGAGCGGCGGCTGACGCCCATGTCCATCTGCCGCAGGGTGATGCGCAGTTCGTCGGCCCACGGCCCCTCGTAGCGCTCCGCCACCCGGTCCAGCGCCTGCCGGAAGCCCAGGCCCGCGCTGACGACCACGGCCAGGACGTCCAGGAAGTCCGGCAGGGTGCGCTCGATCGCGTCCCTGCGCTCGCGGACGGCCGCCCAGATGCCGACCTCGATCCAGAACAGCCCGAACACCACCAGCAGCACCGCCAGCAGCACCTGTCCCTTCAGCGCCATAACCAGCGCGCCGCCGAAGCCCAGCATCCCGTACACCGCCCGCCGGGCCGCGTACCGGTCGACGGTCAGACCGCCCGGGTTGCCCGCGCGGTCGATGCGCGTACGGACCCGCGCCACCCGCTTCTCGCCCATCATCCGCAGCACCAGCGGCGCGTACCGCATGCCGAGGCGGTCCACCGCGGACCCCACGGCCGTGGTGCGCGTCGCGCCGACCTCCAGGGCCAGCGCCAGGTCCGGCGGCAGCTTCGTCCCGCTGCGGCAGAGCGCGACGCCGTAGCAGACGCCCGCCACGCCGGCCGCGGCCGACAACGCCAGGAGGAGTCCCGTTCCCATGCCCGTCCGCCCCCGCCCTCAGACGTCGATCTTCGACATGCGGCGGATGAGGAAGAAGCCGAGCCCGTACAGCCCGAACGCGGCGATCACCGCCGTCTGTCCGAGCCAGGACCCCGTCATCCGGCCCAGCGAACCCGGCACGATGCGGTCCATCAGCAGCAGCGTGCCGATGCCCATCAGCGGGACCACGTACGCCGTCACCGTCACCTGCGACAGCTGCGTACGCACCTCCCGCCGCGTCTCCTTGCGCTCCTCCAGCGTCACGGTGAGGTTGCGCAGCGAGCTGACGACCGTGCCGCCCGCGCGGTTGGAGAGCACCAACGTCGTGACGAGGACGATCAGTTCGCGGGACGGCAGCCGCTCGGCCAATTCGCCCAGGGCCTCCTCGACGGAGTGCCCGATCGAGAGCCGGTCGGCCACCTCCGCGAGCTCCTCCCCCGCCGGGGCCTCCATCTCCTCCGCCGCCATGCCCAGAGCCGTGCGCAGCGCCAGCCCGGCCTGTGTGGCGTTGGCCAGGATGCGGGCGAGCTCGGGCAGCTGGCCGATGAACCTCTCGGTGCGTTTGCGCCGCTGCCAGCCCAGGAACGAGAAGGCCGCCCAGACGCCCACCGCCCCCGCCGGCGGGCCGAAGAACGGCGCGAGCGCGGCGGCCGCGACCAGCCACAGCCCGGCCGCGACACCCGCCGCGTACAGGGTGAACTCCCCTGCCGTGAGGCGCAGTCCCGTCGCGGCGATGCGCAGCTCCAGCCGTCTGCCGTACCGGGTGGTGCGCAGGTAACGGTCGAGACCGGCGAGCCGGCGGGCCCTCCGGGCGCCGGCCGCGGCGGCCGGGGCGTCGGACAGCCGGTCGACCAGCGAGCGGTGCTGCTCCCGGCCGGACGCGTACGCCCGGACGCCCGCGATGCCCAGCGCACCGGCCACGAGGGCGGTGCCGACGGTCAGCAGTGCCAGATTGTCCATGTGCGGCTACCTCTGCCTGGCCTCTCGGATCGTGAGCCCTTCGGGGAACGCGGCGACGCCGAACGCCGGCGGCACGGACTCGTTCGCCAACCGGAGCCGCTCCGCGGCGCGTTCGGGGAGCGGGAGGTGGGTGAAGCGGCCGCGGACGACACGGTCCGGGCCGAGGGGTTCGGCGTCGAAACGGCAGACGGTGACGAGGCGGTGGCCTCCCCTTTCGCCGCTGCCGTCGCTGTCGAGGAGGGCGACCTCCGTGATACGGCGGGCGCCGTCCGCGGCGCGGGTGAGCTGGACGATGCAGTCCACGGCGCTGTCGATCTGGTCCCGCAGCGCCTCGTAGGGGATGCGCACCTCGGACATGGACGCGAGCGTGCGCAGCCGCAGCAGCGCGTCCTCCGCGCTGTTGGCGTGCACGGTGGCCAGCGAGCCGTCGTGGCCGGTGGACATGGCCTGGAGCATGTCGAGCGTCTCCCCGCCGCGCACCTCGCCGACGATGATCCGGTCGGGGCGCATGCGCAGGGAGTTGCGGACGAGGTCGCGGATGGTGATGCGGCCCTTGCCCTCGACGTTCGGCGGGCGCGACTCCAGGCGGATGACGTGCGTCTGCTGCAGCTGCAGCTCGGCCGCGTCCTCGACGGTGATGATGCGCTCGCCCTCCGGGATCAGTCCCGAGAGCGCGTTGAGCAGCGTCGTCTTGCCGGAGCCCGTCGGCCCGGAGACGACGAGGCTGAACCTGGCCCGGACGAGCGCGGAGAGCAGGAGCAGCGTCTGCTCGTCGAGCGTCCCCAGGCCCATCAGCTCCCGCAGGGTGTACGCGCGGGGGAAGCGGCGGATGGTGAGGGTGGGGCCGTTGAGCGCCAGCGGGGGGATGATGACGTTGACGCGCTCGCCGCTCGGCAGCCGGGCGTCCACCATCGGGTGCGACTCGTCCACGCGGCGGTTGACGGTCGAGACGATGCGCTCGATGGTCTGCATCAACTGCTCGGCGGAGGCGAAGCGCACGGGGACGGCCTCGACGCGGCCGGCCCGCTCGACGAAGACCTGGTCGGGGCCGTTGACCATGATCTCGGTGACCGACGGGTCCTCGAGCAGCGGCTCCAGGACGCCCAGGCCGAGGGCCTCGTCGACGACGCGGCGGATGAGCCGGTCCCGCTCCGCGGTGGAGAGGACCGGGCCCTCGCGGCTGATGATGTGCCCGAGGACGCGTTCGAGGCGGGTGCGGCGCTCGGCGGTGGCGAGGGAGGACATCTCGGCGAGGTCGATCTCCTCCAGGAGCCGGGCCCGGTAGACGGGCACGAGATGCCCGGACTCCCGCCCGGCGTCCGGGACTTCGGGGGTGCCGATACGGGCCCGTAAGCTCATGGGCCGGCCTCCGCCGTGTCTGCGGGGCAGGGCATGGTGGCGTGCCTGGTGACGTGGAAGCCGGTGCCGGGGACGACGGCGGGGACGGTGACGGTGACCGTGGCCGTTGCCGCGCCCGGGCACTGTCCCGCCCGTACGGCGGCCCGTGCGCCGACCCACCCGGTCATCGCGCTGCGCGCGGCCGCCTCCGGCGAGGTGCGGGGGTCGTCGAGGGTGGCGGTACGAGCCGCTGCGCGGGCGCCGGTCGCCGCCTGTTGGGCGGCGAAGGCGGCGAGTCCCAGCGTGATGGCGCAGAGCGCCACGATCAGCAACAACGGCAGGAACCCGAGGAACTCGACGGAGGCGGATCCGCTGTCGGCTGCGGGCCGTCGGCGGCTGGTCGCGCAGTTCCCCGCGCCCCTTGCGGGGTGCGCCCCCTTGGTCGTACGGGTGCGGGTCGTTCGTGGTTGCTCGCGCAGTTCCCCGCGCCCCTTCGGGGCGCACCCCACGGCCACCACGTCAGTCCTCCCTCACCGCGCCGGCCGAACTCCTTACCTGCCACGGCCAGTCCAGCACCCCCGGTACCAGCACCGGAACCTTCAGCGAGACATCCGCAATCGCCACCCCGTCCGGGGTGGCCCCGCACCGCGGGGTGGCGCTCCATCCGCCCGGCAACACGGCCCGCGCCTCCGCGGCGCAGTCGCGACCCACCGCGCCCGCCCGCGCCCCCCGGTCCGCCGCATGCCCCGCAAGGGAATACGCGTAGCCGACCAGCACGCACTGCCACACCACCGCCAGCGCCACCAGGATCAGCGGCAGCAGGCCCGCGAACTCCACGGCGAGCTGGCCGCGGTCGCCTCCCCCGCGCCGCCGGAAGCGGCCCGGGGGCGACGGCGGGGTGGCCGGCACCGGGAGCAGCTGGTCCGGGCCCGTGCCGCCGCCGCGCCGGGGGGCGGGGCCCAGTGCGCGATGGCGGCGCACCGGCGCCGCCAGGCCCAGTTCCCCCGCCAGCGCCCACAGCGCCTGCCGCACCCCGGACCGCGGGTCCAGGTCCTGCATGCGGCCGGAGTCCACGGCACCCCGCAGCTCGCGGAAGGCCGCGGGGACGGTCGTCCGCGCCGTCGCCGTGCCCGTCGTGCGGGCCACCAGCGGCGGCTGGATCTCCGCGTGCCGCGCATAGCGGTTGACCACCGTCGTCGTCTCCTCCGCCTTCCGGATCTGCAACCGCTCCCACAGCCGCACCATCCGCTTGGCGGCCCGCACGGACACCACGTCCGGCGTGGTGACCAGCAGCGCCACGTCCGCCGTCTCGATCACCGCGGCACCCGCCGCGGTGATCTGCGTGCCGCAGTCCACGACGACCACCTCGTACCGGCTGCGCAGCGCCGCCACGACCTGCCGTGCCGCGTGGTCGCCGACCTCCTCGCCGCGCTCCCCCTCCGCGGGGGCGAGCAGCAGGCCCAGGCCGGTGGGGTGGGGGAAGACCGCGTCCTGCAGGACTTGGGGAGAGATGTCGGCGATGCCCGCCAAGTCGGCGACGGAGCGGCGGAATTGGACGTCCAGGTAGGAGGCGACGTCGCCGGACTGCAGGTCCAGGTCGGCCAGGGCCACGCTGCGCCCGGCGGCGCACGCGGCGAGGGCGAGCTGGACGGCGGTCACGGTCGTCCCGACGCCGCCCTTGGCCCCGACGACGGCGACGAGCCGCCCGCCGACGGGGCCGTCGTCCGCGGGGTACGCGGGTGCACCGCCCCCCAGGTGCTGCCGCACCCCGGTCGCCCAGTGCGCGGCGGCCTGCACCCGCGCCCCGAGCTCGTCGTACGAGGGCGGCAGCGCGGCCAGCCCCCGCGCGCCGCAGTCCATGGCGGCCGCGTACAGCGCCGGTCCGGCGTCGGCCGCGACGAGGACGACGCCGGTGGCGGGGAAGCGGAGGGCGATCTCCCGGACGAGTTCGAGGGCGGGCACGGGCCCGATGCGCTCGTGGACGAGGACGACCTCGGGCAGCTCCCGCACCGAGGCCGCCGCCAGTGCGGTGAGCGCGTCCAGCAGGCGCGTCGAGTCGGCGGCGGTCTGCAGCGGCTCCACGCCGGGCAGTTGGCCGAGCAGCCCGCAGACGGACCGCGCGGTCTCCGGGTCGCCGATGGCGGGGAGGATTCGGATCGTCACCGTGGCCCTGCCTCTACTTGTCGCCGTCGAGGGTGTAGGTGCGGTCGCCGCTGCCGACGCCGTCGTCGCCGCCGGGTGCGACGAGGGCGAGGCGTACGTGGGAGGCGAACGACTCGGCGTAGGCGACGCGTTGCGCGTCCTTGGTGTCGAGCGCGAAGGTGATCGGCACGGCGTCGCCGGCCCTGCGGACCGTCGCCCCGCCGCCGCCACCGCCGTCGCGGTCCCGGTCCAGGGGGGTGAGCTTGCCGACGTCCATGACCCGGGCGCCGCTGACGATCACCTTGGAGACGGGCTTGGCGCCCTGGCCCTGGTCCTTGCCGTCGAAGGTGGCGTAGATGTTGACCCGCGCCCCGGGGTTGATCTTCCCGGCGACGCCCGTCGCCGCGTCGATCATGATGGCGATCTCCTGCTGCCCCGGGCTCAGCGCCGGCCGTGCCACGATCATGTCGCTCTGCAGCAGCGAGCCGCGCTGCAGCGGGGTGACGGCGATCTTCCCGTTCACCTCGTCGAGGTCGGTGACGGCCGTCGCCGGCAGCCAGCGCCGCGGCATCGAGATCCGCTCGAACTCGCCGCCGTCGAGCGTGCGGTAGGCGGGGACGTCGGTCCGCAGCCGGTACGCGGTGACCTCGGGCCCTACCTTGGACTCGGCGTCGTGGACGACCACGAACACCCCGGCGAAGGCGCCCGCGGCACAGAGGGCCGACAGGACCAGGAGGACGATCCCGCGGCGCTGGCGTGAATTCATGGGGACGGCGAACCTCGTTCAGCTCGGTCAGCGGCTGTTCGGAGCGGCGGCGGCGATGGCGGTACGGGCCCGGGCCGGCGGCCCGATGGCGGGGGTGCTCCCGGCGCGCGCGAGGGGCGCGTTGCAGAACCCGCAGCGGTCGCCGATGAGTTCGCGCCCGCACCAGTGGCACTCCTCCCGCCGCACGGAGGAGACGAGCTGGTAGAGCACCGAGGGGTCGGGGATCGCGGCGGCGAACTCCACGGCCCGCTGCGTGCCCCACCAGCGCCGGGACTCCGCGGGCAGCGGCTGGACCTCCTGCACGCCGCGCACCTTCCAGGCGAGCGCGAGGGTGCAGGTGACCCAGTCCCGGGCAGGCTCCCGGCACGGCCTGCTGCGGGCGACGGTCAGCGTGGTCGCGAAGCCCGGCCCCTCGGGCACGGCCGCCCGCCCGGTGGCGCCCCCGGTGCGCAGCAGCGCCGGCACGGGGTGGACGAGCACGCCGAAGCGGGTGCCGGGCAGGAGGGCGGCGAGGTGACTGCCGAGCCCCACATTCACCCGGTCGAGGCGGGCGATGCCGCTCGTACCCGCGAGCTCGGCGCCCGTGTGGATGTAGTGGGCGAGCAGCCGGGGAGCGGAGGCGAGCACTCCGGGGCTCAGGTCGGAGGCCGACAACTGCCCTAACTGCCGGGCCAGTACGGCGACGGCGAGCGGCGGCAGCGCGACGGGCAGAAGAGCGACGCGGTCGCTCTCCAGCAGCGAGCGGACGGCGTGCAGCCGCCGCACGTGGGCGGCGTCCAGGGAGTCCGGGTAGAGCACGACGAGGTGGCCGCCCTGCTCCAGCAGCGCACCCGCCTCGGCGACGGCCGCCTCCAACGGCTGCTCCTGCGGCGGCCGGAGGACGGCAGCGGTGGGAGCGGGACCGTCCGGCGCGGGCAGCACCAGGTCGGAACTGGTGACCGCTATCGCAATCGGCACGTCGGCTTCCCCGTTCACTCCGGCCGCGGGGGCTTGTGGTGCTGTGGTGCCTCCGCACTTTATCCGTGTTGGGAGCGGCTGAGAACCGTTCCCCGAAACCCTTGACGAACGTATTGGACTAGACCATCCTCACGCGCTAACGGTGGCCACCGTTCCTGCACACCCCTACCCCTCGATACCCCCCATAACCACTCCAACTCCCTTCCCACCGGAGGCAGTAGTGCACGTCATATCCAGACACAAAAGGAGGAGCCGCCGTTCCGCCGGCCTCCTCGCCGCCCTGACCTTGGGCGTTGCGGGCCTGACCGCCGCCGGCACGGCGGCCCGTGCGGACGGCGGCAACCTCCTCACGAACCCGGGCTTCGAGTCGGGACTGTCCGGCTGGTCCTGTACGGGCGACAGCGGCACCACGACCGCCTCCCCCGTGCACAGCGGCTCGGCCGCCCTCAAGGCCACGCCCGCCGGTTCCGACGACGCCCAGTGCTCGCAGACCGTGAGCGTCCGGCCCAACTCCGCGTATGCACTGAGCGGCTGGGTCCAGGGCTCGTACGTCTACCTCGGCGCGAGCGGCACCGGCACCACGGACGTCTCGACCTGGACCCCGAGCGCGAGCAGCTGGCAGCAGCTGACCACGAACTTCACGACGGGCCCGAACACGACGACCGTCACCGTCTACACCCACGGCTGGTACGGCCAACCGCCCTACTTCGCCGACGACATCACCCTCACCGGCCCCGGCGGCGGCAATCCCGGCGACCCGGTGCCGGACGCCCCCGGCGGGCTGACGGCCGGGACCGTCACCTCGTCGTCCGTGACCCTGTCCTGGAACCCGGCCGCCCACGCGACCGGCTACAACGTCTACCAGGGCGGCACCAAGATCCAGTCGGTGACCGGCACTTCGGCCGTGGCCGGCGGCCTGTCCCCCTCCACCGCGTACACCTTCCAGGTCAGCGCGACGGACGCGGCGGGCGAATCCGCCAAGTCCGCGCAGGTCACCGCCACGACGTCCGCGAGCACCGGCGGCAACCCGGGCACCGTCCCGAAGCACGCGGTCACCGGCTACTGGCAGAACTTCGACAACGGCGCGACCGTCCAGAAGATCAGCGACGTCCAGGACCAGTACGACATCATCGCCGTCGCCTTCGCGGACGCCACCACCACACCCGGCGCCGTCGACTTCACCCTCGACCCCGCCCTGAAGTACAGCGACGCGCAGTTCAAGGCGGACATCGCCGCCAAGCAGGCGGCCGGCAAGTCCGTGATCCTCTCCGTCGGCGGGGAGAAGGGCGCGGTGTCGGTCAGCGACTCCGCCTCGGCGGAGAACTTCGCCTCCAGCGTCTACGCCCTCATGCAGAAGTACGGCTTCAACGGCGTGGACATCGACCTGGAGAACGGCCTCAACCCCACCTACATGAGCCAGGCGCTGCGCTCCCTGTCGGGAAAGGCGGGCGGCAAGCTGGTGATCACCATGGCGCCGCAGACGATCGACATGCAGTCGACCTCGGCCTCGTACTTCCAGACGGCGCTCAACATCAAGGACATCCTGACCGTCGTCAACACCCAGTTCTACAACAGCGGTTCCATGAACGGCTGCGACGGCCAGGTCTACGCACAGGGCTCCGTCGACTTCCTCACCGCCCTGGCCTGCACCCAGCTGGAGGGCGGCCTCGCACCGTCCCAGGTGGGCCTCGGCCTCCCCGCCTCGCCGCGCGGCGCGGGCAGCGGCTACGTGGACCCGTCGGTGGTGAACGCCGCGCTGGACTGCCTGACGAAGGGGACGAACTGCGGCACGTTCAAGCCGCCGCACACCTATCCCGACCTGCGCGGGGCCATGACCTGGTCCACCAACTGGGACGCGGCGGCGGGCAACACCTGGTCCAACGGGGTCGGACCGCACGTCCACGGCCTGTCCTGACCCGGCCCCTGACATACGTCAGCCCCCGGCGCCCCACACCGCTTCTTGAGCTTCGATCGTCGTCGACTGCCCAGTCCTCGATGTGCGCCCTTCCGGGGGCCTAGCCAGTTTGCCGAGATGGGGGTCACTCGGACCGATGGACGTCTCCACCGATTGGTGCGGCTCTCACCGGTTGTCTGGTGTAAATTCCAGTTTCCTCCCCATTTGACCGACGTCAAGGGGAGGAGAGAAAAACTTCCGCCCTGCTCACCGATGGTGAGCAGGGCGGACGGACGGTGAACGGACGCTACGCGTGGTGCGCGGCGGAACGCACCGCGTTGTCACCTTCGTCGGTCCCGCCCGGCTGCGGCAGCGTGCAGCCCGGCAGCCCGAGGTCCAGCTTGTTGCCGGTGCCGAAGCACTTGGTGATCCCGTAGGTCTCCTCGGCGTAGTTCGTGCCCTGGTGCACCGTGACGTTGCCGTTCTCGTCGACCTCGCACGGGTTGTTCATCGTGCACTGCTCGCCGTTCTCGTTCCCGGTGTTGTTGATCGCGACCACCTTGCCGGTGGACGCGTCGACGACCGGGGAGCCGGAGGTGCCCCCTATGACGTCACAGGTGGAGGTGTAGCGCACCGAGTCCTTCCAGACGTAGCCGGCCTCGTGCAGCTCGTGCACGAACCCGTCCACGTTGCAGGAGTAGGTCTTCTTCCAGAACCCGGAGACGACCTTGATGGCGGTGCCGGTGACCGGGTGGTCGGGCGACAGGTTCAGCGCGTCGATCCCGTACTGCTGCTTGATCTGCGCGTAGGTCGCGTTCAGCTCGTAGAACGTCACGTCGGTGTCGGTCATCGTCGAGTACGCGACCTTCGTCGCCTGCAGCGTGCCGGCCTCGCCCGCGGACGAGTTCAGGAGCTTGAACGTACGGGACGACGGCTGGTCGGTGACGACCGTGCCGGGGTCCGGCATGCCCGTCTCCAGACAGTGGCCGTTCGTCATCACGAGGGCGGGGTCGTTGTCGGCCGAACTCGGCATCCGGAGCAGCGATCCGGAGCAGTTGCTCAGTGCGACGGTTCCGGCGAAGTCGACGGTCCCGGCATCCCGCGGCGCCGCCGAGGCGGCGCCGGTACCGGTGCCGATGGCGGTCGCGCCGGCGAAGAGCAGCGTGGTGAGCGCACCAACGAGAGGTCGTCTCATGGGGGGTTGGTTCCTCTCCGAGAGAACGTGCAGCACGTTTTGACGTGTGCATTTCGACGTGTGCATTGTTGGTGCGGGTGGGGCCGGACGGCAATGAACCGGTCACAAGTGTCGGTGAACTTGGCCGGTTTCACCATCATCAGTGGACGGCACGGTGATGGCGCCCCATCTCCTCGATGCACCACTGGACGGCGGCGTGATTCCCGTCGCGGGACGCGTCGTGGTACGCCGCCCGGATACGGCGGCACTCCGCACACGGCGCGGGACGGCGACGGGTCGGCAGGGGTGGCGGGACGGATGACGGCATGGGGGTACCTCGTACGTGGGTTCAACTGATGGGTGTGTCACCAGGGTTGCGGCCAGTCCCTACGCTCCGGAAGAGGGTTCGTATCCCGGCCGGGACCTTGGGAGATCGGGGAGCTCTGCGGATGGCACGACGAGGACGTGAGCTGAAGCCGGACCGGTCGCCCCGGCACGCGTTCGGCGCGGAACTCCGCCGCCACCGCGAACGGGCGGGCATGAGCCTGGAGAAACTGGCCCAGATCGTCCGCTACAGCCGCAGCCACCTGGCACGGATCGAGGTCGCGGAACACATGCCGCCGCCGGGGCTGGCGGAGAAGCTGGATGCGGTGTTCGGGACGGACGGGATCTTCAAGCTGCTGTATGGGTTGGCGCTGCGGTGCTCGCATCCGGACAAGTACGAGCGCTTGACCGAGGTAGAGACCAAGGCCATCGGGATCCGGCAATACGCGGAAAGCTTGGTGCCAAGCCTTCTCCAGACACGGGACTACGCCCGCACCATCCGCCGCCTCAACGACCCCAGGAGATCAGAGGAAGAAATCGAAGAGTGGGTGGCGGCCCGAATGGCCCGCCATGGGCTTCTGCGAGCTGACCCGCCCCCAGACTTCTCCTACATTGTGGATGAGGCCGTCCTGCGACGGCCGATCGGTGGGTCTGAGGTCTGGAGGGCACAGCTCTCTGCTCTACTCTCGACCGTGGACACTCCGACAACCGTGCTCCAGGTCCTCCCCTTTGCTCACGGCGGACACGCTCTCCTCGGCGGCCATCTGACGCTCTTCACGTTGGGCGACGGCACCGTGATCGCCTGCGAAGAGGGCATCACCGCGACGGAGTTGTTCGAGGATCAGGACCGCGTTACTCGGCACAGCAGGAGGTTCGATCTGCTCAGGTCGTACGCCTTGCCGCCGAGCGACTCTGCAGCGTTCATCGAAACCGTTTTGAAGGAACTGCCCTCATGAGCACCGAATGGATCAAGTCCAGCTACAGCGGCAACGGCGAGCACCCCGACTCCACTTGCCTCGAATGGAAACCGGCCCGAATACCCTCCATACGGGACAGCAAAACCGCCCCTCGCGGGGCAACCCTTCACGTCCCGGCCGCCGCCTGGGCGGAGTTCGTCACGGCCATCCGCACAGGCACACTGTCGATCTAACCGGAACCCCCACTCCGACGGCACAAACCTCGATCCCCCCAGCCAAATTTTCATGGTTTTCGCCACCGGAACCACCAACTCCGGCCAGCTCCCCAGCTGGTGGCCTGAAGGGCATGGTCGTCACCGCCGTCCCGGCAACCGAATCCTCGCCGCGGCCCTCCTCACTGACGTCCCCAGAAGCGTCAGGAGGCGCAGCGTGATCAGAAGGCTCGCCGTGCTCGTCTCAGCCCTCGGGCTGTCCCTCATACCGATACTCGGAACAGCCCCGGCCCAGGCGGCCGAGCCCGCCCCGGGCCCGCCGGTCCTGGCCGACGGATACGGCCTCACCCAGGTCGGCTCCGCCACTGGCACCGCCAACGACTTCACCGTCACCGTGACGACACCCCAAGTCGCCGACACTCACCCCGTCCGGATCATCCTGCCGAGCGACTACAACGCCGATCCGGCCAAGCGCTACCCGGTGCTGTACTTCCTCCACGGCTCACCGGACGACCCGAGCCACCAGGGTGTTCCGGCCTTTTTCAAGACCAAGTCGATGATCACGGTCATCCCTGACGGCGGCCGGCGCGGCTGGTACGCCAACTGGCGTGACCAGGACACCGCCGCCGGCGCGCAGAACTGGGAGAACTTCCACATCGACCAGGTGATCCCCTTCATCGACGCCAACCTCCGCACGATCGCGGCCAAGAAGGGCCGGGCCGTGGCGGGCGTCTCCATGGGCGGTTTCGGCGCCTTCCATTACGCCCAGGACCACCCCGAACTGTTCAGCCAGACCGCCTCGTTGTCCGGTGACATCGACTTGTCCGTCGACTCCATGGACCTGCGCCTGGCCGTCGTCGCCTCGCTCACCAACGGCCTCGGCGCGTTCTGCGGCAACATCATCGGCGACTGCAACAGCCCCTTCGGCCCGACCGTGTCGAGCGACGCCCTCTTCGGCTCGCCGTACCCGGTATTCAACGCCGACCGGAAATGGAACGACGTCGATCCGTCCCGCCACATGGACAGGCTGAAGGGCAAGGACGTCGGCGTCTCGATCTACGTCGGGAACGGCAACGGCAATCCCGTCGAACCGGAATTCTGGCTCGAAGGTGCGTCCAAGCACGTGAAGGACAACATGGACGCCATCGGAATGCCCTCCTACTACGTGGACTACGGCAACGGTGCCAACTGGGCCCCGAACTGCAACGGCGGCCACAACGGCTACTGCTGGGCCCGTGACCTGGAGGACTACATCCCGCGCCTGGAGCAGGCCTTCGCCTCCGCCTCCTGAGCGCGCCCGCTGAGGCGGTCCTGCAGCCGGGCGTGCCGGAACTGGTAGACGGCACCGGCCTGGCGCAGCACGCCGCGTCGGTGGGCGTCGTCGAGAAAGGCGCCCACCGACCACGGCAATCGCCCCGCCAACGGCACCGGATCCTGCACCCTCCACCGCTGCTCTTCGCTCCGCCACCGTTTGCGCAGCGAATCGGCGAGCCGATCCGCGGCATCGTCCAGCACGGCCTTGGGCCTCGGAGGCGGCGGCAGCCCGATGTGCACCGAACCGGTGATCGTCCCGGCCTGGATCACAGGCCCGTGCACAGTGGCCCCGCGCACCGCGTTGTGCGTCGCGCGGCCGCGCGCGACCCGCCCCCACGCCATGGCCCAGATGGTGAGGCGATGTGCTTGAAGGTGTCAACCCGGCTCTGCGGTGGAGATGTTGATGCCTCTCCGGCCGTGGCCGAAGAGGCAGGACACGGAAGGCGGGGCGCTCAGAGCGACGGCAACTGCGGCAGTGGCACCGGCAACGTCGGCAATGTCGGCAGCGTCGGGGTCGGCGGAAGCGGGTCGGACGCCGAAGCGACACCGCCCAGGGCCACAGAGAGCACGGCGGCCAGAGCAGCCGCGCCGAGAAGTCTGGCAAATGCGGTCATCTGATTCACACTCCCTGCATGGTCGTGCGCGTACCCCTTCCACGCTACGCAGGTCGCCCGAGGGCGCAAACGAGGGCAGAGTTGTCTGCATGATCCGCAAACGCGTCACCGTCTCCGGCCTGGTCCAGGGCGTGTTCTACCGGGACACCTGCCGCAGCGAGGCCCAGGCACACGGCGTGGCCGGCTGGGTACGCAACCGGTCCGACGGCACTGTCGAGGCCGTCTTCGAAGGCCCCGCGGAAGCCGTCGACCGCATGGTCCGGTGGTCCCACCACGGCCCCGCCCGCGCCGACGTCCGGTCGGTCGAGGCGAACGACGAACCCCCGCAGGGCCTGACGGGCTTCGAAGTCCGGCCCACACCAGGCCCGTAGCCTGCGGCACAAGCCTGCGTCACACCAGCAGGCTCAGCACCCCCGCCGCCCCGAACCCCGCGACCGACAGCACCGATTCGAGCACCGTCCACGACAGCAGCGTCTCCCGCTCCGGGATGCCGAAGTACTTCGCCACCATCCAGAAGCCCCCGTCGTTCACGTGCGAGGCGAAGACCGAGCCGGCCGAGATCGCCACGATCACCAGGGCGGCGTGCGGTGGGGACGGGTGGGCCGCCGCCAGTACCGGGGACACGATGCCCGCCGTCGTCACGATAGCCACCGTCGCCGAACCCTGCGCCACCCGCAACGCGGCCGACAGCAGCCACGCCAGCACCACCACCGGCAGGCCCGCCGTGTCGCACAGGTCCGCCACCGCCTGGGCCACGCCGCCCGCCTTGAGGACCGCGCCGAAGATCCCGCCCGCGCCCACGACCAGCAGGATGTTGCCGACGGGCTTGAGCGACGCCGTCGACAGCGCCTCCAGCGACGCCCGCGACCAGCCGCGCCGGAAGCCCAGCAGCCAGTAGGCGAGGAACAGCGCGATCGTCAGCGCCACGAAGGGGTGCCCGAAGAACTCCAGCACCGAGCGTGCCGTCCCGGGAGCCAGCGTCACCGAGGAGAACGTCGAGAGGAGGATGAGGAGCAGTGGGGTGCCTATCACCGTCAACAGCACGGCCAGCGGCACCGGTTGTTCCTGCTGTTCCTGCTGTTCCTGTTGTTCCTGTGGGGCGGGGATCTGCTCCTCCAGTACCCCCTCCGGTATCGGGACGTTCACGCGCCTCGCTATCCACGCCGCGTACGCCCACGCCGCCAGCACCGCCGGTATGCCCGTCAGCGCGCCCATCAGGACCACCCAGCCCAGGTCCACGTGCAGCAGGCCCGCCGCCGCGACCGGGCCGGGGTGGGGTGGGAGGAAGGCGTGGGTCATCGAGAGGCCGGCCAGCATGGGCAACGCGTACCGCAGGATCGATCCGCCCCCGCGCCGTGCCGTCGCGTACACCACCGGGGCCAGGACGAAGATGCCCACGTCGAAGAAGACCGGGATGCCGAACAGCACCCCGGTCAGGCCCATCGCCAACGGTGCGCGACGCTCTCCGAAGAGCGTCAGCAGGCGGCCGGCCAGCGCCTGGGCGCCGCCCGAGGCCTCCAGGACGGAGCCCAGCATGGTGCCGAGTCCGATGATGACGGCGACGTGGCCGAGGGTGCCGCCCATGCCCGCTTCGAGGAGCGGGACGGCGTCCGACTTCTGGACGGTGCCGAAGAGTTGGGTGACGGAGAGGCCCGATCCCAGCCCCACGGCGATGGAGACGACCAGCAGGGCCACGAACGGCTGGAGTCTGACCTTGATGATCAGGAAGAGGAGGAGACCGACCCCCAGTGCGGCTATTGCCAACAGCATCCCGGCCTGCCCCGGTGTCTCAGCCCAGGACCGCGAGCGCGTCGATCTCGATCAACAGGCCCTTGGGCAGGCCGACGTAGACGGTGGTGCGGGCGGCGGGCGGGCCCTGGAGGGTGGCGAAGTAGTCGTCGTAGATAGTGTTCATCTCGGCGAAGTGGGCGGTGTCGGTGAGGTAGACGCGCAGCATCAGCACGTCCTCCCAGCTCGCGCCGCCCGCCTCCAGGACGGCCTGGACGTTGGTGAGGGTCTGGAGGGTCTGTTCGCGGAGGGTCGGGCCCGCGACGACGGGGGCCTGGCCCTCCATTGCGGGCAGGAAGCCGACCTGGCCGGCGACCTGGAGGATGTTGCCCTTGCGCACGCCGTGGGAGAACTTGGCGGGCGGGGTGGTGTGGCCGGTCGGCGTGACGGCGATCTTGACGGTCATTCGGTCACCTCGGTGCGTGGGTCGGTGGGGTGCGTCCCGCGTGGTCCGCGCTGATCGCCTCCGCGGTGCGGCGCACCAGCGGGAGCAGGGCGAGGAGTTCGTCGGCGGTGACGACGACGTTGGGCGCGGAGACGGAACAGGCTGCGACGACGCGTCCGTCCACACCGTGGACGGGGGCGCCGATGCAGTTGATGGACTCCTCGTGGCCGCCGAAGTCGGTGGCCCAGCCCTGTGCGCGGACGGTCGCCAGTTCCTTGAGGAATGCGGCGGCGTTCGGGGTCGAGCGGGGAGTGTACGCGGGGTAGTCGAGGCGTTCGGCGACGGCGCGCCGTTCGGGCTCGGGAAGGCCGGCCAGCAGGAGTTTGGCGACGGCGGCGACGGTGATGGCGACGGGCTTGCCGATGCGGGAGTACATGCGCACCGGGTAGCGGCTCTCGATCTTGTCGATGTAGACGACCTCGCCCTCCTCGTGGACCGCCAGGTGGACGGTGTGGCCGCAGAGTTCGTTGAGGGCGACGAGGTGCGGGTGGGCGGTCTCACGGATGTCGAGGCCCTCGGCGGCCTGCTGGGCGAGGGCGAACAGGCGGGCGCCGAGGCGGTAGCGCTGGTCCTGCTGCCGGTGGACCATGCCGTGGGCGTGCAGGGTGCGCAGCAGGCGCAGTGCGGTCGACTTGTGGACGCCGAGCCGCTGCGCGACCTGCTCCAGGTTGGCGGGGCCCTCGGCGAGCAGGGGCAGGATGCTGAGGGCGCGGTCGACGGTCTGGCTCATGCGGCGGGTCCTGAGTGTCGGGCGATGCGGAGGGCGTTCCAGGCGGTGTCGTCCAGTGCGGCCAGCCGGTCGGCGAGGTCGCGGGCGGGGGGCTCGCCGAGGTCGCCGGGCACGGTGAGCGCGGCTGCGGCCGTCAGGTGGCCGTGGCGGAGCCGTGCGGGCAGCGGGAGTCCGCGCAGGGTGGCGGAGAGGAACCCGGCGGCGAAGGCGTCGCCGGCGCCCACGGGGGCGACGACGTCGACGGCGGGGGCGGGGACGACGACGGCTCCGCCGTCCCGCGCGAAGGCCGTCGCTCCCTGTGCCCCGTGCTTGACGACCAGGAGGCCGGGTTCGGGCAGGGCGGCCCGGATCGCGGCGGCGCCGTGCAGGCCCCAGGCCGCTTCCGCCTCGTCCTCGCCGACGAAGACCAGGTCGCAGCGGCGGGCGAGGTCGGCGAGGACGGCGGGGCCTTCGGGGCTGCTGCGCCACAGGGCGGCGCGGTAGTTGACGTCGAAGGAGAGCAGGGGGCGGCCGGGGGCGCGGGCGGTCAGGTGGCGGAGCAGGTCGCGGCACCCGGCGGAGAGGGCCGCCGTGATGCCGGTGAGGTGCAGGATGCGGCCCGACCAGGCGGTTTCGCGCGGTACGAGTGCGGGGGACATCGCGGAGGCGGCGGATCCGGCGCGGTAGTAGGCGACTTCGGAGAGGGAACGGTCGGCGGCCAGGGTGGTGGCCCGCTCCCCCGCCGTGCGGAAGTAGACGCCGGTGGGGCGGTCCGGGTCGCGCTGGACGGCGGAGACGTCGACCCCGTGGGCGGCGATGGCGTCCACCAGGTGCGTACCGAAGCCGTCCGCGCCGACCCGGCCGATCCAGCGGGTGCGGTGCCCGCAGCGGGCCAGCGCGCAGGCCACGTTGGACTCGGCGCCGCCGATGCCGCGCTCGAAGGCGGGGACGTCCGCGAGGGGGCCGGGGCGCACGGGGCGGAAGGCGACGAGGGATTCGCCGAGGCACACGACGTCGGTTCTGGCTGTGCTCACCGGCCCCTCCGTCCGTCTGTCACGGTTCTGCTCAGCGTGATCGCGCCCCGACGTTTCCCGCTCCCGCGGAGCGCTCGACACCGTTGACCCGGTACTCGCGGGGATGTTAGACAGCGACGAGCGTCACACGCAACGGGCGTTGCACATATTGCAACGCGCCTCGTGCTCTTCGTGCTTCACTTCGTGCTTCACAGGGAGGCCCCATGTCCGACGCCGTCGCCCGCCTCGCCCTGGAACGGGTCGACCACCGCTTCAAGGGGCTTCCTCCGGATGCGGAGGGCCGCACGGTGGGCGAACTGGCGGCCGAACGGCGCTCGCTGTTCACCGGCGGGTTCACCGCGCCCGTGCTCGTCCTCTCCGCCGAGGCGCTCGATCACAACCTGCGCGTCATGGAACGCTGGTCCGCCGGGCACGGTCTGGCCTTCGCCCCGCACGGCAAGACGTCCATGGCGCCGCAGCTCTTCGAGCGCCAGATCGCACACGGCGCGTGGGGCATCACGGCCGCCACGATCTCCCAGGTGCGCGTCTACCGCGCCTTCGGGATCCGGCGGATCTTCCTCGCCAACGAGGTCGTGGACGCGGCGGCGCTGCGCTGGCTCGCGGGCGAGCTGACCGCCCACCCGGACGTCCGACTGGTCCTGTACGTCGACTCGGTGCGCGGCGTCGAGCTGATGGACGCGGCCCTGCGCACCGCCGGGGCCGCCCGCCCGCTCGACGTCGTCGTCGAACTCGGCGTCCAGGGCGGCCGCACGGGCGCCCGCACGGAGGCGGAGTGCGAGGCCGTCGCGGACGCGGTCGCGGCCACGGGCACCCTGCGACTGGTGGGCGTCTCCTGTTACGAGGCCGAGGTCCCGGACGCGAACGCCGAGCGCGTCGGCGCCTGGCTGCGCCGGCTCGTCGCCCTGGCCGCCGCCTTCGACAAAGCGGGCCGCTTCGCAGGCACCGAGGAGATCGTCGTCAGCGCGGGCGGCAGCGCGTGGTTCGACGCGGTGGGCGAGGCCTTCGCGGAACTGCCGCCCCTGTCGGCGCCGGTGCTGAAGCTGCTGCGGTCGGGGGCGTACATCACGCACGACGACGGGCAGTACCGCAACAAGACGCCGTTCAACCGCCTTGTGGGCGAGGGTGACTTGCAGCCGGCGTTCCGGCTGTGGGCACAGGTCGTCTCCTGCCCGGAACCGGGCAAGGCGTTCCTCAACGCCGGCAAGCGGGATGCACCGTACGACCTCGGCCTGCCGGAGGTCCACCTCGTCCGCTCGGCCCGGGACGGCGCGGTGCGGCCCGCCTCCGGCATGACGATCACGGCCCTGGCGGACCAGCACGCGTTCGTCGCCCTGGAACAGGGCGCGGAGCTGGAGGTCGGCGACTGGGTGGGGCTCGGGGTGTCGCACCCGTGCACGACGTTCGACAAGTGGCAGTTGATCCCACTCGTGGAGGAGGACGGGACGGTGACGGAGTTCGTGCGGACGTTCTTCTAGGGCGTGTCCGATGGGTCGGTGCGGGTCCTGCGGTGTCTGGTGCGGTGGATCGCAAGGCGGAGCATCATCCGCGTACTGGGCGTACTCGGGTGATGCGACAACGCGGCGAGGCGCCGTACCAGGCGCCGCAGGGCCCGTGCCGACCCATCGGACACGCCCTAGGGCCCCGGTCCCACCCTTTCGCCGCTTCCTGGGGGCGAGCCCCCAGTCCCCCTCTACGACTGCGGGTCCGTCGTGGCTGGTCGCGCAGTTCCCCGCGCCCCTTCGGGGCACGTACCGCACCTCGTGGTGTGGGCAGGCGTTCCGCAGGGCTGGGGGCACCTCCCAGCGGTAGCTGGGGGAGGGTGGGCACAACCCGACCACCGGCCGCAACCACCCCGCGGCCACCCCGTGTTACCCGCACACAGGAGGCACCCCGCCATGGACACCGTCCTCCGCAACGCCCGCGTCATCGACGGCACGGGCGGCCCGTCGTACCGGGCCGACGTGGCCCTGCACGAAGGCCGCATCGCGGCAATCGCCCGTGAGGGCAAAGGCCCGCGCCCCTCAGCACCCCGCACCCTGGACGCCACAGGCCTGGCGCTGGCGCCCGGCTTCATCGACATGCACGCCCACAGCGACCTGGCCCTCCTCACCGACCCCTCCCACGAGGCGAAAGCCGCACAAGGCGTCACCCTCGAAGTCGTCGGCCAGGACGGCCTGTCGTACGCACCCGTCGACGACCGCACCCTCGCCCGGGTCCGTGCCCAGATCGCCGGCTGGAACGGTGCGGGCCGCGACGCGGACTTCACCTGGCGCACGGTCGGCGAATATCTCGACCGCCTGGACGCCGGCACCGCCGTGAACGCCGCCTACCTGATCCCCCAGGGCACCGTCCGGATGCTGGCCGTCGGCTGGGAGGACCGGCCCGCCACCGAGGCCGAGACCGCGCACATGCAGGCGCTCGTCGCCGAGGGCCTCGAACAGGGCGCGGTGGGCCTGTCCTCGGGGCTCACATACACCCCGGGCATGTACGCCACCGATGCCGAACTGACCGCGCTGTGCCGGGTGGTGGCCCGGTACGGCGGCTACTACTGCCCCCATCACCGTTCGTACGGCGCGGGCGCCCTCGCCGCGTACGCCGAGATGATCGACGTCACCCGCACCGCCGGGTGCGCCCTGCACCTGGCGCACGCCACCCTCAACTTCGAGGTGAACAAGGGCCGGGCCGCGGAGTTGCTGGCCCTGCTCGACGCCGCGCTCGCCGAGGGTGCGGACATCTCGCTGGACACGTACCCCTACACCCCGGGCTGCACCACGCTCGCCGCCATGCTGCCGGGCTGGGCGAACGAGGGCGGTCCGGAGGCCGCGCTGGCGCGGCTGGCGGACGACGGCACCGCGGCCCGGATCCGGCACGCGATGGAGGTGGAGGGTTCGGACGGGTGTCACGGGGTGCCCATCGACTGGGAGACGATCGAGATCTCCGGGGTGGCCCGCCCGCATCTCGCCGGTCACGTCGGGAAGAGCGTCGCCGCATCCGCCCGCGAGCGCGGCGAGGAGCCGTGGGCGACGGCGCGGCGGCTGCTCCGCGAGGACCGGCTGGGGACGACGATCCTGCAGCACGTCGGCCACGAGGAGAACGTCCGGGCGATCATGCAGCACCGGGTCCACACGGGCGGAAGCGACGGCATCCTGCACGGAGCGAAGCCGCATCCGCGCGCCTACGGAACGTTCCCGCACTACCTCGGCCGGTATGCGCGCGAGCTGGGCGTGCTCTCCCTGGAGGAGAGCGTGGCGCATCTCACGTCCCGTCCTGCGGCCCGGCTGCGGCTGCCCGACCGGGGTCTCGTACGGGAGGGACACCGCGCCGACCTCGTACTCTTCGATCCGGAAACCGTAGCCGCCGGCTCCACTTTCGAAGCCCCGAGGGTGCTTCCGACCGGCATTCCTTTTGTCCTCATCGACGGTCGCTTTGTGATGAAAGACGGGCGCCGGACAGACATCCTCGCGGGCCGCTCGGTGCGGCGCACTCCGGCGGGCTGATCCGCGGCCGGCGGGCGCCGGAAGTGGGGTCGTAATGCCCGAGCGCCGGGCGCGCGGCGCCCTTAAGGTGGCCGTCATGCAGGTGATCCAGTCAACGAAGCTCGCCAACGTCTGCTACGAAATCCGTGGCCCGGTGCTCGAGGAGGCAACGCGGCTGGAGGCAGCAGGGCACCGCATCCTCAAGCTGAACACCGGCAACCCGGCGATCTTCGGGTTCGACTGCCCGCCGGAGATCCTCGAGGACATGCTGCGCAACGTCGGCAACGCCCACGGCTACGGCGACGCCAAGGGCCTGCCGGCCGCCCGGCGCGCGGTGGTGCAGCACTACGAGACCAAGGGCATCGAGCTCTCCGTCGAGGACGTCTACCTCGGCAACGGCGTCTCCGAGCTGATCCAGATGTCGATGCAGGCCCTGCTCGACGACGGCGACGAGGTCCTCGTGCCGGCCCCGGACTACCCGCTGTGGACGGCCTCGGTCTCGCTCGCGGGCGGCACGGCCGTGCACTACCGCTGCGACGAGCAGGCGGACTGGATGCCGGACCTGGCGGACATCGAGCGCAAGGTCACCGACCGCACCAAGGCGCTCGTCATCATCAACCCCAACAACCCCACGGGTGCGGTCTACGACGACGAGATGCTGCGCGGCCTGACGGAGATCGCCCGCCGCCACAACCTGATCGTCTGCTCCGACGAGATCTACGACAAGATCCTCTACGACGGCGCCACCCACACCCCGACCGCCGCCATCGCCCCCGACCTGCTGACCCTCACCTTCAACGGCCTCTCCAAGGCCTACCGGGTGGCCGGCTACCGCAGCGGCTGGATGGCGGTCTGCGGCCCGAAGGCCCACGCCGAGAGCTACATCGAGGGCCTGACGATCCTCGCCAACATGCGGCTGTGCGCCAACATGCCCGCCCAGCACGCGGTGGCCACGGCCCTCGGCGGCCGGCAGTCGATCAACGACCTGGTACTGCCGGGCGGGCGGCTGGTGGAGCAGCGCGACGTGGCGTACGAACTGCTGACGCAGATCCCGGGCGTCAGCTGCGTCAAGCCGAAGGGCGCGCTGTACGCGTTCCCGCGACTCGACCCCAAGGTCTACAAGATCAAGGACGACCGGCAGATGGTGCTGGACCTGCTCCGCGCCGAGAAGATCATGGTCGTCCACGGCACGGGCTTCAACTGGCCGGAGCCGGACCACTTCCGCCTGGTCACACTGCCCAGCACCAAGGACCTGGCGGACGCGGTGACCCGGATCGGGAACTTCCTGGACGGCTACTCCCAGGCCTGATCGCTTTGATTCCGGGACAACTTTAGACGCCGTCTAAGTTAGGATGGCCTTCAGAGGTAATTTTGGAGGCCATCCATGTACGAGCCGATCCGCACGAAGTCGGTCCATACGCACGGCCCTCACCGCGGCCCGCACCGCTCCCGCCAGGAGGAACTGGACGCGCGGCTGGCCTGGCATCTGACCGCACTGCTCACGGTCACGGACGAGCTGCGCGCCGTGGCGCCTGCGGCCGGGCTCGACGAGGCCGGGTGCCGCTTGGCGCGGCAGGTGGAACGTCTGCGGGGAGCCGCACCACTGCGGGCGGTGCCGACCGTTGCCGGGGGCACACCCGTCACGGCTCTGCACCAGCGAGCCCACATGCTGGCGGGCCAGGCACTGGTGGTCGCCACAGGACGCGGCGACGAGGAGGGCGCGGCACTTGCCGCGGAACGCATGCAGGCGCATGCGGAAGCGCTGGGCATCACGGAGTGAGCGCCCCTTAAGGGGCGCGGGGCTCTGCTGAATTTGCGGCTCCGCCGCGCGGGCGCGAGCAACCGCAGCCGACGCCGCAGTCGACTCACAACGGGGCCTGGGGGCTTGCCCCCAGACCCCCGCCCGTCAGCCGAGGCGCTGCACCAGCGCCCGGTACTCGTCCCACAGCTCCTTCGGCGTGTGCTCACCGAAGGTGTTCAGGTGCTCCGGCACCAGCGCCGCCTCCTCGCGCCACACGTCCGCGTCGACGGTGAGGAGCAGGTCGAGGTCGGCCTCGGAGATGTCGAGGCCCGCCGTGTCGAGGGCGGCCTTCGTCGGCAGGATGCCGATCGGCGTCTCGACGCCCTCCGCGCGGCCGTCGATGCGGTCGACGATCCACTTCAGCACGCGGCTGTTCTCGCCGAAGCCCGGCCACACGAAGCGGCCGCCCGCGTCCTTGCGGAACCAGTTGACGTAGTAGATCTTGGGGAGCTTGGACTGGTCCCCCTTGGAGATCGCAGCCTGGCCGACCTCGAGCCAATGGCCCATGTAGTCGCCCATGTTGTAGCCGCAGAACGGCAGCATGGCGAACGGGTCGCGGCGCAGCTCGCCGACCTTGCCCTCGGCGGCGGCGGTCTTCTCGGAGGCGACGTTGGCTCCGAGGAAGACGCCGTGCTGCCAGCTGAGGGACTCGGTCACCAGCGGGACGGCGGTGGCGCGGCGGCCGCCGAAGAGGATGGCCGAGATCGGCACGCCCTTGGGGTCCTCCCACTCGGGCGCGATGATCGGGCACTGCGAAGCCGGCACGGTGAAGCGGGCGTTGGGGTGGGCGGCGGGGGTGCCGCTCTCCGGCGTCCAGTCGTTGCCCCGCCAGTCGGTGAGGTGGGCGGGCTGCTCCTCGGTCATGCCCTCCCACCACACGTCGCCGTCGTCGGTGAGGGCGACGTTGGTGAAGATCGAGTTGCCCCAAAGGGTCTTCATGGCATTGGCGTTGGTGTTCTCGCCGGTGCCGGGGGCGACGCCGAAGAAGCCGGCCTCGGGGTTGATGGCGTAGAGGCGGCCGTCCTCGCCGAAGCGCATCCAGGCGATGTCGTCGCCGATGGTCTCCACCGTCCAGCCGGAGACGGTGGGTTCGAGCATGGCGAGGTTGGTCTTGCCGCAGGCGGAGGGGAAGGCGGCGGCCACGTACTTGGACTCGCCCTGGGGCGGGGTGAGCTTGAGGATGAGCATGTGCTCGGCGAGCCAGCCCTCGTCCCGCGCCATGACGGAGGCGATGCGCAGGGCGTAACACTTCTTGCCCAGCAGGGCGTTGCCGCCGTAGCCGGAGCCGTAGGACCAGATCTCGCGGTCCTCGGGGAAGTGCGAGATGTACTTGGTGGTGTTGCAGGGCCAGGGGACGTCCTCGGACCCCTGCTCCAGCGGGGCGCCGACCGTGTGGACGGCCTTGACGAAGAAGCCGTCCGTGCCGAGCTCGTCGAGCACGTCCCGGCCCATGCGGGTCATGGTGCGCATGGAGACGGCGACGTAGGCGGAGTCGGTGATCTCGACGCCGATCGCGGACAGCGGCGAGCCGAGCGGGCCCATGCAGAAGGGCACGACGTACATGGTGCGTCCGCGCATGGAGCCGCGGAACAGGCCCTTCTCCCCGGCGAAGATCTCCCGCATCTCGGCGGGCGCCTTCCAGTGGTTGGTGGGGCCCGCGTCCTCCTCCTTCGCGGAGCAGATGAAGGTGCGGTCCTCGACGCGCGCCACGTCACTCGGGTCGGAGGCGGCGTAGTAGGAGTTGGGGCGCTTGACCGGGTCGAGCTTCCGGAAGGTGCCCTTGGCGACGAGCTCCCCGCACAGGCGCTCGTATTCCGCTTCCGAGCCGTCGCACCAGACCACGCGGTCCGGCTGGGTGAGGGCGGCGATCTCGTCGACCCAGGAGAGCAGCTCCTGGTGGTGGGTGGGGGTGGTGGGAGCCGCACTGATGCGCGCCACGATCGCTCCGTCCCGCCGGGTCCACACTGCCCGGCGTCAGATGTTGAGGGTGGAACGGACTCGGGCCGGAACGCCGGAAAGTCCGCCTTTGCACACTGTCGCCCCTTGGGGGCTGCGACCCAGACGCTTCGTGACCGCTCATCCGGTGCCGCCCGCACTCATTTGATCATCCGACTCCGTTCAGCTTCTGTCCAGGGGGCACCCCCGTGACCATCGCCACGTGGTACTGATCCGTAACCTACGGTTGCGTAGGTAGCATGACGCCCATGACTCCCGCGCCCGACGCAGCGTCCACCGCGTCCTCCGCTTTCGCCGGTGCCGCGAACGCCGCCTCCACCGACGCCCCTGCCCCCGGCGCCCCGCAGGATTCCACTTCGACCCCGGCCCCGGCCAAGCCGCGGCTGCGCGGCTGGCTGCACGCCGGAATGTTCCCCGCCGTACTGGTGTCCGGCGTCCTGCTGACCGCCCTGGCCGACAGTCCCCGCGGCCGGATCGCCTGCGCCGTCTACGTGTTGAGCGCCTGCCTGCTCTTCGGCATCAGCGCGCTCTACCACCGCGGCAACTGGGGTCCGCGCGCGGAAGGCGTGCTCCGCCGCCTCGACCACGCCAACATCTTCCTGATCATCGCGGGCACCTACACCCCGCTGACCATGCTGCTGGTCCCCGGCAGCAGGGGCCGGATCCTGCTGTGGGCGGTCTGGGCGGCGGCGGCCGCCGGCATAGCCTTCCGCGTCTTCTGGGTCGGCGCGCCCCGCTGGCTCTACACCCCCTGCTACATCGCCATGGGCTGGGCCGCCGTCTTCTTCCTCCCCGACTTCCTGCGCAAGGGCGGCATCGCCGTCCTCGTCCTGGTGATCGTCGGCGGCCTGCTCTACAGCGCGGGCGGGGTGATCTACGGGATCAAGCGCCCCAACCCCTCGCCGCGCTGGTTCGGCTTCCACGAGGTCTTCCACTCACTCACCCTGGCCGCCTTCGTCGCGCACTACGTGGGCATCTCACTCGTCGCCTATTCGCACGCCTGACGCACCGCGCGCACCGCGCTCCCGACGGACCTTTCGCAGTGGCCGCGGCCTCGAGGCCGCGGCCACTCGCCATGCCAGGCCCCCGATCCCCGCCACGGCCACGGCCAGCACCGCGATCTCACCGGCGATCACATACCCCGCGACACACAGCACCACGAGCAGTGCATAGACGACGCCACTCATCAACGACCCCCTCTTTCCAGGCTTTTCGGTCTCACTGACCGTTCCCCTGCCCTGCACACAGGGTCACACACCCCACTGACAATCAGGGCGCCGTCAAGATCGACCGGCGGACACGGCGCCCTGCCCGGCACTGCGGCTTCCGCTGGAACACCGCGGCCGCGACCCTCATCACCTTCCTGCGGCTGCCCGTCACCTTCGGCATCATCCCCGCTATCGACGGCGCCCTCGGCACCCTCCCCCTCGAGCGCGCGGGCAGCGGCTCCGGGCTGCTGATGACGCTCCGCCAGATGTCCGGCGCGGTCGGGGTGGCGGCGCTGGACAGTCTGATCGCCGGCGTCCACCGCGGCCGACTCGGCTCCCTCAGGCCGGGGTTAGCGCGCCCTCGGGCCATGCCCGGCCGCCAGGCCGGGCGTTTTGGCGGATTCATGGATCTCTATCATGGAGCTACGTGTTTGTCTGCTAAATCCATAAGCATTCTCCGCGGTCATGGAACGGGCGATACGGTCCTGTGTGTGCAGCTCCGGTACAACTTCCGCGTGTATCCCGGGTCTTGTCAGCGCGTTGCGCTGGCGAAGGCGTTCGGGTGCGCTCGCGTGGTGTTCAACGACGGGCTCCGTGCCCGGCAGGAGGCCCATGCGGCGGGGCTGCCGTACATCAAGGACACCGACCTGCAGAAGCAGGTCATCACGCTCGCGAAACACACCGAGGAGCGGGCGTGGCTGTCCGAGGTGTCCTCAGTGGTGCTGGTGCAGTCCCTGCGGGATCTGCACACCGGCTACCGGAACTTCTTCTCCTCGCTCACCGGCAAACGCAAAGGACCGAAGATCGCGCCCCCGCGTTTCAAGTCCCGCAAAGACCGCAGGCAGTCGATCCGGCTCACCGCGAACGGTTTCAGTATCCGGCCGAACGGCCGCCTTTACGTGGCGAAGGTCGGCGATCTGCGGGTGAGGTGGTCGCGCACGCTGCCCGCCACCCCGACGTCCGTGACAATCACCATGGACGCTGCCGGGCGGTACTGGGCCTCGTTCGTCGTCGACACCGTCCCGGACATCCTTCCCGAGGCCGGCACGGCTACCGGGATCGACCTGGGCCTGAACCATTTCGCCGTCCTCTCCGACGGCCGTAAGATCGCCTCCCCCAGGTTCCTGCGCCGGGCCGAGAAGAAGCTCAGGCGCATGCAGAAGGCCCTCAGCCGCAAGGCCAGGGGCAGCAACAACTGGGACAAGGCCCGCAAGAAGGTCGCACGCCAGCACGCCCGCGTGGCGGACCGGCGCCGGGACTGGCAGCACAAGCTCTCCACCCAGATCATCCGCGACAGCCAAGCGGTGTTCGTGGAGACGCTCTCCGCCAGGGCCCTCGGCCGTACCCGGCTCGCCAAGTCCGTGCACGACGCCGGATGGACCCAGTTCGTCGCCATGCTGGAGTACAAAGCCGCCGGACATGGCCGGACCTTCGCCAGAGTGGACCGGTCGTTCCCGTCGTCACAGGTCTGCTCGGCCTGCGGCTTCCGGGACGGACCCAAGCCCCTCCACGTCCGCTCATGGACATGCGCCAGCTGCGGCACCCGACACGACCGGGACCACAACGCAGCCAAAAACGTCCTGATCGAAGGACGCCGGATCGTCGCCGCCGGACGGGCGGAGACACTAAACGCCTCGCCGAGCACAGGTAAGACCGGGGCCCCGGTCCCGGCACAGCGCGTTGAAGCAGGAAGCCACCGAGACGGTCAGCCGACCGTGGTAGGAATCCCCGCCTTCAGGGCAGGGAGCGCGTCAACGATGCCTGAGAATGCCCCCATGGCCTCAGCACAGACGTCCTCCCCCGCACAGCCCGGCCCCGGACTCGGGCTCCGCGAGCGGAAGAAGATCCAGACCCGGCAGGCGATCCGGCATGCCGCCTACCGGCTGTTCGAGAGGCAGGGCTACGACGCCACGCCGGTCGACCAGATCGCCGAGGCCGCGGACGTCTCCCCCAGCACGGTCTTCCGCTACTTCCCGACCAAGGAGGACATCGTCCTCACCGACGAGTACGACCCGGTGATGGAGGCGGCCATGCGGGCACGCCCGGCCGACGAGACCCCGGTCGTGGCGATCCGGCACTGCCTGCGGGAGTCTCTGCAGCACGTCGTCGACACGGACATCGTCGAGCTGCGGCAGCGCACGAAGCTGATCCGCGAGGTCCCGGCCCTGCGGGGCCGCGCCGCGGAGGGGCAGGCGGAGTCGGCGGTCATGCTGTGCCGCGTCCTGGCCGAGCGGACGGGGAGAACCCCGGACGACCTCGAAGTGCGGATCGTGATCGCCGCGGTGCTCGGGGCGATGCAGGAGGCGATGATGCACTGGGTCGACACGGGGCAGACCGAGGATCTGGCGGCCCTGTTCGACAAGGCGCTGGACGTACTGGGGCGCGGGCTGACGTTGTGAGCCGGCGCCCCGGGCGCCCCGTAAGGGGCGCGGGGAACTGCGCGACCGGCCACGACGCACCCACAGTTGACGTCCCCCGGGGTTTTGCCCCGCGCCCCTTACGGGGCACCCAGCTTCTCCGCCAGGAGCTTCGCGTCCACCGTCGGCGCGTCGCACGTGAAGTGCCGGCACACGTACGCCGCCGGCCGCCCGTCCAGCAGGTCCCGCCCCTCCAGGAGCGGCACCTCCACCGGGGCCGCGCCCGGTTCGCCCAGGGCCACCACCGCGCCCGGGGCCGGGGACAGCAGGGCCGTGCGGTGGAGTTCACGCGTGCCGGGGTGGTCGCCGGGGCCCACCACCGCCACCTCGCGGGGGCCGTCCAGCAGGGCCTCCGTCACCGCCAGGCCCCAGCCGATGAACCGCGGGGCCCGCGGGGCGAGGGTGCGGACGACGCCCAGCGCCTTCTCGGCCGCCTCGCGGTGCGGGGCGCTGCCCGTGTACGCCGCGTAGGACAGGAGCGCTCCGGCCGCGGCCGTCCAGCCGGACGGCACGGCGTTGTCGGTGGGGTCCTGCGGGCGGCGGATGAGCGCCTCGGCGTCGTCGGCGGTGTCGTACAACGTGCCGTCCTCCGCCGTGAAGCGGATCAGGACGGTGTCGAGGAGCAGGCCCGCGAAGTCGACCCAGACACCCTCGCCGGTCACGGCGGACAGGGCGAGGAAGCCCTCGGCGACGTCCGCGTAGTCCTCCAGGACGCCCGCATGGCCGCCCGCGGTGCCGTCCAGCGAGGTGCGGAAGAGCCGGGCCTGCCAGTCCATGTGGGTACGGACGAGCAGGTCGGCCGCGTCCGTGGCGGCCTGGACCAGGTCAGGGCGGTCGAAGTACGCGCCGCACTCGGCGAGGGCCGCGACGGCCAGGCCGTTCCAGGCGGCCACCACCTTGTCGTCCCGGCCGGGGCGCGGCCGCGCCTCGCGCGCGGCCAGCAGCCGCTCCCGCACGGAGGCGAGCCGTGCGGCGTCCAGGAGCTCCTCGGTGTCGGGGAGTTGGAGCACGGAGGCGCCCTCCTCGAAGGTGCCCTCCTCCGTGACGCCGAAGTGGACGGCGGCCAGGGCCGCGTCCTGCTCGCCCAGCACCGCGCGCAGCTGCTCGGGCGTCCACACGTAGTACGCGCCCTCGACGTGCCGACCGGTGCTGTCGTCGCTGTCGGCGTCCAGCGCGGACGCGAACCCGCCCTGGTCGGTGCGCAGTTCGCGGATCATGAAGTCCGCGGTCTCCAGGGCGATGCGCCGGGCCAGGCCGGACCCGGTGACGCGCCACAGGTGCGCGTAGACGCGGCACAGCAGGGCGTTGTCGTAGAGCATCTTCTCGAAGTGCGGCACCGTCCAGGTGGCGTCCACCGCATAACGGGCGAAGCCGCCGCCGAGCTGGTCGTAGATCCCGCCGCGCGCCATGGCCTCGCAGGTGGCCTGCGTCATCTCCAGGGCCGCCGCCGAGCCCGTGCGGGCGTGGTGGCGCAGCAGGAACTCCAGCGTCATGGACGGCGGGAACTTGGGTGCCCCGCCGAAGCCGCCGTTGACCGTGTCGAAGTCGCGGGTCAGGCCCAGCAGCGCGGCGTGCGCCTCCTCCTCGCCGGGTGCACGGGAGGTGTCGACGGTGAGGGTGCGCTCGGAGAGGTCGCGCACGATGCGCTGCGCGACCTCGCCCACTTCGTCGCGCCGGTCGCGCCAGGCGGCCCGCACGCCCTCCAGCACCTGCGGGAAGCCGGGCATGCCGTGGCGCGGGGCCGGCGGGAAGTAGGTGCCGAAGTAGAAGGGCTCGGCCTCGGGCGTGAGGAAGACGGTCATCGGCCAGCCGCCCTGCCCCGTGGCGGCCTGGACGGCCTCCATGTAGACGGCGTCGACGTCGGGCCGCTCCTCGCGGTCGACCTTGACCGCGACGAAGTGCTCGTCGATCAGCGCGGCGACCGCGGGGTCCTCGAAGGACTCGTGGGCCATCACGTGACACCAGTGGCAGCTCGAATACCCCACGCTCAGCAGCACGGGCACGTCCCGCCGCCGCGCCTCCGCGAAGGCCTCGGGGGACCAGGGCCACCAGTCGACCGGATTGTCGGCGTGCTGGAGAAGGTAGGGGGACGTCTCGTGCGCCAGGCGGTTGGACATGGGTCCATCCTGGCGCACGGGACATCACCCCGCCCCGTAAGGGGCGCGGGGAACTGCGCGATCAGCCCAGGACGGCCCGCAGCCGAAGATCAGGCCGCACCCTTGTCCCCCTGAACCGCACCGGCCCCCTCCGAATCCTCGACGAAGTCGACCCGCTTCATGTGCTTGTTCATGCTCTTTAAGCAGGTGACGAACCGTCTGTGCAGGTCAGAGCGCTCCATACGGGCTCTGACCTGTACAGATACCGTTTCAGAGCGTTTCACAGCGTCCCACGTTTTGCGGGCTCGAACCCCCCAAGTTCTCCCCCGCGCTCCCCCGATTCTCCCCAGATTCCCCCCAGGTTCGAGACCGGAGCGTGCCCCCGCCGGCGCCCCCTGGCGGGGGCAACTCGCGTCCAGGGCGGCCTCGAAGTCCCAGCCGATCATGGGGTACGGTGCCACGCATCAGGTTGCTTCGTGCCAGAAACGGAGCGACCCCCGGAGGTGCTGGTAACACCGACCGGGGGTCTTCACCACGAGGTCGCTAGGAGACCCCGGGATGCTTAGGCATGCTATCTCGCCTGCGCGGTTCTATTCGCAGGTGCCCAACGAGATCATTCGGCACCCCCGCCTGTCGTCGGACGCAGTCCGGCTGCTGGCCTGGGCGCTGTCCCTGCCGGACGAGGCGCTGGAACCGCTGTCGAAGACGGCGCAGCGGGCCTCCATCGGGAAGTCCGCGGTTACCCGGGCCAAGCGTGAGCTTGTTGCCGAGGGCTTTCTTCACGAGTGGCGCCGGCAGGCCGACGGGGGCCGCTGGGTCACGGACCAGATGATCAGCAACGTGCCGTTGACGGCCGCTGAGGCCGAAGCGGTCCGGGACGGGCGTCCGAGTGCCCCGTCTCCGGCCACCGGTGAGCCGAGCCGCCGGGCCGCCGGCCGCTCCCCTAAGAAGACTGAGAAGAAGACCTGCAACCTTCCCACCCCTGCCCCTTCGGATGAGCCGGAGCCCAGCACCGACGGCGCTCCTGCGGTAGCGGGGCGGGAGGGGGAAAGCTTCTCCGTCACGGCGCAGAGCCCGGTGTGCCCGGTGCCGCCGCCGGTGGAGCGCGGCGGGCTCGCTCTCGCTGCTGTCACGCATGCCGAACCACGTCTTCGTCTCTCCGGTCGGGACGTGGAGAAGCTTGCGCCCCTGGCCGGCGAGTGGTTCCAGCGTGGCGGCGGCATGCCGGACCTTCGCGAGGCGTTGACCTCGGGACTGCCGGACGTGGTGCGCAGCCCGGCCGGGCTGGTGCGCGACCGCCTGACGCGGAAAATGCCGTCTGCGGCGACCTTTGCTGAGCAGCATGAGGCCGACCGTCGCGCGGCTGCTGCGGCTGCGGGCCCGCGTGTGGCGCAGATGCGGGAGTGCGCCGGGGAGCACGTACAGCCGCGCCTTTTCCGGCCGGTGGACGGCGAGACGCTGTGCCCGTCGTGCCGCTGTGTGAACGCTGACGCCGGTGCCGTTGACGCCATCGATGCCGCGGTGCGCGGCGGCGCAGCCGTCCGTGAGCTGCTGCGTGCGCGCCGGGCGGAGGTGGCGGCGTGAACTACTACGGGCCTCTTGAGTGTTGGGACTGCGGCGACGACGCCGGGCCGTTCGTCCGCGTCCGTGGACAGTTCCTGTGTGAGACGTGCGATGACGCGGGCAACGCGGTCCTCGCCAGGCTGCGGGCGCAGGCGACGGAGGCGGGGCAGTGACCGACGAACGGATGCCCTGGTACCAGTGGCTCGTCCTGGCCAGCGCGCTCGCGATGTCCGCGCCGGGCGAGTATGACCTTGCGGTGGCCGCGGGCTGGGTACCGGCCGTGGCCTGGGTAATGCCCGTGGTGGTGTCGGTGTACGGGGCCGTAGCGGCCTACGCCGCTAGGAAAGTGCCGAAGGGCACGCCGGCACGGCGCTCAGCAGTGGCCGGCGCCCTCGCGGCCCTCGTGCTGGCCCTGGCCTTCCAGGTGACCGCGCACCTGATGGCTGCCGGGTACGTTCACGAGTCCGCATGGCTGGTGGCCGCCGTGTCCGCAACCCCGCCAGTCGTGGTGGCGCACCTGATGCACATGCCACACCCGACGGCCAGAGTGGCCGGTAGTTCGGCCGCTGCGACGGTGAAAAAGGCGAAGGCCATGGCTACTTCAGAGGCTGGTGGCCACCCGGCCGGGACGGCCGCCGGTACGGAGGCCGTGGCCGACGGCCCCGGGGCAGCTGCGGACTCGGCGGCCGTGAACGGTTCGCCGACCGCGGCCACAGTGGCCGCTGATGAGTCGGCGGCCATCCCGGAGTCAGTGGCCGCGGCCGCCGCAGCGGCCGGTGGCCGCCTGGTGGATGTGGCCACCCAGCCGGTAGCCACGGAGGCGGTGGCCAGGGAGGACACCTGCGAACCGGACACGCTCCCTGGCCTTGCTCTGGTGGCCTCTGACGGGCAGCCAGCCGCTGCCAGTAGCGGCCGAGGACACTGGGGCAACCGTGGCCGGAGCGTACCGGATGCTGCCACGATACGCGCGGCCATGGCCGACCTGGAGGCGCGTGGAGTCACGGTCACCGGCGAGACGCTGGGCGCCCACTTCGGGGTGGCCGCCCGGACGGGGCGGCGGTACATGGCCAACTCGGCAGCTTAGGGCATCTCCGATTGGTTGCGAGAAGACCTCTATCGTTCACTCAATCACTCAACAGCGCCGTCCGGGACGTTCGCTCAACTTCGCGGCTGTACCGACCTTGCTTGCGGCCTGGTGGGTTCGCGAGACGTGCCGGAAGCCGCCAGCCGGACCCTGGCCAAGGTCACCGTGAGGTCCTCGCGCATCCGCTGCGCGTCGGCGAATTGCCTACGAGCGTGATCGCTCATCCTCTGGGCCCGCTGGAGTACCGCGCACCGCTCTGATGTCGGCGGCATCCGCACTCACCCCCTATCTCACCAGAGGGCCCCATACTCCCCCGGGGCGCTGTCGAAGGTAGGGCCCACTGGGCCAAGAGGCGGAGCCGGCTGGCCCGATCGCCAACAGGTACCGGAAGCAGCGTCCGGACCGGCATACAACGTCACCGAACACCACTTTTGGTGCAGGGCCCGCGGACCCTTGTTGGAGCAGTGGTGCTGGCCAGGCGTCCCCGGCCAGCACCGGCTGCCCTGGCCGGCCAGAACAGCCGAGCCCTGAGAGACCGCCGGCCCGGGGTCCGGGGGCACGACTAGGTGCACAGCCCTACGGCCGGCCCACGGTCTCGGCTCGCCCCCAGTATCCACCGCGCCGTGGGATGCTGCGGCAGATTCGGACACTGGCATGGCCATCTCCTCGAACTCCGCCAGTACAACCCTCCGCCCAGACCACCCCGGCCGCGAACGGAGCAACGCGGCCCCCATTCCATTGCCCGAGTAGTCCCATATGACCTGTAGAAAGCAGGCCCTCCCCAGTGCTCCGGGAAGGGCCCGTGCGCGACCGGACAAGGGGTGCTTTCTACGCCCCGACGATGCCTCGGTGGTCCGCCCACGCCTGTCCCGCATCCGCCATGGCCATCAGCCACGACTCATCGGGACGTCGGTTGGCGATAGCACGAGCCATCCGCAGATCGGCCATGGCGAACACATCGATCGCCTTCGGGTCTGCGTTCGCCCATGCCGAGCATCCAGCAGCCCAAGACTCGGCGGACTCAGGAGAGTGGCCGGCTGAGATCAGCTGCACGACGAAACAGGCCGGATCGATGAAGGCAGGCCCGCACGTAGGCCATCCCCAATCGATGATCCACGAGCCTGCATCCCCTACCGTCAAGTTGGATGGGTTGATGTCGGTGTGAAGCAGGGAATCACCGCGGAGAAACGGCAGCTCGTCTTCGCTACTCGCGTACGCGTCCCACCGGTCCTCCCGCCAGTCCCGAGCGACGTCGGGCAGCTCTAGAGCCGACGCCCGGTTGAGGAGATCCACGGCGAGAGGCAGATCCGGCGATCCCGGTTCGAAGTCCAAGCCGCGCTCTTCGATCACTTCGAACGCGAGGATGATCCATCCGACGTCGTCTCCGCCATCAATGCTCCACAGCAGCGAAGGCGAGAGAGGCGTCACGTAGGGATTGATCTCCCGTTCTCGGAGAATGGAGTCCCGTCGTCCTCCCGGCTGGTTGAACACGGCCTTGACGAAGAACGAGCCCTTCTCACTGTTGATGACCGCAGCGAAGTCCGAACTGAACCCCCGGTCCGGAACCCGAACATGGGTGACTTCTCCGGTGTGCGGGTAGATCAGCGCTCGGAAGTGGCCATCGGGCAGGTCACCCACGTCGGGACTCCTCGGTTACGTCAGTTCTTGGGCCTGCATTCGCTGCGCGGGGTCCCCGGGCCGCACTCCGCATTCGGCTCGCACCCACGCGGGTCGCACGGATTCTTCGGGACACAGTCAGGGTTGCACGGCTTGCTCTGACCGCCGCCCTTGTCCTTACCCCCGCCCTTGCCCTTGCCCCACCCCCAGACCTCTCGGAGAGAGTTCACGGCGTCTGACAGGGTGGGACCGCTCAGGATAGAGGTGAGAGAGTCCTCGCGGACATTGCCGACACCCATCCAGGTGGAGAAGACGCAGGGCGAGACGTTGCCGCTCGGGTCGATCGCAGCCCTGCCGTCACCACACCCGCCACACAGAGCAGACGGGTCCGGCTCCTGGCTGCACGCAGCGCGCCCGAAGGGGCGGACGCGGTCCACACCGATCCGCTGGACGCCGAGCGATTCCAGATCGCGGCGCGCTTCGGCGATCTGCTGATCGGTCTCGCCGACGATGCCGGCGCGCAGCGGGATGCCGAGCCGGACGGCCTTTTCGATGTTCGCCCGGGTCAGGCGGTGGCTGCGCCGCTTCGTCATCGCGTCGTGCTCGTCAGCCTTGGCCGAGTAGTACGACGTGGCGAGCGCGCACCCTTCGCGCTGGAACAGGGTCCAGTGCGACGGAGAGATGTGGACGAGGTTGCTGTACACCTCGACGTCCAGGCCGGTGGTCAGCGCGTGGTCCACCAGCTCCGCGAAGTGCGAGTGCATGGTCGGCTCACCGCCGATGAACTGCACGTCGGTCACGCCGCAGCCGGCGGCCTGGTCCAGGACGCTGATCCAGTCCTCACGGGACATGGTGCCGTGAGTGCCGGTCGGCCCCGACGCGTTGTAGCAGTGATCGCATTCAAGCTGGCATTTCCGGGTCAGGTCCACCCACAGGAATGACGTGGTGATCCGCTCGGCGGGTAACGCTGGTGTCGCCATGCTCGTGCCCTTCCACTCGTTGACGTGGATCAACGCAGGGCCCTGCCCTGCGTCGTCGTGCACTTGCTGGCCCGCCCGGCCGACTCCCCTTCGCGGAACGTGCGACCAGGCGAGCGTCTGTGGGGCTCGCTAGCCCCGGTTCTTCTTCGCGTCCTTCTCCGCTGCTCGTCGCTCCGCGCGGTTCCCGTGCGGATTGGGCTCGGCCGTGCGGCTGGACTTGTCTTTGCGGGTGGACATACCGTCCGAACCCGTTCCGACCTTGCCGGCCCTGCGTTGGAAGACCACAGTTCTCCTTGGTTGGTGGGCTGGACCCACCCGGCCGCCGCCCATCGATAAGGGGGCGACCGGGCAGGCATCTAACGGGTTACGCCCGCACGTTCGAGCGCAGGTACTGGCGCGGGGCCGTCCAGGGCTCGGCAGTGCTGGACGGTCTCACCCCGTACCACCTTCGAAGGGTCGAAGTCCTCGGGCGGTTCAAGTTCAGCGAAGTCCGCGAAGAGCCGGCGGTACCGGAGATGGAACGTCTGCTCCGTGTGCTTCTTCATCCACTCTTCGATGTCGTCCGGGTGCCCCTTCCAACCGGACTTCTCACCACAGTCCGACTCGTCACCCGAAACGCATTGGGCCGCGTACTCCGGCCACGCCGTCAGATCTTGGGCAATCTTGAACGGAATGAATCGAAACCATCTGCGCGGCATAGTCATCTCCCCCGCCAACGGACAGACGACTCGACTCGGGCGAGGCGACGCAGAGCCGGAACGCTCGTTCGGTCGGTCTTCCGGCAGACCCTCACGACACTGTTCGGTTTCAATGCCACGGGCACGTGATCAGCGAAGTGCAGGAATCGGACCCGCGTCTCCTGCACCGCTCTCATGTCCTTCACCGGGCGCCAAGCACCATCGATACGGAACAGATCACCGACCCGAACCTGAGACGGCCCGATGATCCACATCCTCATGCCATCCGGCGGCATGGCCTCGCGAGGCGTCTCGCTCACCGACGGCTCGCCTCACCGGCCGCGGCGCCGTCCTCTTCCTGCTCCCAGACCCGGGCACGAACCCACCGGGCGAAGGAGTACGCGTCTCCGGAGCACAGAGTGATGTGCACCAAACCGTGTCCGTTGAGCATGCCGTCCGCCGTCACCTCACCGATCACCCTCATCTCTTTGAGGGCTTCCTCGATCTCCGGTACGGCGTTCTTGGCGATGGTGCGAGCCGATTCCTCTCGGGTCGGCGCATGCTGCTGAGTCGCAGTTCCCATCACTCATCCCCTTGATGTGACTGTCTGCTTACGACCAGTCAACTCCCGTTCGCCCCAGCCGAACTTGCACAGAAGTTGCACAGTGGTGGTGCACCCAGGCGCAGATCCGGGGAACATGGAAGCGACCCACCGCACCGAAGGGGACCTCATGACCCACGAGGAACGTATGCCGGGACCGGGGAAGAACGTCGCTGTCCTCCGCAAGGAGCACAACCTGAGCCAAGTGCAGCTGGCCCGGCGTGCTGGCGTGTCGTTGTCGATGCTGAGCAAGATCGAGGTTGGTGACCGAGCCCTGACTCAGGGGATGGCCGCCGCTCTCGCATCAGCAATGGACATCACTCTCGACGAGGTCTTGGGCAAAGCACCGGTGACGAGTGAGGACAACCTGAGGGAGCTTCGGGCGGCGATGCGCCGCTTCGATCTCGCAGGCGAACCGCCTCGTTCAGTCGCAGACCTGAAGGCCGACCTCGCGAGGCTCACCACACACCGCTTCAACACGGACCTTGCCGAAGTCCTCGCGCTCCTCCCGAGCCTCTTGAGCCGCGCCCAGAACCACGCACACGCCACCGGGACGCCCGAAGCCTGGACACTGGTGGCCGACACGTACAGCACTGTCTATTGGGTGGCGGCCCGTCACAGGTGGCTCGACCTCTGCGAACTGGCTTCCATCAAACAGGTGCTCGCCGCCGAGCGCGCCACGCCGCTGGTGGGGATCGTGGCAGCACGTGACCAGGCAGGCATGTTCCTCAACAATGGGGACTTCGCGGGCGGCCTGGCCGTGGTCGAGCAAGCCATCACGAAGGCGGAGTCCACGCTGAGTGGAGCCGAGCGGGCGTTCGGCCTGGGGTGTCTTCACCTTCGGGGCCTGACCCTCGCAGGCCGACTGCGGGACAAGAGGGCGGCTGATGAGCACATCGCGCGGGCGGAACGATACGCCGCTGAGTTCGATTCCGATGTGATGAAGCATGAGATGCACTTCGGCCCGCAGAACAGCGCGATCCACATCATCTCAACATCGGGTGACCTCAGGAGGCACAGCAAAGCACTTCAGGTCTCCCAGGATCTTCAGCGGCAGGAGATCACGCTTCCCGCGACGCGGGTGGGTCCGATGCACCTGGACACCTCGCGGGCACGCCTGGCCCTCGGGGATCGTGACGGCGCCCTGGAGTCCTTGGAAAGGGCTTGGGATGTTGCTCCGCAACTCGCCAAGGTTCACCCGACGAGTCAGGAGCTGTTCCGTGTGATGGTGTCGCTGCACAAGCGCAGCAACCCGCGGCTCAACAAGATCGCCAAGCGGGTCAAGATCTCGATTTGAGCCCGAGGCCGGGTACGACAAAACGGCCCGCCCCCGACTGCGGGGGCGGGCCGTTGTCGCTGTTCCAGACGTGCAGGCTCACGCCGATTGGTCGGCTTCAGTTGGCAGCCGTGGCCTGCCACAGGGGAATGACGACGCCGAGCAGGGCGATGAGGACAGCCAGGCTGGGCAGGGGCCAGCGGGAGCGTTCCAGAGACGCGAGTCGGCGTTCGTGGTTGTGGGCGCTCATGGAATTGACCCGGGG